>JBIICS010000011.1:0-32377 GCA_044238735.1 Bacteroidia bacterium
CCTTGTTTTTTTCTTCAATAATATTTTTCTGCTCAATAACCTCTAAATTAATTTTTTCTACTTTTTCTTTTTCTTCTCTTAATTCCTTGGTTCTTTCTTGTACTTGTTCTTCGAGGATGAGTTTAGATTCTTCTAGTTTTTTAATTCGGTACTTAATAAATCCATATATAGCAAACGATCCAGCAATGATCATTAAAACAATAAACCAGGGTGTTTTCCAGAAAGGAGGGGTGATGGTGAAAGAAAAATCTGCTGGTATGTGATTCCATTCGCCATCGTTATTTCTGGCTTTAACTTTAAAAGTGTATGTTCCAGGAGGCAAACTTGGATAGGTTGCTTCTGTTTTAGAAGTTAATGGTGACCATTTATCCTCTAGTCCTTCTAATTTATACTGATAAACAACGACATCTGGATTTGTATAGGATAATCCAACAAAGTCAAAAGTTAAGTGATTTTTATTATAGGGTAATGTTAAGTTTAATGGTAGTTGATTAATTGAATCAAATTCTGAAGAAAATAAATCGTAATTAAATTTTTCGAAATCTAATCGTATATCAGTGATATGAGTTGCGGGAGCTTTTAAATTATATCTATCCCATTTAATGTCAAAAACCGTTACCCCTTTTACAGTACCTAACCATAGTTTACCACTTTCATCTAAGGCTGATGCATTTAAATTACATTCATCACCAATAAAACCATCCTGATCGGTATACGATTTAATGGATAATTTATAGTTTGTATAGAACGTGTTTAGGTCTAATCTATCCAATCCTTTTCCGTTACCCAGATATAAATATCCTCGTTTATCAAAAGTGATGGAATAAATGTTTGAATTGTTTTTTAAACCTTCGTTTTCTCCAAACTTTTTAAATGTTTTTCTATTGTACCAGTAAAGTCCGTTAGGCGTTGTAATCCAAAGGTTGTTTTTATGGTCTATTGCTACTGATCTTATGTAACCATCTTCTAATCCTTCTTTAGCTCCAAACTTTTTAATTTCATTGGTTTTAAAATTATATCTTATTAAACCATTATCGGTTGCTAACCAAATAATATCTTTTGATTCTACCTCAAATTTCCAAACTTCTACATCACATATTTTATTATCGGGATCAAAGTGGGGGTTGATTTTTCCATTTTCATATAAGTTTAAACCTTTTCGGGTTGAAATAATTACCTTATTATTTTCAATCTGTTTTAAAGTTCTTATTAAGACATCTTTTAAACCATTAAGCGTGTCGTAATTAGTGAATTTTTTACCATCAAATACACTAAGTCCATTTTGTGTTCCAAAATATATATGGTTACTATCGGTATCTATGGATGAGATTTTACTTCCTATAATCTGATTTAATTTGCGATTATCAGGATTGTGTTTAAATGAGTAATAATGTTTTTTTTGAATATTAAAACTTAACCCACCTAAATTTGTTCCAACTATTAAATGATCGTCTTTTAATGCAATTGTATTTATATAGTCTGATGGTATTGAATCTTTTCGGTTAAAGTTTACAAATTTTAGCGATGAGAACTTAACAACACCGTTTCCATCCGTGCCTATCCATAAATTGCCTTCAAGATCTTTAAAAATACAGGTTAAACTAATTGTAGGTAATCCGTTTTTAGATATGATTCTATTAAATGATTTAAAATTATTAAGTGTATAAAATAAACCAGTGGGCGTGGTAATCCAAAAATTGTTAAAGTCGTCTTTAACCATACCGGTAATTCGGTTAGAGGAACCTAAGATGGAATCAGTTATGGTATTAGCTTTAAAACTTGAATTTATTTTATCGATAGCCATAAAGGTACCGGCAATCAAATTTTTATTGAGATCCTCGTTTAAACAAAACACCGCATTCATGCTTAAACCGCTCTCTTTATTTATTTTTAAAAGTTTATTTTTTTGTATCGAGATTATACCGTCTTTTTTAGTACAAAACCAGATTTTTTCTTTGGAATCTTCGTAAATGTTAAAAATGGTGTTTTTATGCAGCGCGCTGTCGTTGTTTAAAACGGGTAATGTTTTTATTATTCCTTTTTCTAAATAACAGGGTCCTTTTTTAGTACCTATCCATATTATGCCTTTTTTGTCTCTTAATACTTTCCACACCCAATTGTTGGGCAAGCCTTGATTGGTTCTAATATTTCTAAAAGTTCTTCCGTTAAAAAGAGACAAGCCGTTATCAGTGCCAAATAACATATGCCCTTCATTATCCTGAGAAATACTGTAAACATAATTACTTGCCAAGCTATCGCTTGCTGTATAGGTTATAAATTTTTTTCCATCAAACTTACACACCCCGCCGCCATGGGTGCCAAACCACATAAAGCCCAGGTTATCTTGGTAAATAGATAAGATTTGGGAAGAGGGAAGACCTTGTTTTACAGAATAGATTTGAAAATTATAGGTTTGAGCTTTTGCAAAGGGGGCAATTAGCCAAAGCAGCAATACTAGCAGCGCTGTTTTAAATAGCTTTTTCATTTAACAGTACCAAATTAATGAAAAATTTCATCTAAAAGCCGGGTTAATTTTTCCGGACTTAATTTTGTTTTTAAAACACCATCTTTGGCAAACGATAATTCTCCGGTTTGCTCGGATACAATTACCACTATGGCGTCCGATATTTCTGTAATACCAACAGCTGCTCTGTGTCGCATCCCTAAATTAGCCGGAAAATCGGGGTTTTCGGTTACAGGTAAAACACAGCGGGCGGCCATAATTTGGTTATCTGCAATTATTACTGCACCATCGTGTAAGGGACTATTTTTATAAAAAATACTTTCCAACAAACGCTGAGATAATTTTGCATTTATAGCATCACCGGTGTTAATATAAAACTTTAAATCGCTATTGGTTGTTAAAACCATAATTGCTCCGGTTTTGGATTGAGACATGTGCGCACATGCTTTTATTAGGCTGGGTATATCTAAATGAAGTTGCTTAAGTTTTTTGTTCGATTTCCATTCGAAAAGTTTAAATTTTGGATTAGCTAAAAAACCATTGGTACCAATTAATAATAAAAATCTTCTAATTTCTTGCTGAAAAACCACCACCAAAGCAATTACCCCAACACCAATAAATTGACCTAATATGGTACCCAGCAATTGCATGTTTAATGCTTTTACAATAAGCCAAAAAAGATAAATAGATAAAATTCCAATAAAAATATTGATGGCGGTGGAGCCTTTAATCAACTTATATAATTCGTAAAGCAATAGGCTTACCAAAATAATATCAATTAAATCTAAAAAGCGAAATTGTATGAATGACTGCAAAAGCATTGATTAAAATTGATTTACAAGATAAATAATTTCTTTTGCTTCTTTAACGTCGTGAACTCTTAAAATATCAGCACCTTTTAAAAGCGCAATGGTGTTTAAAATAGTAGTACCGTTTAAGCTTTTTTCGGGAGTTGTATTTAAAGTTTTGTATATCATGGATTTTCTGGATAGACCCACCAATAAAGGATATCCTAAAATTTTAAACTGCTCTAAATTTTTTAAGAGCATGAAATTTTGTTCGGTATTTTTTGAGAATCCAAAACCGGGATCAATTATTATATCGTTAATTCCTACTTTTTTGGCTTTAGATACTTGTAAACTTAATTCATAAACAACCTCATTTACCAGATTATGGTAGTTGTTTTGCTGCTGCATATTGGTTGGATTTCCTCGCATGTGCATAATTACCAGGGGGCATTGGTGTTTTTTAACTACCTCAAAAATGTTGGGATCTATATTTCCGCCCGATATATCGTTTATTATATCAGCTCCTTCAATTAAAGCGGCTTCGGCTACTTTGCTATTAAAGGTATCTATTGATAATGTTATTTTTGGGAATAGCTTTTTTACTTCCTTTACGTAAGGAATAACCCTGTTTAATTCCTCTTGTTCATTAATTAATTCAGCTCCCGGCCTTGAGCTTGCTCCACCTGCATCAATAACATCAGCCCCTTCTTCCAGCATTTTTTCGGTTTGCATGATGGCTTTATTTAATAAATTATATTGGCCACCATCAAAAAAAGAATCGTGAGTAAGGTTTAAAACACCCCAAATTTGTTTATTCAATTCAGTTAAAGTTCCCTTTGTATTAAGTAAACTTTTTGAGTTTAAAAATGTATATTTAACGCTCATTTCGATTGCAATTTATGAATAATACTTCCCAACAATACGATTCTGTTGTAAAAAAATGCAAAGATATTTTTATTAAAAAGATGAAAGATTACGGTAGTGCCTGGCGAATTTTAAGACCAGAATCTATTACCGATCAAATTTTTATTAAAGCGCAGCGAATCAGGAGCATAGAGGAAAAGGGTACTCAAAAAATTAAAGAGGATATCCGAAACGAGTATATTGGAGTTGTAAACTATTGTATTATTGGCCTCATTCAATTGGAGTTGGGTTATGCTAATCAACTTGAATTATCGGTTGCTGAAGGGGAGGCTTTATACTCGAAGCATATTGATGCCACTAAGCGGTTAATGGAAGATAAAAATCATGATTATGGTGAGGCCTGGCGCGATATGAGGGTTTCTTCATTAACCGATTTAATATTGATGAAAATAATGAGGGTTAAACAAATAGAGGATAACAAAGGTAATACGATCATATCCGAAGGTATAGATGCCAATTACCAGGATATGATTAATTATTCAATTTTTTCGCTTATTCGATTGGGAGAGAAGTTTGAAAATTAATCTCTCAAAATTCTTAATTAATCTAAATTCTAAATAATCAAGCTAATTATTTATTAAGTTTGGTTTAAGCAATTCTAAAGTGTTAATAATATGAATATTATAGTAACAATAAGTAGAGTTTTTGTGGGTGTTTTATTCATTATTTCGGGTTTAATAAAAGCTAACGACCCGCTTGGATTTTCCTACAAACTAGCCGAATACTTCACTGTTTTTGGAACCGAATGGGCCATACCGCTCGCTTTGCCGCTATCTATGTTTATTTGTGTTTTTGAAGTTGTTGCCGGTGTTTTAACGTTAACCGGAACCCGAGCGCGTTTTACTGCTTGGTCGTTAATGAGTATGATCATTTTTTTTACTTTTCTAACTTTTTATAGTGCTTATTTTAACAAAGTAACTGATTGCGGTTGTTTTGGAGACGCTATTAAATTAACTCCTTGGCAAAGCTTCTCAAAAGATATAATTCTGCTTTTATTTATAACTCCCATTTTTTTATACAGAAACAAAATTCAGTCTGTTTTCGAATTTAAGGGCGATTGGATAACCCTTGTATTAAGCACTGTTGCTACCACTTGGTTTACTGTTCACTGTTACAACCATTTGCCTGTAAAAGATTTTAGACCTTATGCCATAGGTAAAAATATAAACGAAGGGATGGCAATTCCCGAGGGCGCTCCACAGGATGAATTTAAAATAACATTTACCTACAAAAACAAACAAACCGGAGCTATAGAAACTCTTGTTACGGAGGAATTAACGAAAAAAGATTCGGTTTGGTTTGCAAATTTTGAATATGTGGATCGTAAGGAAGAAAAAATTAAGGAAGGCTACAAACCTCCTATTCATGATTTTGCTATTCGATCGCTGGACGGAAGCACAGATGTAACTGAAGATGTTTTAAAGAACGAAAAACCTTTCTTTTTATTGGTTATGTATGATGTAACCAAATCAAACCTTCAGCCTCTTAATGAATTTAATGCCTTGTCTCAGAAAATTATCGAAAACGGAGGAGAGTTTATTGGTTTAACGGCATCATCATACAAATTGGTTGAAGAAGTTCGCCATGAAAATAATTTATTGTTTGAATTTTATAATGTTGATGAAACACAATTAAAAACAATGATTAGAGCTAACCCAGGGTTAATGTTGGTAAAAAATGGTACCGTAATAAATATGTGGCATTATAATGATTTACCCGATTTTGAAACTATTAAAAACAATTACCTTAAGTAAGTGATAAAATTTATTATAAAACGATTGCTTTATGGGTTCCTGGTTTTACTGGGTGTTATTACAATTGTGTTCCTTCTATTTAATGTTTTGCCCGGCGATCCCGCCCGAATGATGCTGGGACAAAGGGCCGATGTTGCTTCAATAGATCAGATAAACCGAGATTTGGGCCGTGATAAACCGTTGTATTTTCAGTTTTTGATGTACTTAAATGATTTATCCCCTCTCTCTGTCCATAATCCTTATAATAGTGAAGATCATTTGTATCTAGACCGAGAAAAATATTCGGATGCTAAAGAACTTTTTAAAATTTCGGATGACAACGTTTTAGTGCTCAAATCGCCTTATTTGCGAAGGTCTTATCAAAGCAAGCGTAAAGTTTCCGAAATATTGTACGAATCGCTTCCCGAAACTTTTGTGCTGGCTGCAGCAGCTATGACCTTTGCTACATTTTTTGGGGTTATATTAGGGATTATTTCGGCCGTAAGAAAAGATACCTGGCTTGATAGTTCTTCCTTGTTTTTTGCTGTATTAGGCATGTCTGGTCCTTCCTTTTTTATGGGACTAATTATTTCGTGGTTTTTTGCTTATTTATTGGGAGAATATACCGGTTTGGAATTAACAGGAAGTTTATATACTATTGATCCTTTTGAGGGAGAGGTTTTATCTTTAAAGAATTTGATTTTACCGGCATTTGCTCTCGGAATTAGGCCCCTGGCCGTTATTGTTCAGTTAACCCGTAGTTCATTGTTGGAGGTTTTAAGCCAGGATTACATTAGAACCGCTACCGCAAAAGGATTAAGTTATTACAAGGTTATTTTTAAACACGCATTAAAAAATGCAATGACACCAGTTGTTACGGCTGTTTCGGGTTGGTTTGCTGGATTAATGGCCGGGTCGGTTTTTATTGAGCACGTTTTTGGCTGGAAAGGGATAGGGGCAGAGGTTGTTTCCGCCTTAGAAAAATATGATTTACCCGTTGTTATAGGAAGTGTGTTGGTAGTGGCAATCATATTTGTTATTATTAACATTACGGTGGATATTGTATACGGTTTACTAGATCCGCGAGTACGAGTACAATAATAGTTTATAGATTTCAGTTTAAAGTTTTAAGTAAAAATTAGTAAGACGACTATTATTAATAGCAAAACTCAACTACTAACTGTCAACTTTTAATTCTCAACTATCGATTAGTCGACTATTCTAATCCTAAATAAATACAATTTATCTTTTCTGTTTTCTCTTTTTTCTTTGTTCTTTTGTTAGATAAGTATTTTTCAAGATGATAATATATAACGTTACCGTAAATATTGATAATGATGTTCATACAGAGTGGGTGGAATGGATGAAAAACATTCATATACCCGATGTGATGAAAACCGGTTTTTTTAAGGAATATCGTTTTTGTAGAGTATTGACCGATGAGCCTCAGGGTCACACCTACTCAATTCAATATTTATGCGAGAGTTTAACAGATTACGATCGCTACCAAAAACAAGAAGCACCTCGTTTACAGGCCGATCATAAAAGTAAGTACGAAGGAAAGTTTGTTGCCTTTAGAACCATTTTAAAAATGGTAGATAATGGATAGGGTAAGAGCAAAAAAACATTTAGGACAACATTTTTTAACTGACTTAGAAATTGCAAAACGTATAGCCGAATCGTTGCAATTAAATACCTACACTAAACTTTTGGAGATTGGTCCGGGTATGGGGGTATTAACTCAATTTTTACTGCAAAATCCGCAAAAAGAAGTTTATGTAATTGACATTGACAGTGAAAGTATTGGTTATTTAAAAGAACATTTTCCTCAACTAAATCAAAAAGTAATTGAAGGTGATTTTTTAAAATTAGATTTAGCAAAATTATTTAACAATACTGAGTTTGGACTTATCGGTAACTATCCATACAATATTTCCAGTCAGATTGTTTTTAAAATGCTCGATTACAAACACCTGATACCGGAAATGAGCGGTATGTTTCAAAAAGAGGTGGCAGAAAGAATATGCTCTGGTCCTGGATCTAAGGAATATGGTATAATAAGTGTGTTAACACAAGCTTATTATAATGCTGAATATTTATTTACTGTAAACGAAAATGTTTTTAATCCTCCGCCAAAAGTAAAATCGGGAGTATTGCGTTTAACCCGAAAAAAAGAAACTATATTACCCTGTAACGAGATTTTGTTTAAGCAAGTGGTAAAAACAAGTTTTAATCAGCGAAGAAAAATGCTTCGTAACTCATTACGGGGTTTGGGATTTACAGCAGAGCAATTATCGGAAGAGATTTACACTAAAAGACCTGAACAACTGTCATTGCAGCAATTTTATTCCATAACAAACCAGCTGGAGGCAAACCGAAAGGAGAATTAATGCGCTCAAAAACCATTCTGAAATTAGATAAAGATCATGATCTTAACAGTGGTTTGTACTATAAAAAGACTATATTTGCAGCAAATTTAAAGTATATCCGATAAATGAACGGTGATGGTAGTAGTCGATATTGCAAATGCCTTAAATACAAGGCCGGATATTTACTGGCTAAAAACTAGCTTTTTTTTCATTATAAAGAGAGTCTTTCCTCGTTTTATTTTTAGTTCGTTAAACCTTTTCAATATCAGAAGGCTATGATTAGTATTTTTTATCGTAATGGCGATCGTATAACACGCGACACAAATATTAATATATTGGTTAATATTGAAAGTTCAAATTTGTTGTGGATAGATTTGATAGAGCCTACAGACGATGAGAAACAAAGGGTGCAGCAATTATATAAAGTTAATTTCCAGAGCGAAACGCAAATAGAGGAAATTGAGAGTTCTTCACGATTTTTAGAAACGGATGATTTTATAATTGCCAACTCAAATTTTTTAATTCAGGAAAATCAGCAATATATTAACGAACCGGTTTCTTTTATTTTAAAGGATAATTATTTAATTACCTATCGTTATACCGAACTAAGATCATTTAGCGATGTTATAAGAAAGTTTGATACCAATTCCAGAGCTTTCCCCAGTGGATATCATATTCTGGTTTCTGTGTTTGAAACGCGTGTAGACATGGATGCCGATTTAATTGAGGCTATTGCGCGAGACACCAATTCGATCAGTAGCGAGTTGAATTTAAATCGAAACATGCGAGAAGATATTTTATTTAGTATTGCACAGTTTCAGGAAACCACCATGTTGTTACGCGAAAATATCATAGATAAGCAGCGGGTAATATCAGCGATGCTTAAAAGTGAATTTTTTCCTCCGGAGTGTAACCAGCGTTTAAGGATTATTATCAAGGATATAAATTCTCTTCTTTATCACTCCGAGTTTGGTTTTGAACGTTTAGAATATTTACAAAACACCTTTTTGGGTTTATTAAATATCGAACAAAATAAAATCATAAAAATATTTACAGTTGCTTCTGTTGTTTTTATGCCTCCAACCTTAATTGCCAGTCTTTATGGCATGAACTTTAAAATTATGCCCGAATTAAATTGGGATTTCGGTTATCCCTTTGCCATTTTGCTTATGGTATTATCGGTTGCCATTACATTGGGTATTTTTCGATCTAAAAAGTGGATATAAGCCAATAGGTGTAACGTATATTTAGTTATAATTCTTACGTTTAAAAATAATTGAATAAGAACACATGAAAATTTTGATGGTTTGTTTGGGCAATATTTGCCGCTCTCCGGTTGCAGAGGGTGTTCTAAGAAATAAAGCCGTAAAATATGGTTTAAGCATTGAAGTTGATTCTGCCGGAACTTCCCGTCTTCATGCTGGAGAAAATCCAGATCCCCGATCGGTATTACATTCTAAAACAAAAGGAATTGATATCAGTAAATTAGTATCGCGTCAGTTTAATGTAAGCGATTTTGATCAGTTTGATATTATTTACACTATGGATTCCTCCAATTATTCTAATGTGTTAAGTATCGCCAGAACAAAATCTGATCAAAGTAAAGTGCGATTAATCTTGAACGAATCTAAACCGGGCCAAAACATTTCGGTTCCCGATCCTTATTACGGAGGAAATGATGGATTTGAAAAAGTATTTAATTTACTGGATGAAGCTTGTGAGATTATTTGTAAACGAATTCAAGAAGGGACGCTATAACATACTACTTCGTTTAATCAGGTAGGCTTGTAAAATTTTCTCGAATCCCTGATCGATATCGGCATCAATATAATCAATTTTTAAACCCGCGCATTTTGCTTTCAATTCTTTGTTAAATTCTTGCATATGCAATTTAAAAGACTCTTTTACTTGGGTTGGATTTAATTTTACTTCTTCTCGTGTTTCACTGTCAATAAAGGTGTACGGACGATTTTCGAAATTAAAATCGCGTTCTAACTTATTGGATAATGTGTGGAAAAATAGTACTTCGTGTTTGTTATATTTTAAATGTTGAAGAGCACCCATTATTTCATTTAATTGGTGACCGTTATCAAACATGTCGCTAAAAATAATAACCAGCGAGCGCTTATGAATACTTTCAGCTATGGTGTGAATTGATTTTATAACATCTGTTTTGTGGACCTTATCGTCGGGCTTTGCAGAAAGTAATTTTTCGAGTTCCGAGTATAGGAGTTTAATGTGAACCGGTGTTGATTTGGCCGGAGTTTGAAGAAAAACATTTTCATTGAACACGCTTAAGCCAATAGCATCCAGTTGTTTTTTTAGCAGATGAATAAGCGCAGCAGCCGCATAGGCAGAGAAACCCAGTTTGTTCAGTTTTTTTATATCATTATTGTCAGTATCAAACGGAAATAACATAGAAGATGACCCATCAATAACGATCTGGCACCTTAAGTTTGTTTCTTCCTCAAAACGTTTAATAAATAGTTTTTCGGTTCTGCCGAATAATTTCCAATCAATATGCTTTGTAGATTCGCCTTTGTTGTATTGCCTGTGCTCTGCAAATTCAACCGAAAAGCCATGGAAAGGACTTTTATGTAAACCGGTAATAAATCCTTCCACTACCTGACGAGCCAAAAATTCTATTCGGCTGATGGGTTCTAAATATTTACGGTCTATGTTTAAAGCCACAACTAAATATAAAAAAAATCGCCATTAGATTATCTAATGGCGATTAAATAAGTGAAGTTTTATTTTTACAGTTGTTTAGTTAATTTTTCTGCCAAAACAGATTTAGGAACCGCACCCACCTGTTTGTCTACAATTTCTCCGCCTTTAAAAACCAATAAAGTAGGTATGTTACGAATTCCGTACTTCATTGATATTTCGGGGTTGTTGTCTACATTTACTTTACCAACTACGGCCTTACCTTCAAAATCCTTGGATAACTCTTCAACAATGGGACCTACCATGCGGCAAGGTCCACACCATTCAGCCCAAAAATCTACTAATACCGGTTTGTCTGATTTTTCTACTAATTCTGCAAAGTTTGCATCTGTAAGTTCTAATGCCATTTTAAATTATTATTTAAGGTTAAAATTATGTCTTTGGTTAAAAATAGTTTAAAATACCTTTAACGCTTTTATAATAATTCAAGATTTATGCAAAATAATATTAACAGTCAACTTGGCAGATTTACACCATTAGCAACTATAAAATAGTTTATAAAAATATTAACAGTTTTATAATTTAATTATGTGATAAATCCTTAACAACATTATTATATTAATAATTATTACTTTAGAAATGTGAATAACGAAAATAACATAGATTCTTTAATAGAACGAGTTAGAGTTTTAGAGGCAGAAAATAAACTTCTTAGGGCCGAAAAATTATTCTTTCAAACTAAAAACAGAACAGTATCTGTTCCAGATTCAATTAAGCCTATTTTTGATAATGCTGAATATACAGTAGCCAATTATTTTAAGGGATTAAAAGTAGAGCCCGATAAATCTAAAATAGAAATTGGCGATCAGCGCTACTTATTAGTAAGGGCACCTTCGTTATCTCGTGATTTTTTTAAAAGTATTGTAGAATTATATAAAGACAGGGGAGAGAAAGAGGCTATAAAAATTGGTCGAAATCTTTTGTTTGACCTCGCACACTTAATAGGAATTGAGGACGCAAAAAATTTTCATCAGCAAATGGATTTAAAAGATCCAATAGAAAAACTCTCTGCCGGACCGGTTCACTTTGCATACACCGGTTGGGCTTATGTGGAAATATTACCCGAAAGCAATCCGGTTCCTAACGAACAGTTTTTTATAAAATATAATCATCCTTATTCTTTTGAAGCTGATTCATGGATTAAAGCCGGTGTTAAAACAGATTTTCCCGTTTGTTGTATGAATGCGGGGTATTCATCGGGTTGGTGCGAGCAAAGTTTTGGTATGGCTCTTACCGCTGTTGAAATAAAATGCAGGGCACGTGGAGATGATAATTGTACGTTTATTATGGCAACCCCAGATAAGATAAACGAGTTTCTTAATGAGGAAAAAAAGAAAAGTACCGAAAATATCACCTATGATGTTCCATTGTTCTTTGAGCGTAAGAAATCGGAAGAAAAACTTAATCAATCATTAAAAGAAAAAGAAATTCTGCTTAAGGAAATTCATCATCGTGTTAAAAATAATTTACAAATTGTAATTAGTTTGTTAAGATTAAGGTCGGATGATAAACAAAATAAGGATTACACTGAGCTGGTAGACGAAGCTATGGCCAGAATACAAAGCATGTCCCTAATACATGAAATGTTATATGCCAGTAGCGATTTAAGCAAAATTAATCTCAATGCTTATTGTAAAGAATTATTATATAAAGTTGATTTTGCCTTTAATACCGAACGTAAACAGATAAATAGAATAGTTGAAATAGACGAACTATATTCGTTGGATATTGAACGGATGATTCCATTGGGATTAATGTTAAGCGAAATCTTAAGCAATTCCTATAAGCATGCATTTACCGATGGAAAGGGCGAAATTTCGATACTTTTAGAAGATTATAAATTAATTATAAAAGATAATGGCGTTGGATTAAAGCATGTTACTGATAAAATGCGAAACGATAGTTTTGGCTTTAATTTAATTAATCTTTTGGGTGATCAACTGGGGGTTAAATTTGAAATTAACTCCTCAGCTAAAGGAACTGTTTTTCAAATAAATTTAAAAGGTTTATCCTTAAATTAAGCTAGTTGAAGAAACTCATCTTAAAATAAAATTTGTACCCAAATATTTTTTCTTCACCTCTTCATCGTTTGCCAATTCTTCGGGAGTACCGGCTCTAAATATTTTACCTTCGGTTAAAATATAGGCTCTTTCGGTAATTGATAATGTTTCGTGTACGTTATGATCGGTAATTAAAATACCAATGTTTTTATGTTTTAATTTTGATACAATGGTTTGAATGTCTTCAACTGCAATGGGATCTACTCCAGCAAAGGGCTCATCCAAAAGAATAAATTTAGGGTCTACAGCTAAACATCGTGCAATTTCAGTTCTTCTTCTCTCGCCACCCGATAATAAATCGCCTCTATTTTTTCTGATGTGTTGTAAGCCAAATTCATCAAGTAAAATCTCCAGTTTTTGATTTTGGTCTTGCTTACTTAAATTAGTCATTTCTAAAACCGCTTTAATGTTATCTTCTACACTCAATTTTCTAAACACTGATGCTTCCTGAGCTAAATAACCAATACCTAACTGAGCTCTTTTGTACATAGGAAAGTCAGTTATGTCTTGTTCGTCTAAAAAGATTTTTCCTGAATTTGGTTTTATTAATCCAACCGTCATATAAAAGGTTGTAGTTTTACCCGCTCCATTAGGTCCTAACAAACCTACAATTTCTCCCTGTTTAACCTCAACGCTAACGTTGTTTACAACGGTTCTTTTCTTGTAAGTTTTTACTAATTCTACACTCTTTAAGATCATAATGTTCGGATTAAAAGATTAGTTGTGCGGTAGCCTTAACGCCAAACGGGCTGGTGTTTTGATAAATTTGTTTATCCAGATAATTTAAACGGAATATAGCATCTACCCTAAAAAATTTAAGTATATTTTCGAGTCCAAAGCTAACTTCCATGTATGGTTTATAATAGGATAAGGTATTGGTAAAATTAGGCAAATAAACTTCGCGTTTATGCTCCTCGCTTAATTTACCGCCTACCCCTTTAAAATTAACTACCTCTCTTAATTTTAACTTACGCATTAAAGGTATTTTGTTGAGAAAAAATCCATCAAAATGATGATCGAAATTAAAAGAATAATATTCGTCTGATACAAATTCGAAATAATTCATCAGGTTAAAACTATAAAAGCTTAAGCCATACGATTCGTTGCCCGGATGAAGTTCCAGTAATACATAAGGTAAATTGTTTCCAAATATTTTACCGTATTCCAGGGTATAATCGGTATAGCCCAGTGGCTGAATCCTTATGCGGTCAATAACGTTAGCTACTACTTTGTGATAGGCGTAATTGCTTTTTAAAACTCCTTTAATAGCAGCTGTATATTGAATTTGTAAAATGGGAATTTTAGTGCCTAAAAATACACGGGTAAAATCACCTTCAATGTATTTTTCTTTGTAAGCCATTCGAGCAAAAAAACCAAATTCTGCCGAACGTATATTGGGTAACTCTTTTACAACAACCCGATCAGATAAAGTGTCTAGGTAATTAAAACGGGTACTTCCAACGGGGATAATATTTCTGTAATTAAAACTGGGTCTAACTAAAAATCCTGAAAAATGTTCGTAGTCGTAACTAAGTCTCAATTGTTGTATGCGGGTTAATTTGGTTAATGGTCGTTTTCTAAAGAGCGAAACAAATAAATTATCGCTTCTTAATAATGCGTTATTTAGGCCTAATATCTCGTAATCATCCATTATCTTTCCGGTAAAGAATTGCCATTTTTTGGTTTCCTTGGGTTTCCATTTGTATGTTAAGCCATACTTGAATTTTTGATCCCAAAATCCGTATGCTCCGTAGACGTTAAGTTCTTTGGTATGACTAAAATTATAGCTGGTTCTTCCTCCAATTCTAATTCGCGGACCTTCTACCTGATTAAAACTAATGGAGGAAAACACGGGGCCGAACTCCAGTTTATTCCACCGATCGAACATGTGATAACCGGTAAATCCCAATTGTACTAAACTTTCGTATGTTTTGTATAGGGGGATGGTTTGTATGGTGTCGACCAACTTGTAAATATTGGCTTCATTTTTAGAGAGGGTGTCGTGCCTGGATTGAATCCAAAAATCATCAGATTTAGTACTTGCCCCTTTTTCAACAATAATATCTTCTGTTTTAGAATAAAAATCGTCGGGGTGAGCTTCGTTTACTTTTATATTTCTATACGTGGTTGTTTTTCTTCCATATAAGCCCATTGCTTTGTTTTTATAGGTGAAATCTACAACCAATTTATCTTTTGATAACATCCAGCTTTGGCCGTTTACGCGCGTGTACTCCTGAATTACATACAACGAATTAACAAAATTAATATTGGCATCATCAGCTATTCGCATTTCTATTCGCTTAAGAGCAAAAGTGGTATCGTGTACCCAAAAGTTACCATTAAAAGTTAATTCTTGTTTTCGTTTAGGTACAAATTTTACCTGATAGGTCCAGCAGTTATCAATAAATGTACTGTCTACCAAATAATATTTATAAAAGAAAGTTCCCTGATTAGAGATAGGGCTCACGAAATTTTTGCCAAAAACTAAAATATTATTATCGTAAACATTAACGTTTTGATACATATCGCCGAGCACTGCAGATACACTTTCATTCTCAAATCCTGCTGTTTTGCTGGCTTTTATAACTTCTTTTTTGTATTTAGGTTTTTTCTTAAAGTAAAAATCGCTCAAAGATTCGGTTAGGAAAAGGGGGAGGAAAGGCTTTTCTTCCTTACTGCTGGAGTCTACATAATTAAGGGCAAAATCGAATGGCTTAACTAAACTGCTTTTCTTAAATTTTTCACTTAAATTATTTAAGTCGAACTCTAATTTATTATAAGTCTCGTATTCATAAGAATCATATCGATCGCGATCGTTTTCGGGTTTATGATCAATTATTTTTTCAAGTAAAATAATGGCAGGGTTTTTACCGGGTTTAATTACCACTTCTTTTAAGCTGAAATCGCCGGCTTGTAAAGTAAAATTAATTACTTGTGTTTTGCCTTTTATAACTTTTCTTCTATCGGTTTTAAATCCAATATAACTAACCACTAAAGTATCGCCCGGATTAGCAGTACTTAATTTATAATTACCGTCTATATCGCTGGTTGCCCCTATAGAGGTGTTTTTATAGGCTACATTAACAAAGGGTAGCGGCTCACCAGTGCCACCATCTGTTATTTTTCCGGTAACCACTGTTAATTGTGCATGCACACCGGTAATAAGAAATAAAAAAAGAAAGCTTAAATTTAATTTTAAAAGCATATTTATTTAAGCTGGTCGTAAAATTCTACTGCTCTTCTTAGATGAGGAATTACAATGCTTCCCCCAACAATTAAACCTACCTGAAATACTTCAAAAAGTTCTTCCTTATTTACGCCGTTCTCATGGCATTTTTCTATATGATATTTGATACAATCATCGCAGCGTAAAACCATGCTGGCAACAAGCCCCAACATTTCTTTGGTTTTAACATCCAGCGCGCCTTCTGCGTATGTATTTGTATCTAAATTAAAAAAACGTTTTATAACCAGATTATCTTCGTTCATTATACGTTCATTCATGCGTGCGCGATAATCGTTGAATTCTTTTACCAAATCAGACATAGATAGATTTAATTTTCTTGAAAATACTAGAATTTTCGCAAAAAATAAAAACAAAAAAGCGTATTTAATATTTAAATATGAATCGTTAGTTAGTAACTATATCTGTAGTTATATTTAGCCAAAAATCTATTATTTTTGACAAAACAAATAAAATAAAATGGAAGGATTTGTAAAATCGAACATAGAAAACGGAATAGGAACCATTACCTTTTTTCATCCTCAAAGTAATTCAATGCCTGGCTACCAACTGAGAAATTTAGCCAAAGAAATTGAGACGTTAGGTAATGATGAAAACGTTAAGGTAATTATACTACAAAGCGATGGCGACAAGGCATTTTGTGCAGGTGCATCTTTTGATGAGCTTATTTCGATTAAAGATTTTGAAACCGGTAAAACATTTTTTTCGGGTTTTGCAATGGTTATTAATGCTATGCGTAAAGCTCCAAAATTTATTATTGCTCGGGTTCAGGGCAAGGCTGTTGGTGGAGGTGTTGGTATTGCCTGTTCTGCTGATTATACCTTCGCCACGAGTAAAGCCGATGTTAAATTAAGTGAATTGGCCGTAGGCATTGGTCCGTTTGTTGTTGGCCCGGCGGTAGAACGCAAAGTTGGTAAAGCCGCATTTTGCCAGTTAACTATTAATGCTACCGAATGGCAAAATGCAAATTGGGCCAAAGAAAAGGGAATGTATGCCGAGGTTTTTGAAAATTCTGATTCTATGGATAATGCAATTAAAACATTGGCCGCTAAATTAGCAGGGAGCAATCCGGAGGCTATGGCAATGCTTAAAAAAATTATGTGGGAGGGATCGGAAAACTGGGATAGTTTATTAATTGAAAGAGCCGGTATGAGTGGAAAGTTGGTTCTTTCCGAATTTACTGTTAATGCTATAAATAATTTTAAGCAAAAGGCCTAATCTTGAATTTTCTTTTTAAGAGGCAAACCTCATTAATTAAGCTAATAATTTCCTTCTTTTTGGGTATTATTAGCTTTTTTGTTTCTTATTCGAGCAGTAACCGAGAGGAAATATTTTCTGTTGTTGTGGGTTGGAGTGTTTTTGCGTCTTCATATATAATCATGAGTTTGCTGGTGATTTTTAAATTAAATCCAGAACAAATTAAAAAGAGATGCGAAGAAGAAGATATCAAAGTCTGGATAATATTTATTCTTGTATTCTGTGGAATTGTATTAAGTATTTCGGCAGTATTAAACCTTATTATTCATCAAAAGGAGTGGACTTTTGGCAAGCCTATAGGTTCTTTTGTATACATCTATGGAGTTACCTGTAGTTGGTTGTTAATGCATATAATTTTTACGTTCCGATATGCGCATTTGTTTTATGCGGGAAACAAATATAAAAGCGGCCAAAATCACGGTATTAAATTTCCTTCTGATAATTCTCCTGATTACATGGATTTTGCATACTTAAGTTTTGTAATTGGAATGACTTACCAGGTTTCGGATAATTCCATTTTGTCTAAAGAGATTAGAAGGTTGGTTCTGATTCATTCAATTGTATCCTTTGTTTTTAATACAGTGATTATTGCTTTAACTATCAATGAAATTTTATCATTAAGTCAGCGTTAAGTTTACCTAAACCCAGTAATCGCCATCATTCTACCGGTTGTACCTTTTTCTTTACGATATGAATAAAAGAGATCATTTTGATTAAACGTACAGTATTCACTAATCTCAATGTTTTCAGTTAAAAGGCCTAAGTCGGTAAGCTGTTTTTTATTTAATCCTTTAAGATCAATTAAAAATTTCCCCTCGTTTTGATGTTTTTTAATGAATGTCGGATTAAACTGATCAGCTACTTCGGGTCCTACCTCAAACGAATTGTAACTTATGCAGGCTCCAATAAATGCTTTTATATTAAGAGGTGAGCAGCCCAGTTTAATCATGCATTGAAGGGTTTTATAGCTTATATTTTGTGCGGTTCCCCTCCAACCGGCATGAATTGCTGCTGCAATTTTGGTTTTTAAATCCATTAATATAACTGGGGTGCAATCTGCTATCGATATTGCTGCGAATATTCCGGGTTTAGTAACAATTATGGCATCATAGTTTTCAAACACGCCTGCCGAATGGGTAATTAATATATTATCGGAATGTGTTTGTTGGGCTAGGCAAACTTTAGTTGAAGGAATATTTAACTGGTTAAATATAAGCTGACGGTTTCTTAAAACAATTTCTTTCTTATCGCCACTCGATAATCCAAGATTTAAAGAATAAAATTCGCCTAAGCTTTCACCACCCATGCGGGTGGTTTGAATGCAAACCAATTGGTTTTGATTGTTAGCCCACGTAGGGCTTATGAAAAACGGATTCATACAAAAAAGCCCCAACATAAGTTGAGGCCTTAAATTTATCAATTAATATTTTTAATGTTTTGCTAAATACGAAGCAACACCATCGCGGGTGGCTTTCATTCCTTCTTTACCTTTAACCCAATTAGCAGGACAAACTTCTCCGTTTTCTTCGTTAAATTGTAAAGCGTCTAATACACGAAGGGCTTCGTCTACATTACGACCTAAAGGTAAATCGTTAACCGTTACATGGCGAACTACGCCTTTTTTATCAATTAAAAATAAACCTCGATAGGCAATCATAGAACCTGTTGCAATTAATTGTCCGGCATCATTTACATCATATTCACCAATTAATACGCCATAATTAGCAGTTATGGTTTTAGTGGTATCCGCAACAATTGGATATTTAATTCCTTTAATACCACCATGTTCTTTAGCCATTTGTAACCAACCCCAGTGGGATTGTTCTGTATCGGTAGAGCATGCTACCAATGCGCAATTTCTGGATTCGAATTCAGCTAATTTCTCTTGAAATGCGTGTAATTCGGTTGGACAAACAAATGTAAAGTCCTTAGGATAAAAGAAAAATACAACATACTTATTTCCGATGTATTGATCTAATGAGAAATCTGTTACGATTTCGCCGCCGTTAACAACGGCTTGTGCTTTAAATGAGGGTGCTTTTTTACCTACTAAAGTTGTCATATTTAATGATTTTTTTGTTAGTTATTTCGATTCAAAATTAATAAAAGCTTTAACAAATTAAACAAGCTAAATTAAGTTTTGTTTAAAAAAATTATATATATTCTAACAATACAGCTGTTGCCGCTCCGCCTAAAACGGTTGCAATTTTAATAATGTTAAAACGATGATTGTTAGAGGATTCGAATAAAATGGTAGTTGAAATGTGAAGGAAAATACCTACCACCACTGCCATTATGATGTTGTAATATTCACTTAAATTATTTACAAAAACGAGTTGAAGAAAATTACTAAATGCTGATCCTAAAGGAGCCATTAAAGAGAAGAGAATTAGGAAGAATAACGCTTGCATTTTTTTTATACCGGATTGCATTAGCATGCTCATAAGCGAATATGCAATGGGTATATTATGAAGCAGAATCCCCGCCAATAATGGATTTATTTTGAGGTGTAAAATACCCTGAAACTGACAGGACAGAGGCATACCTTCCATAAACGAGTGGATAGATAAACCCAACATCATAAGCCATGGAAAGTGATTGTGGGAGTGTTCATGTTTATGAACATGAATATGTCCGTGCTCAATACCTTCCGAAAACACCTCTAAGATAATCTGCAAAACGAAGCCAACAACTATAAAAATTCCCGTTTTAAGAGGGTTACCATCCGAATATAATTCGGGTAAAAGGTGTATGGCGGTTAAGCAAAAAAGATAGGCACCGCTAAAAGTTAAAACTAATTTTAAAATGTTAGCCTGTGGCTTAATAAACAGGTAGAGAATGCCACTTAAAAAGGCCAGACCAAATAAAAGTATGTAATCTATAAAATGCACTAGTTCTTTCTGGCAATAATTATTAACCTGTCGGAATCATGCTCGTTAAATTCCTCTAATTTGTAATTGCCTTTTAGATATTCAATTGCAAAGTTGTGGTTTTGCAACATAATTACAAAATCTTTTTTACTAATTAACTGTACTTCTTCTCTAAAAAGATATTGGTTTTGATTCGCATTAAAGGCTATTTCCTTATATATTTTACCGTTTTGTATGTATTTTGAAATTTTGAAATCAATATCATCAATCGTTTTAATTTCATTAGGAATTATGCAATTTTTAACTTTTGTTGCATTAAAGAAATCGAGTACTAGAATTCCACCCGGTTTTAAAGCCATGTATATATTTTTAAGAACCTTTTCGTTTTCTTTTAACGAATTAAAATAACCAAAAGAGGTAAATAAGTTAAATACTGCCTGAAAACGATTACTCCCAAAATTATTTCGCATGTCGTGCACCGCAAAGTTTAACTGAGTATTCGCATATTTATTGGCTTCATCAATGCTTTCGCTTGCAATATCTAGCCCGGTTACATGGTATCCTTTTTTATTAAGATAAAGGGAGTGTCGCCCTTTTCCACATGCTAAATCACATATTTTATCGGTTGCATTTAATTTTATTAATTCTAGGATATTTTCCAGGAAAAACTCCGCCTCATCTATGTTACGGTTCTTATATAATTGATGATAGTAGGGAGAATTAAACCAGTCTTTAAACCAATGGGGATTATGTTCCATAAGGCAAAGTTAGCTAAATAAAAGCCTTACTTAGGCGCCATTCTTAAAAGAATTAAACTAATAATTAAATACATGGCATTGGGGATCCAAACCGCAGCAAAAGGAGGGAAGCCCGCATAATAGGCGAAAGTGGTGAAAATTTGTAAGAACATTAAATAACTAAAACTAACCGCAAGACCAAATCCAATATGCATTCCAATACCCCCTCTAACTTTTCTGCTTGAAATGGCAACACCAATAAGAGTTAAAATAAAAGTAGCAAAGGGCATGGAACTTCTTTGGTATTTTTCTACTAAATAAAAGGGTACTATATCGCTTCCTTTTAAGGTTTCCTCTTTTATGTATTCGTTTAGTTCATCAATATCATAGGCTTTAACATCGGTAGTTCGTTTAGAGAACTCTTTAGGTTTAACATTAAATACAGTATCTAGTTTGGCGCCGGTTTTTAATGTCTCATTTAGTCCATTAAAAGATCGTAGCCAGTAATTTTCCAGCGACCAACTTTTATGGGTAGAGTCCCATCTGATGAAATCGCTACCCATTTTATAAATCATTTTTTTATTCTCAAATTTTTCTAAAGTAAACTTATAACCTATGTTATCAAATGTATTATAACTTTCAAAATATAGATAAGTATTGGGGCTATCCTGAATATGAGCATTTTGTCGGGTAAATTGCATTTTTACTCTTATGTAATCTTCCTCAAATTTTAACCTTCTGGCATTTGCTTTCGGTATAACATAAAAATTTAAGTATAGCGATAGTGAAGCAATAACTGAAGCTGCAATCATATAGGGAAATAAAAGTCTTTTAAACGATACCCCTGAACCTAAAATTGCCACAATTTCGGTATTGCTGGCCATTTTAGAAGTGAAGAAAATTACGGAAATAAAAGTGAATAAGGGAGCAAAAAGGTTTACAAAGTAGGGTATAAAATTTAAGTAGTAGTCAAACACAATAGCTTTTATAGGAGCTTCTTTAGAAATGAAATCCTCCAGTTTTTCCGAGATATCAAAAACAATAACAATTGAAATAATAAGCGCAATAGAAAGGAAAAATGTTCCTAAAAATTTGCGGATTATGTATAAATCAATTTTTTTCATTTTAATTTAGAAAGTTTAGAAGATTTAAAAATTATTTCTTTGTTATCAACTTACAACTTACAACTTACAACTTTCAACTTTCAACTTTCAACTTTCAACTTTCAACTTTCAACTTTCAACTTTCAACTTTCAACTTTCAAATCTGAAAACCTATTCTTTAAACTGTATAACTATAATCTGTTATCCAATTTTCCTGCCATTTCATTTTTCCATTCAAAATAAGTTCCATTTATAATTTGTTTACGCGCTTCTCTAACCAGTTGTAAATAAAACCCAATATTGTGAACCGAGGCAATTTGAGCGCCTAAAATCTCATTGGAAATAATAAGATGTCGAAGATATGCTCTCGTATAATGATGATCTACCCATGTAGAGCCATTTGGATCTAATTCGTTAAAATCACTTTCCCACTTTTTGTTGCGAATATTTATTTTTCCTTCAGCGGTAAAAAGCATTCCGTTTCGAGCATTGCGGGTGGGCATTACGCAGTCCATCATGTCTACCCCCAAACCGATATTTTCAACTATGTTGGCCGGAGTACCTACCCCCATTAAATAGCGTGGTTTTTCCTTTGGTAAAATATCGCAAACTAATTCACTTAATTCGTACATTACTTCGGCAGGTTCACCAACGCTTAAACCTCCAATAGCATTGCCTTCCAGGTTTTGTTCGGTTATAAACTCAGCCGATTGGCGTCTTAAATCCTTAAAAACACTGCCCTGCACAATCGGAAAAAGTGTTTGACTGTAGCCATATTTATTTTCAGTTTCATCAAACCGTTTTATGCAACGTTTAAGCCATCGGTGTGTCATTTCCATTGATTTACGGGCATATTCGTAATCGCAAGGGAAGGGAGCACATTCATCAAAAGCCATAATAATATCGGCACCAATGCTTCGTTGTATATCCATTACCTTTTCGGGGGAAAAAAGATGCTTGCTTCCATCAATATGGGAGGTAAAATAGGCTCCTTCTTCTTTTAATTTTCGGTTTGCACTTAACGAAAAAACCTGATAACCTCCGCTATCGGTTAAAATGGGGCGATCCCAACTGTTAAATTTATGTAAACCTCCGGCTTTTTCTAAAATTTCAATTCCTGGTCTGAGGTATAAATGGTAGGTATTTCCTAAAATTATTTGGGCGTTAATGTCTTGTTTAAGTTCTCGTTGGTGGATGGCTTTAACGGTTCCGGCAGTGCCAACGGGCATAAAAATTGGAGTTTCAATTGTTCCGTGGTCGGTATGTATTAAACCGGCCCTGGCTTTTGTTTTTGGATCAACGGCTACCAATTCAAATTTCATAAATACCCAAATTGTTAATTACTTTGTTAAACAATTGCCAAATATACATACTTAGGGGCAAATCCTTTAAAATACATTTGCCTATAATTATATGGAAAAATTAGGAGGCTTTGTTAATTTTCAATTTGCTGTTTGGGTTATAGCAGCTCTATTTATAGTTAGCTTTATTATTCAGCTTTACTATTACTTGGGTATATATTCCAAGTTTACTTGGTTAAACGATTCTTTAATGCCAAGATCCAACGATATGCCTCCGGTATCTATAGTTATATGTGCCCGTAATGAGTCTGCTAATCTTCAAAAACATTTACCCCGTTTACTTAGTTTAAATTACCCCGATTACGAGGTGGTGGTAGTAAACGACTGTTCATATGACGATTCAAAGGAGATTTTGGAGTCTTTTGAAAAACAACATCCTAATTTAAAGGTAACAACTTTAAATGAAGATGTGGTTTATCAACACGATAAGAAGTTCGCTGTAACAATTGGAATTAAGGCTGCAAAACATGAGTTTATGGTGCTGTCTGATGCTGATTGTTACCCTAAATCGGAAAATTGGCTTCGCGAAATTGTTCGTAGTTACACCCCTGCAACTAATTTAGTATTAGGATTTGGAGCTTATGAAAAAGAGTCTTTTTTTGTAAATCGTTTAATTCGTTTCGATACTTTTTTTATCGGTATGCAGTATTTTACTGCTGCAATGCGAGGCGCTCCCTATATGGGAGTTGGCCGAAATTTATCGTATAAAAAAACATTGTTTTTTAAAAACAAAGGATTTGCTTCTCATTCTCATATTCGTTCGGGAGATGATGATTTGTTTGTAAACCAGGTTGCCAATGCAAATAATACGGGTATTTGTTTTGCAAAAGACGGTCATACGGTTTCCATACCAAAAGATAATTTTGGCGATTGGTTCGATCAAAAAAGAAGACATCTTACCACTAGTCCGCATTACAAACCTTCCGACAAGCGATACATAGGCTTTCAGGTTTTTTCCTCATTTTTCTTTTACGTTACGTTGTTTTTACTAATGGGTTTACAGTTTTTTCCTTGGATAATATTGTTTCTATTTATAGTGCGTTTAATCGTACAAATGATTATATTTAAGGGTGCTATGGAAAAGTTAGACGAGAAAGATTTATGGTTATGGTCACCCCTTCTGGACATGGTCTTAACCTTTATTTATCCCCTCTTAACTATTTCCAACTCATTTAACGAAGAGCCACGATGGAAATAAATCCGGATCATTTAAGCGAAAAAGCCAAACACGATTACAAGTTGGTTCGCGATGCTTTGGAAAACGGCAACCAAAAAGCTTATGCAGAGTTAATGGATCGTTATCGCGAGCCCCTTTTCTACATGCTTTTAAAAATGGTTAATAATAAAGATGATGCAGAGGACTTAACTTTAGAGGCTTTCGGAAAAGCGTTTAATCGTTTAGATCAATATACGGCCTCTTTTGCTTTTAGTACCTGGTTGTTTAAAATTGCCTCTAATAACTGCATCGATTTTATACGTAGAAAACGAATGAAAGTTTTTTCTATTGATAAAACCTATGAAAGAGAAGAAGGGAATGAGGTAACGTTCGAACTTAAAAGCAGTACCCCTGACCCCGAAGAAAAAGTAATGTTTAAACAAGAGTATCAAATTATGGTTGATGCTATAGAAAAGCTTAAACCTCGATACAAGGAACTAATAAAACTTCGTTATTTCGATGAATTATCATACGAAGAAATTTCTCAAACTCTTAACCTGCCTTTGGGTACTGTTAAAGCGCAGCTTTTTAGAGCAAGAGAGTTTGTAACCGCAATTTTCAATAAGAGTAAAGGGAATTAGATTTGAAATATTTTAATCTGATAGAAGAATATTTTCCCGAATTTTCATCCTTTCAATTGGAGCAGTTTAGCAAATTACATCAGCTTTATTTCGATTGGAATAGTAAAGTTAATGTGGTCTCCAGAAAAGATATTGAGGAATTATACTTGCATCATGTTTTGCACAGTTTAGCTATTTGCAACGTGGTACAGTTTAAAAAAACTTCACGAATTATTGATATTGGCACTGGTGGCGGTTTTCCGGGAATTCCTTTGGCTATAGCTTTTCCAGAATGTAATTTTACTCTTGTCGATTCTATAAATAAAAAAATAAGTGTTGTAAACAGTGTAATAGAACAGGCTCAAATTAAAAACGCCCAAGGTATATGGGCTAGGGTAGAAGACTTAAACCAGAATGCTCACTTCTTTGTTACACGTGCCGTGGCTCCATTCCCCGATTTAATAAAATGGTGCCGTAAAAACATATCGTCCGATCAGTTTAACGATATACCGAATGGTATTATTGCATTAAAAGGTGGCGACCTTTCCGATGAACTTAAAGAATATCAACACGCCCTCGTTACTCCTCTTAGTAAATTTTTTAAAGAAGAATTCTTTGAGACCAAAAAAATAGTTTACCAACGTTTAAGGTCTATATAGTTCTTAAATATCTGCCATTTTCTTTCTTAATTTTCAGTTCTTATGTGAGTAAATCTGTTAATAAAACTCGTTTAAAAGTCAAATAAATACTGCATTTTACCCTAATTCCATAGTAATTTTAAGGTTCGAATTTTGGAAGAATATGGAAGAAAATACTACAAGTAACGAGCCTAACGAAAATCATTTACATAATGTTACCGCTTTAGATGGAATGTACCAAAACTGGTTTTTGGATTACGCTTCATATGTAATTTTAGAAAGAGCGGTTCCTTCTATTGAAGATGGATTAAAACCAGTTCAACGACGAATCCTTCACTCAATGTGGGAATTAGAAGATGGCCGTTATAATAAAGTGGCTAATGTTATTGGCCATACCATGAAATATCACCCTCATGGCGATGCCAGTATTGGCGATGCTATTGTACAGATAGGTCAAAAAGATTTATTAATTGATACGCAGGGTAATTGGGGTAACATTTTAACAGGAGATAGTGCTGCAGCCCCCCGATATATTGAAATGCGTTTAACTCCTTTTGCTTTAGACGTTTTATATAATCCAAAAACTACTCACTGGGGTCTTTCTTACGATGGTCGTAATAAAGAACCTTTAAATCTTCCGGTAAAGTTCCCCATATTATTGGCACACGGTGTAGAGGGTATTGCAGTTGGTATGGCTTGTAAAATATTGCCGCACAACTTTAATGAATTAGTGGACGCGAGTATAGAGGTTTTAAAGGGAAGAAAAACAAATGTTCTGCCGGATTTCCCTACTGCAGGACAGGCTGATTTTAGTGATTATCGGGAGGGTTTAAGAGGGGGTAGAATTAAAATTCGGGCTAAAATTAATATGCTCGATAAAAAAACATTGCAGATTACTGAAATTCCATTTGGAACCACCACTCAAAGTTTGATTGATTCTATAGTGGCAGCAAATGAAAAGGAAAAAGTAAAAATTAGGAAAATTGAGGATAATACTGCCGAAAATGTAGATATCCTGATTCACTTGCCTCCTAATATTTCCCCCGATAAAACTATAGATGCACTTTATGCTTTTACCGATTGCCAGTTAAGTATATCACCCAACGCCGCTGTAATTATAAATGATAAACCACGTTTTATAAACGTTAACGAGATTCTGAAGATTTCCGCATTTCAAACTCGCGACTTATTACAAAGAGAACTCGAAATTTTACTAAGTGAATTAAACGAGGCCTGGCATTTCTCCTCTCTCGAAAAGATATTTATTAAGGAAGAAATGTATATTGATTTTAAAAAATACAACAATAAAGAATCTCTATACACCTATTTATACGAGAGGTTTCAGCCTTTCAAGAAAAAATTACTTCGCGAAATAAAAGATGAAGATTTGCACAAATTAACCCAAATTCCAATGATCAGAATTACGCGTTTTGATAGCGCTAAAGCAGAAGATCACATGAAGGAATTGGATCGTAAAATTGACGAGACAAAAGCGCATCTCTCTAATATAACCAACTATACTATAGATTATTTCAAAGAGTTAAAACGCAAATACGGTAAAGGAAAAGAGCGTAAAACGGAAATCAAAAATTTTGATAATATAGCAGCAGTAAATGTGGCTATTGCAAATGAAAAATTATACTGGAATAAAAAAGAAGGTTTTGCTGGTATTGCATTAAAGAGAGATGATAAAGCAGAAATGGTAGGAGAGTGCTCTCAATACGATGATATGATTGTTTTTAGAGAGGATGGCACCATGCAGATAATGAAAGTAGCCGATAAAACTTTTGTGGGCGAGAATGTAATTCATCTAGATGTATTTAAAAAGAGTGACGAGCGTACTACTTATAATTTAGTTTACCAAGACGGCCCTAAGGGTTTCACTTATATGAAACGCTTTAATGTTACCGGGATTATTCGCGATAAAGAGTACCATATAACGAAAGGGACACCAGATAGTAAGATGTTGTGGTTTTCGGCTAATGCCAATGGCGAAGCCGAAATTTTAACCATTCACTTAAAACCGCTGCCTAAAGTTAGGAAATTGCAGTTTGATATTGATTTGAGTCAGCTCGAAATTAAAGGAAGAGGTACTATGGGTAACCTGGTTTCTAAATTTCCGGTTCGTAAAATTGTGCTTAAAGAAAAATTGGGCTCTACGTTAGGCGCAACAAAAGTTTGGTTTGATGATGTAATTAATCGCATTAATACAGATGGTCATGGTACTTATTTAGGCGAATTTAATAACGAAGACAGAATTCTTTGTGTGTCTCAAAGTGGAACTTACCGTTTGGTGCCATTTGATATCTCACTCCATTTTGAAGATGATTTAATTTTAGTGGAAAAGTTTTTTCCACAGTTGCCATTGTCAGTAATATACCTAGATGGGCCAAGTAAAAATTTCTTTGTAAAACGATTTGTTCCTGAAGTAAGTACTAATAAGGTTACCATAATACCAGAAGGTGATGGTTCTTACATAGAATTGGCGACTACTCAATCGGCTCCAACTGTAGAGCTAATATTTACTAAGGATAAAGGAAAAGAAATTCCAAGAGAGCAAATTAAACTGGTTGAATTTATTGAGATTAGAAATTTGAAAGCCAAAGGGAGCAAGATAACTGATAAAAAAGTAAAAGAGGTAAACCTACTATTACCTGAAGTTGTTGAATCTGATGATCATGATGAGTTTGAAGAGGATGGCTTATCCCCTTTACAGGCCCTTAAACAAAAAGCAAATCCGGGTGTTGAATTACCAAAAGACCCGGATGAGGATAATCAAATAAAAATGAAATTTTAATTTAAAATATCCCAAATAAGTTTGGGATATTTTTTTTTAGTGGTATGAATATTAAAAAAGAAACTTTCGAATTTTTAGAAACTTTAAAGAACAACAACTCTAAAGATTGGTTTGATAATAATCGAAATGATTATGAAGAATCCCGACAAAACGTTATCCAGTTTATTGATGCAATAATTATTGATTTGCAAACAAAAGATTCATCCATAAAAGGACAAACAGCTAAAACTTGTTTATTTAGAATAAACCGCGATGTTCGTTTTTCAAAAAACAAGCAGCCCTATAAAACTAATTTTGGCGCCAGTATAAATAGTGAAGGCCGTAAATCCAATAAAGCAGGTTATTATATCCATATAGAGCCAGGCTCTTCTTTTATAGGTGGTGGCCTCTATATGCCAGATGGAGTTGTGTTAGCCAAGCTAAGGCAAGAAATTGATTATAACGGTAAAGAATTTCATAAAATTCTTTCAAATAAAAGCTTTAAAAAATCATATGAAGACTTGTGGTTAGAGGATAGTTTATCTCTCCCCCCCCGAAACTATGATAAAAACCATCCAGACCTTAAGTACCTAAAGCTTAAAAGTTACATAGCTACACGCGATTTAACGGATGAACAGTTGCTTCAGCTGCCAGTTAAAGAATTCGTTAAACATCTCAGTAATTTAACTCCCCTTATACAATTTTTAAATGTTGCGTTCGATTAGTTTATAGAGCTTGCCCTTTAAACTATAATTTTTTAATTTTTTACGCTTATTTCTCGCATTAAAACCAAAAGAATTTCATCTTTTGCTTGTCTAATTATTTTTGATATTAATAACGAAATAATTTTGTTTCGTCTTATATTTTGGTTTTTTATCCAGGCTTTTTTAAAAAATTATCTAGAGTAAAGGTTGTTTATTTTTAAAAAAACGTTGGATAGAGCATAAAATAGAGTAATAAGTTGGTTAAACCGTTAAATTTATTGTAGATTAGTTGTTCATTATTGTATAATAATAAGATATAATTGATTGGAGAAAACAGACAAATTTCTATTTTTTGAATCCTTAATTGATAATTCTATCGCGGGCTCTTTTATTAGTAGCTACAAAGGTGAAATTTATTATACTAATTCTGCTTTTAACGAAATATTTGGTTACGACAATATCGATGAATTGCGAGAATCTAATACTTCTAAGTTTTATGCTTCAATTGCAGATCGGGATAATTACTTAAATGAATTAAATCAATTTGGATTTGTTAAAAACAAGATAATCAAGGGTAGAAAAAAATCGGGAGAAATTTTTCTATTTAAGATAAATACAAACTTAATAGATCATCAAAATGAAAAGCTTTTGTTTGGTTCCATTATAGATTTGTCTAATGAAAATAAGATTGTTCAGAAATTAAATGAGCAACAAAACAAGTATAATGATTTTATAAATAGCAGTGTACAAATTATACAAAGCTTTGATAAAAATGGTTTTTTGGATTACTGTAACAAGTTGTGGTACGAAAAGTTTAAATATTCACCAGATGAAATTAAAGGGATAAACTTATTTGATTTAATAGAGGATGACTACAAGGAGCATTGTCAGTATATTTTTCAAGATATCTTAAAAGGTAACCCGGCTTTTGATGTTAAAGTCGCATTTAGATCAAAAGATGGAAAGCGAATGATTTTTCAGGGAAATGTATTGCCGATCAGTAAAAATGGAGAGTTTATTTCTACACATGCTTTTTTTTATGATATAACCGATTTAGAATATGCTGATCAAAAAATAAAACATCAGGAATCAATTTTGAATACGGTTTTTAATTCTACCCCCATTTGTTTATATCTCAAAGATTTGAATGGTAAATACATTTACAATAATCAAATAATGGAGGAAACGCTTAAATTAAGTCCGATTGGTAAAACGGATTATGATTTATTTGGCCCTAACGATATTGAACTATTAAAAAATACAGATCAAGAAGCTATTGATAATCCGGATCGTTTGATACGCTTTAATTTTAAAACAACTAATAATCAAAACACACGTCATTTTTATTGTGGAAAAAAGTCTATTGTTAACGATGCTATGCAGCCCATTATTTTTGGTTTTACAGTAGACATTACCGAGTTAGTAGAAAAATCCAATAAAATGGAAGAAAGTGAAAAGATCCTTCATTCTCTGATCGATTACTCATTTAGTGGTTACATGATGTTTGAATTTAATCAGCAGTTAAACGATTATACTTTGTTATATAAAAATGAATACGCTGATTATATTTTAGATTTAAAAAATGAAGAAAAGGAGGCTAGAAGAATACTGGATTTTTTACCTGAAGCAAAAGTTGAAAAACTTTATAATCCATCCGTTAATACCCTTTTTTATGAATGGAAAAAAAGCAATTCAATAAATACTAAATATTACAGCTTAAATTTTTCAAAATTATTTTCAACAGACTCTTCCCAAAAGTTAATCGTTTTCATTCACGAGTTTACCGAAAAAATGACCCTTATTAATGAGCTGGAACAAAAGCTCTCTGATAATAAGTTGTTAATTGGGGAGGTTCATCATCGGGTTAAAAATAATCTTGCTATTATTGATGGAATACTAGAACTCAATAAATATAAGTTAAAGGCATCTGACGAAATTATTTTAGGTGATATTCAAATGCGTATTAGAAGTATTGCTATTGTTCACGAAAAACTTTATCAATCTGAAAATTTCTCTACCATATCATTGTTTGAGTACGTAAACGAATTAAGTTCTTATTACAATAAAACATTTACCTTCAAAAATCAACACAAAGCAGATTTTAAAATAGACATTGATACTTCAATTTTGTTAAACCTTAATAAATCTATTTCATTCGGACTTATCTTAAGTGAGCTCTTCTCTAATAGTTTTAAACACTCTGCCTGCGAAAATAATATAACCATCTCAATTAAAATAGAGGAGTATAATGGTAAAATACAGGTTTATTATTCCGATTGCGGTAAAGGTTTGCCCGATGGTTTTGTAGTAAGTAAAAGTAAAGGCTTTGGTTTTAAATTAGTACTTAATCTTATCAAACAACTTAAAGGTGAGTATCAAATAGAATCTGGTAAAAATTTTAAATTTTCATTTATATTTAATAATTAGAAATGGGAAAACGAGTAGTAATAGTTGAAGATGATTTTATCATTCAGGAATTACATAAGCATTATGTAGAAAATCTAAAACACGAGGTTGTTGGTTGTTTTTCGAGTGGCGAAGAAGCAATTGATTTTTTTAACCACAATAGTGCCGATCTTATTTTAATGGATATTCGTTTAGAAACGAGTATCGATGGAATAGAGACCATGAAACAAATCCAGGAAATTCAAACCGTTCCGGTAGTTTATATAACGGGTAATACCGAAGAAGTAAATTTAAAACGTGCTTTAAATACGGGTATGCGCGGCTTTTTATCAAAACCCATCGGCCCAAAAGATCTTGAAGATATTATAGATTCTATCAACAACTTAAACGATTCTATTCTTTATGCCGAACGGATTCAAAAAGCTATATTTCCTCAAAAG
>JBIICS010000111.1:0-9619 GCA_044238735.1 Bacteroidia bacterium
ATACGCCTTGAGCCAATTCCTCAAAAGATTTTAGATGTTTACAAACGAATTTTCAAAAACTAAGAATGTCATACGGAAATAAAGAATATCAAGTAAATGCAATCGGACAACTGGTTAAATCAGTTTCCGAATTATTGGCAAAAGATGCAAGCAATAAAGTTTGTGTTTTCCAAAGCCCAACAGGTAGCGGTAAAACAGTAATGGTTGCGAAATTTATAGAAGAAATAATCAAAGAATTGCCCGAAACAGATTTGTGTTTCTTGTGGGTAAGCATTGGCAAAGGCGATTTGCACAAGCAAAGTAAAAAATCGCTTGAAAGAATTTTTGACGGTTTTCCAAACGTAAACCTTTTGGAAGCAGAATTTTTTGGAAGCAGAAACTACATTGAGCAAAACGAAGTAGTAGTTGTAAACTGGGAAAAACTTTACAGCAAATATGCATCTGGAGAAAATAGAGGCGAATGGAAAAACAAAGTAATGAGAGATGGCGAAGGCGTTAATTTCATTGAGGTTTTAGAAACAACAAGAGAAAAACGCAAAATCATTTTAATTATTGACGAAAGCCATTATGCAAGTGATGCACAACGAACAAGTGAGTTAAGAACAATAATAAGTGCAGATGTAACACTTGAAATGAGTGCTACACCTAAAATTCAGCCTTCGGCTCAAGACATTGCCAAAGGCAATGCAAAATTTATTTACGTTGACCCAAAAGACGTAATTGAAGAAGGAATGATAAAAAAGGAACTCATCATTAATGAAAACCTTGAAAAATTAGTTGATGATGAAAAAACATCTCAAGACATCATTATTGAAGCAGCTTACAACAAACGATTAGAACTAAAACAAGCATACACAAATGCAGGTTCAAATATAAATCCTCTTTGCTTAATTCAATTACCAAACGCAGAAGCAGGGGTTGCAAAGAAAGAAGTTATTGAAGCATTTTTAGCCGACAAAGGAATTACAGAAACCAATGGAAAATTAGCAGTTTGGTTAAGTGAAGAGAAATCAGATGGATTAGATGTAATTTCAGATTTTGAAAGTGAAGTTGAATTTTTGTTATTCAAACAAGCAATCGACACAGGTTGGGACTGCCCAAGAGCACACATACTTGTAAAACTTCGAGATATTCAGAGTTACACTTTTGAAGTGCAAACAGTTGGTCGTATACTTCGTATGCCCGAACAAATGCACTATGAAGATGAAAATTTAAATACTGGTTTCATTTTTACAAATCTTCAAAAAATTACAGTTCAAAAAGAAGATTACAATCCGAATATCATTAAGCATTTAAAGTCTGTCAGAAAACCAATTTACAAACCTTTGTTGCTTCCATCCTACTATAAAAGTCGTGTTGACTTTGGCGACATTACATTTAGTTTCGGTAAAATTTTAGAAGAAGTTCTTTGCAATGCTTTTGAAATCGAAATTAATCCGACAACAATAAATACAGCCGAAAACGGAGAGAAAATAAAAGCCAAAGGATTAACAACAGACATTACAACTTACAAAGAAAGTTTGTTGTCCGATAAAAAAATAACAGGAAAGGAATTTGACGAAATTTCAGGAGTGCTTAATGATAGCGATGATAGAACAGCATTAGCAAAATTGGCTGACAATGATTTACAGGATATGTTCAGTTCTGTTGTCAAAGAGAATTTAAGTGGTTTTGCACCAAAGCGTTCTGTTCCGACAGTGAGAGGTGCAATTTATCAATGGTTCAAAAAATATTTAGGTATCAATTACCAAATGGAAAACGGTATTATTCATATTCAATACTTATTTCTACACGAAAAAAATTTAAGCAAGTTTTCTGAATTGTTAAGTAAAGCGACAGGAGAATACAAGCCAATTAAAAAAGCAGAAGTAAAAGCAAAAATTGAAGAAACCGTTTACGACTGGGATATTAAGAAAGAGGAATTTTTCAATCAACACACAGACGAAAAACTGGACTACAAACTTTGTATTTACGAACCTTGCTATTTAGGTAAAGACCGTTCAACACCTGAAAAGGAATTTGAAAAACATCTTGAAACCAAAGCGGACAAAATAGAATGGTGGTTTAAAAACGGAGTTAGCAAAAAAGATTTTTTCGGCATCAAATACGAAGAAAACGACTTACCACAAACTTTTTATCCTGACTATATTATTCAATTGACATCAGGTAAAACTTTCATTGGCGACACAAAAGCAGGTAGCACAGCGACAGAAGCAAAATCAAGAGCCGAAGCGTTACAAGCATACATAAAAGATCAAAATGCAAAAGGTATTAAATTAATTGGTGGCATCATAATAAATGAAAAAGAAAACTGTAAAGGACATTGGAGAGTAAACCAACAAGACGAATATTTATTTGACAAAAATGATTTAACAAAGTGGGATTTTTTTGATAACATTATAAGCTAGTCCCAAAACAATGGATAACCATAATTGTTGATTACCCACCCAAAATCCTTATCTCTATTTTGAATGAAATAATCGGCAATATCTGAACCATTTTTCAAATTATAGATATCGGCATTTTCTTCTAATAATTTCGAAACTGTAAAATTTTCACTTGCTGAAAATTCTTTCACTTTAGAATTCCATTTTTCATAAGCTCCAATGTCGGGATGAAAAATTACATTCCGTCCTTTTAAAATATCGCATCTTTCTTTGTTGATATTATTTATTCCACCACAAGCAAGCCAAATATAATTCGGCATAAAGGCATTTGAAATGATTGCTGTTTTTTCTGATTCAACCACCATAACAATTTTTGATTTATCAATTAAAAGGTGTTCGCCAAAGAAACATTGTTTCAAATTGAAATCAGACATTTTTAAAGCACTATGTACCCAATTAATATGGTCGTAAGGTTGCTTTACTCTTTTTCCAGTTTCAGGGCTGTAAAGCATTATTTTGCCTGCTCTAATTTTACCTTCACGATCCACTTGCCAAAAAACATTTGCACCCTTCCAATGTTTGGAAGTACTTATAAAATATTTCGCAACCAATTCGTTCGTAATGTCAACCCAAAATATATCAAGTAAGAATTTAATAAAATTGTTTGATTCAGCAATTTTATGAATACTTAAATTACTCTGTAAAGAAGCTTTATATAATTCCAAAGGAATGTAGCTTATAGATATAATTTGCGGTTTACTAAAGTTCATGTTTGAAATATTATTGAACCTCAATTTTTGTAACAAATTTCTGTTAGATTCATAGTATTGCTTTGGCTTGAAATGGTAACCGCATTTTATTTCCCTATTGCATTTACCAACGGAAGAATTAATATATTCTCCAGTTGCCCAATCAATATATCTTGTAAATGATTGATAGTTATTGCATTGAGGGCATTTATAACGTGTATTTTTACCTTTATAGGGTTCTAATAAGTATCTAAATTTATTCATACTTTGATTGAATTTGTAACATCTGTAACAAGTGTAACAATGTGTTACACTTGTTACATTTTGTTACGTTCTTTTAATAATCTGCTAACTTTCATATGAGAAGTACCAAGTTGAACTGCTATTTCACGAAGGCTTAAACCTTGTTGCTTCAAGTCCTTAATTTTATTCACGAGATTTTCATTATCTTTTTCTGTAGGTTGTCTCAAATGGTCTCTTTCCTTACCAAAAGTTACAAATTCAAATTGTAAAAAATTGATTGGCTTATAAATTTGGCAAACACAAACATTTTCAGTGTCATAAATATTTTCAGTATTTCTTTGTTTAATTTGTTTCAGGTATCTCAAATTTTTATCAGTATGACTTTCTCCTATTGAAAAGGAGCTGTCACAAAAATTGATTAACATTTTACTTCCTGACAAATCATTACGAGAAATTGGTTTGGATAAATCTCTTTTGGGAGTATGGGCAAGTGCTAAAATTGAAAGTCCATATTTTTTTTTCAATGCTTTCAAATGTTTCATAAGTGGTAAAGCATCTTTAGCCTTTTCAGTTTCAGTTTTTAGAAACGTGATATTATCAATTATTACAATCTTAGCACCAGATTCATTTATTGTTTGTTCTAATGAATCATTAAGATACTCTTCATAAGATTGATTTTCTGGCAGAACCGCATCTGAATCAATTTCAACTCTTTCAAAATAATTATCAAACTTATAATGTTTCTTATATTGAATTGAATATCTGTTTTCAAATTGCTTATCTGATAACTCAAAATCGAAGTATAAAACTTTCTGCTTAGTTGTCTCCAATTTGAAACCTTGAATTGCTTCACCCATGCTTATACTATTCCCTATTTGGACAGCTAAAATTGACTTCCCTAAATTAGTGTCTGCAAATAAAATACATAACTCCCCTTCAAACCAAAATTCACTAAAAAGCATATTTGGAATTGGTCTAGTCTTTGCTTGTTCTATCCACTTATTAGCGGTTTGAACCATGAACAAACTTTTATAGTTATTTGTATTTTTGCTCAATGCCAATTCTCCAATTTCCTTTTCAATATCTTTTATCAAATCAAATTTTTCAACCTTTGCCATAATGTAATTTTAATTGATTCCTTACTTTCTATTTGATAGCCAATTATCCAAATCATTTTTTTTGAAATACAATTTTTTACCCTTCTTTAAAAACGGAATTTCATTTTTGCTTGTAAAGCCATAAAGTGTTGGAGTTGCTAAATGTAAGTATTCAGATGCCTGAGTAATGGTTAAATACTCTGGGTATTTGTCTTGCTTACTTTCTAGCAAGTGAATTTTGAAAGAATCAGAAACTGCATTTTTTATTATTTCTGCTAGTTCATCTTTCGAGGTTGAATAAAGAAGTTGTTCAGCCATATTGATATGTATTTATGGCACAAACGTAGGATAGGCGTGAAATTGGTAAAGAATGTATTTACACAAATTGTGTAAATTTTATCTATTATTGTTTTGTATTGGTTCTTTTTCTTTTTGGTTTTTTATTCTTCAAATAACTCTCCTCCAACACTTTGAATATATTTTTTTTGTCATTAATTTCTATTTCATTATTTAAAGTTGACTGCCAACCCTTACCCATTTTTATTGAGAAAAATTGTGCTAACTGTTCAACAGCTTCATCTCTTTTGTCATGGTCAACACTAAAATATTCATTTGAATATATTATTCCATAAGCTAGCTTTAGGAAATTGGCATATACAATTTTGGTACTCTTTTTTTCATTCCATTTTATCAATGGTTGAAACTCTGTAAACTCTTGTTTAAGTTTCGCTTGTAATTCTGAATGATACTTTTGAAATGCTTTAATTCTAGAGTAATTGAGTATATCAGAATCTGAAAGTCGTTCATACTCTAATGATTCATCAAAGTTTTTTTTTAATTTAATATTTCTTTCTATCTCTAAAAAGAAATCTTGATTAAAAGGGATTGCCTTTTGCAATAGCCTAAATTCAGTATCAATTTTTTCGAAAAATTCTTCAATCGCAAATTCTTTATCAGAAGCCAGACTGATAAACTCCTTTTCTTTGACTTTCAAGTCATTAATAAAAGCAGTTTCATTTTGCTTATACCTTTCATATTTTGAAGTCATAAAATTAAATTAATAGTGATTTTGTTGCTTGATAAAGTGTATCATCATCAAAGCTATCCAAATAAATACGTGTTGTTTTTTCTGATGTATGTCCTAACGATTCACTAATTATACTTTGAGAAATACCACTACGTTTCATTATTGTAGCTGCACTATGTCGGGCAACATAAGTAGTTAATTTTTCATCTATTCCTGCTTTATCAGCTATCTTTTTAAGGTCTGCATTTACTAACTTTAAAACCTTATCAATTCTGTTATCTCTACTTTTGGGCGTGTTGTGTAATGAGTTTAAAATTGGAAATACATACTCGTTTCCTTCGCCATGACTAAACTGTTTATAGTAATTTAATATTTCTATTGCAGGGTCTAGAAGTTTTATTTTAAATAGTTGGTTTGTTTTCTTTCTTGTATATTGTAAAACGTCTTTGTTTATTTGATTCCATTTCAAATATGCCATATCTATAAAATTCATTCCACTATTATAGTATGAGAAAAGAAAATAATTTTTAGCATCAAATAATTTATCATCTTCTTTAATATCCAGTTTAAAAATTTCTTGTAATTGTTCTCTAGTTAATGCTCTCTTTTCTGTTTTAATATTTCTGAATTTCTTAAAACTGAAATCTTTGAATGGATTATAATCTGAACTTAATAATTCTTCCTTTTGAGCATAATTTATTAAAGTCTTTAGTGTCCTTAAACAAATGAATTGTGTATTTAATGAATTGCCTTTCGCCTTTAGACTTTCTTCATATTTCAATAAAAGAGATAAATTTATTTCATTGAAATTAATGTCCTTCTTTTTCAAAAATGTTTTAAAGCTATTCCTTGTTGAGATGAATACATTTGCATATCCTATTCTGCCTTTCTTTTCAAGTCCGTCTATTGTTTCTTGAAAATATTCTAAAACTGATATTGTGGTATGATTTCGTTTCAATTTCTTTTGAATGGTCTCTGATGAATAATTATTTGCTTCATTTTCCAAACTCAAAAGAATCTTGTCTGCATCTAATCTTTTTTTACTGATTAATGTAATCAGTTCTTGATAGCTTGGATGATTTTTATTAGGAAGGTTTTTCTTTTTATCCCATAGTTTTTCTGAACAGGAAAATCCAATTTTTATATATTTTGCTTTTCTATCTTTAATGATTCTTATCATTATTGGATGCTCCCCATTACTTAGAGTTTTGGAGGTGTAAAGAATTACTTTTATAGAGGTTGCCATAAGATCGGTTTAAACATGGTTTAAACAAATGTACGAATAATTACGAAAATTCAATAAAGGTCAATAAATTTGAAAGTGTTATATGCATTGATTTACAGCTATTTATAAGAAAATGCAAAAATTAATAGAAACAAAATTAATGCATGGCATGCAAGAGGTCATCGGTTCGACCCCGTTATCCTCCACTCAACAAATACAATGGTTTTAGCGAAATGTTGAAACCATTTTTTTATTCGGTTTAAACATGGTTTAAACAAAAATGCTTTAGTGTAACTTTGAATGTAAACAGTTACACAATGAGTAATGAAATAGTAAGTAAATCGGTAAAAACCAATAACACAAACGGTAAAAATTCGGTAACCAATTCAGTTATGAGAACTACCTGTACCGTATGTAATGCCCCGTATTTAAAGCCCAGAGTTGGGAAAATGTATTGTTCAAACCGATGTAAACAATTCGGTTATAACCATAAGGATATAAAAGCTGTCGAAGCTCCAGAAACCAATAAAACAGAAAGAAGAATACATAGACGTTTTTTACTTCAAGATTATGCCTACTTTGTTGATATGAATGTCAAACTGAAACGGTATAAAGAACTATTAAAACGGTTTGAAAAATTCAGAGACGAAGAAAAAAAAATGTATTTTGCAAGAGAATATGGCATTCCGTCAGATCAACGAAATGCCCTCAATTATTACTACTACCAACTTAGTGAATCAGAACTAGAGGAATTTGAAACCTTGCAAGATGAATTGGAAATGTATAAAAATTTAGAACCTCAAAACCTATCCATTGAGCAATGGTGTTTCTTTAAAGGTTTGTTTAAAAAAATGAACAATGAAAATTTATTTTCTACAATTTGCCAATTCAGTAAAGATTATATTAAGCAATTAAATATTATGCCAATGGACTTGGAAAGCACAAGTGAACAAATCAATATCAAAAAGAACTACCTTTCTCTTTGTAATGAAATAACTGAAGGAGGTATTCAATTTGTTTGATATTTTCTTTTTCAAATTAAAACTATAATATCTTCTTAAAATATGCCATCTCAATATATTACTTTAGCACTTTTTACAATTACTAGTTAAATGGCAAAAAAAGATTACAGTAAACTGACCAAAGACCAGTTACTTGAAGTAATTGAAAAACTGGAGGGAAAGAAAAAATACGGACTGGTTTGGGACGAAGAACGAGTGCCGGAAAAGGTTGTAACCGACTGCCAAGACAAATTACCTGTTTTGACAGAAGTAAAAGGCAAGCAAATAACAACAGACGAAAACGAACCAACTCACATCCTTATTGAGGGGGACAATTATCACGCCTTATCGGTTTTGAACTATACGCATAAAGGAAAAATTGACCTTATTTATATTGACCCACCTTACAATACTGGCAACAAAGACTTTATTTACAATGACAAATATGTAGAAAAGGAAGACACTTGGCGACATAGCAAATGGTTAGCTTTTATGAATAAGCGACTTGAATTAGCCAAAGAACTTTTGACCGATAAAGGCGTGATATTTATTTCAATTGACGATAATGAGCAATCACAATTGAAAATGCTTTGCGATAGTATATTTGGAGAACAAAACTTTGTCGCAAATTGCGTTAGGAGAAGAAGAAAAACGCAAGCAAATTTAGCAAAGAACATAGCACCAGTTCACGAGTATTTATTGATTTATACAAAATCAATTGAATTGTTGAATTTAAATAAGCTATCATATACAGACGAGTTTATCAAAAAGGGTTTTGCCAATCCCGATAATGACAAACGAGGTTTGTATCAAACAGGACCAATAGCAAGACCTAAAAATTCTTCAAATAGAGAACATACTTTAACAATGCCTAACGGTAGAAAAATAACTGCTAAATGGAGTTGTTCAGAAGAAACATTTCAAAGATATATTGAAGAAAATAGATTAGTAATTCCGAGAGGTGGAGAAGGAATGCCACGTATTAAGATATTCCTATCTGAACTACAAGGACAAATTGCGAATACTTGGTGGGATGATGTAGCTTCTAATGATGATGCAGCTAAAGAAATAGAAAATCTTTTTGGAACAAATGCGGCTTTCTCTTTTCCAAAGCCAACCGACTTGATAAGAAAGGTTATTGAATTAGCGACAAATAAAGATACAACTGTTTTAGACTTTTTTGCAGGTTCAGGAACCACGGGCGATGCAATTTTACAGCTAAACAAAAATAAAAACGACAATAGGAAATTTATTCTTTGCACTAACAATGAAAATCAAATTTCAGAGAATGTAACTTTTCAAAGAATTAAAAAGGTTATAGAAGGGTATCAGACAAACAGCGGTGAAAGTATTGCTGGTTTAGGAAACAATCTAAAATATTTCAAAACTTCATTTGTAGCCAACAACAGAAACAAAGACCAACTAAAAATTGACATTACAAAGCGTTGCACCGAAATGCTTTGTTTGAAAGAAGGGATTTTCAATTTACTTAAAGAAGAAGCTGACTACAAAATATTTCAACAAGGCAAAAGTTATTTAGCAGTTTACTATGACTTTGCCAGCGCTTCGCTTGACGAACTGAAAGAAGAAATGAACGCATTGAAAGGCGAAAAGGTTTTGTATTGCTTTACCGTTGACAATCACGGTTTAGACAAAGCCAATTTCAGAGGTTGGAAAAACATACGCCTTGAGCCAATTCCTCAAAAGATTTTAGATGTTTACAAACGAATTTTCAAAAACTAAGAATGTCATACGGAAATAAAGAATATCAAGTAAATGCAATCGGACAACTGGTTAAATCAGTTTCTGAATTGTTGGCAAAAGATGCCAGTAATAAAGTTTGTGTTTTCCAAAGCCCAACAGGTAGCGGTAAAACAGTAATGGTTGCGA
>JBIICS010000249.1:0-2649 GCA_044238735.1 Bacteroidia bacterium
CCGGAGTGTAACGCAGAGCCGGGGTCTCTAAACATACTCTAAAATTCATAGCAGATCCCGGACAGGGCTTAAGACTTGTCATTTAAACAAAGTATCCTTGCCCCTCCGGGAATCTGCAAATTAAGACTGATCCCCGACCGAAGTGGAACGGAGGGCCGGGGTCTTTTATAAGAAACAATCTTTCAATTATCTAAATCTTCTAAATTCAAAATCTCAAGATTCCAAATTTCATCATTCATAATTATTTCAAGATTTCAAATTTATAACTAAAGAAATGTGATAAACTATTGCAAATTGCTGGCTGAGCGAAGTCGAAGCCGTGGTGGATTTAAAGATTTCTGATTTCAAGTTTCAATTTTCATAAATAACCCGACTTCTTAACAAATACCTGTTTATCCAATAGATTAATAAATTTTTTACACGGATTTCACAAAATAGAAATCATTTTTGATATAAGAATTGAATATCTTTGTTATTACTAGAATCAACACAATGGGACAGGCTAAAAGTATTGACGATCAGATTATAGGTTATCTTAATCAGCTTTCTGATAAAAAGAAGAAAGCAGTTTTAACTGTTGTTAAAACCTTTGCTGAAGAAACACCCAGCTTATGGGATATAATGCCCGAAGAGGTACAAAAAGGATTGGTAAAAAGCATTAGCCAGTCTAAAAAAGGTATTGGAAAATCTCAATCTGATATATTAGCCAAGTATAACAAATGGTTAAAGAAATAATTTGGACTCCAGAGGCTGAAAGATCTTTCGAACAAATTCTCAGTTATTTGCAGAAATTTTGGACTAACAGGGAGCTAATTAATTTTATACGCAAAACCGAAGAAATAACAACTCATATCTCACGACATCCACTAGCCTATCGTAAAGCTGGCAAGGAAGATGTTAGAGAAGCTATCATAACTAAACATAATATTCTTTTATATCGTGTAGCAGAAAAAAGAATCTATATATTGTATTTTTGGGATACACGAAAAAACCCAAAGCGAAAACCGCAACAGTAAGTTATCTTAATTAAACGCCTAGTACACCCGTAAACATATAAACTAAACTATAATTTTCAGGTTCCAGGATTTCAAAATTTATAAATCATCATTCATAATTATTTCAAGATTTCAGGTTTCAAGAATTCATAATTTATAACTCATAATTCATAACTAAATTTTAAGGATTTCCGGTTTCTGATCTCAAAGCGCCAAAAAACTCTCAACTCTCAACTCTCAACTCTCAACTTTTCTGTATCTTAGCTACAAAGCCCTCTCCATTGAACGAACTTTTTAGCATACTTGATTTTTTGGTTGCGCCTATTTATTTTATACTTATTTTTTTTATAGGGCATTTATATCAGCACTCCAAAGTAAAAAAAGAACCGATTTATAAATATTACAAATGGGGAATCTTAGCCAAGATGCTGGGTGCCATTGGCCTGGTTATTATTTATACTCAATACTACCGGGGGGGCGATACAGTTAATTATCACCTAAGTAGTGTTGCATTAAGTAAGTTGTTATTTAAGGATTTTAATGCCTTCTGGAACTTATTTATCGGTAATTTGGACTTTGAGTTCATTTCGGCCTTTGATGAAACAACCGGCTATATTACAACAGAATATGCACACGATATTAAAACCTTTGCCGTTGCCCGCAACACCAGCCTATTTCAGCTTTTAGCCTTTCGTTCCTTTATTGGCACCTCTTTACTAATTGCCTTTGTATCCTTTATAGGTAATTGGAAGTTATTTAAATTGTTTTGTGAAATCTTTCCAAAGTATGAAAAGCAATTTGCCTGGGCCATCTTGTTTGTTCCCAGTGTTCTCTTTTGGGGTTCGGGTATTTTAAAGGATACTTATACCTTAAGTGCTGCCTGCTGGTTTACTTATGCCTTCTATAAAGCCTTAATTAAACGCGAGAATATCTTCTGGAATACAGTTGCACTTTTTATTACAGGCTGGCTAATTATTAGTATTAAACCCTACATTTTTATCGCACTAATGCCTGGGTCTCTTTTGTGGCTTAGCTTTCAACAGATAAAAAAAATAAATAATTTTCTTTTCAAACTCCTTGCAGGACCGGGCTTTATTGCTTTAGTTTCCTTAACCGGTTATTTCTTAATAAATAGTTTAAGTAGTAATTTAGGACAGTTTTCTGACACGGATAAGATAATTAGTAAAGCGGTTGCAACCCAATACGATCTTAAACAAGATTACTACAAAGGAAATGCATTTGATATTGGTACGTTTGATGCCTCTATTAGCGGTGTTTTAAGTAAATTTCCAGAAGCCACAGTAGCAGGTTTATTTCGGCCCTTTATCTGGGAAGCAAAAAATCCCGTAATGGTTTTAGCTGGAATTGAAAATGGTGTTCTTCTTTTTTTAACTGTATTTTTAATTATTAGACTAGGCCCCTTGCCCTTCTTCCGAGTAATAAGCCAAGAACCCATTCTATTTTTTTCCATGATTTTTGGAGTTTTTTTTGCTTTTAGTGTGGGCCTTACTACCAGTAACTTTGGGGCTATGGTGCGTTATAAAATACCGGCTGTACCTTATTTTCTTGCCAGTATATTAGTGATTAATGAACATTATAAAACATCAAAACAAGAGGCTAAAGAACAAAATAAAGCCCTTTTTTTTAAATAATC
>JBIICS010000012.1:0-32235 GCA_044238735.1 Bacteroidia bacterium
ACCATTTAGCAGTTAAATCAAACTTCCAGATATCGTATTGGGTTGCGTAGGCTAAATTAACAAATGCACGATGCTTGGAAATAAAAGGACGATCCTGCATAAATCCATTATACATTGCTTTTACATCGTAATACTTATAAGCTATGCGTAAATCCAAATGCTTAATAAGTTCGTAGCTAAACTCTGTTTGCAATGCACCCGAATAGGATTTATCCCTTAAGTTATGGACTACCAATTTCCTGGCACTTACATCCAAATCAGCAATAACCTGATTCAAAAAATGCGTATAGAAATAATCAATAACTAAACTCGCATCTCTACCCAATAAACTAAAGGTTTGTGTTAAACTGGCGCCTGCATTCATAGCTTTTTCGGGCAACAACTTTTCCATCACATAAAGTGTTCTGGCACTAGCCAGAATAGTTGCGTTTTCAACTAGTATATTGGCCACTCTTGTTCCGGTTCCGGCCGCCAGTCTAACAGAGGTACCATTAAACACATCCAATTTAACATGTAAACGAGGATTTAAAAGCCATCCATACAAATTATGATAATCGGCCCTGAAGCCCAGTATGGAATTAAAACGCTGATTTTTGGTGTAGGTATACTCGGCATATGCTCCCGGAACACTTTCTTTACGATTAAAAGGCATGGCCCCATAATATTGCTTAAAGTTATCATACAAGTAACTTAGGCCCGCTTTATAACTATGATTTGTATTACCAATAATATCCTGATATATAACATTCACATAGGCCATGTCTTCATTACCCGTGTATGTTTTAAATCCATAATAACTATCAATATTATGCTTTCTTACATTTGTAATGATCCCTAACCCACGATAGGGTGTTTTTGGGAAAAGAAATCCAAGTTTAGAGAAACCTTCGTATTGCCTGGTTTTAATTCCGATTCCAAAATTATTAGTTGTAAAGTAATCACGTTTATCATCAAACTGTAACTGACCACCCGTTTTACCATCATGAACAGCCTTTAGACCCAATTGCCAAACAATTCTTTCACTTTTATACTTCCAGCGATTAAACACATTTAACTGTTTTGAAAGCGGCTGATCCATAAAACCATCCTTATTAAAGTCATTCTTAAAATTTACTGAACTCCCGTGAGCTAATAACATTGTACTCCATTTCGAGTTCAATTTACCTGCACGATGCACATTTAATTCAGCCCTTCCCTGATGATTTAAATATCCATTAAAAAACCATTTAGAAGCATCATCAGGCTTTAAATATTCAAGATTAATTAAACCTGTAACCGATTCGTATCCATTAACCACACTACCTACTCCTTTTGAAATCTGGATGGAATTTATCCACGGACCCGGGACAAAACCCAATCCATAAGATGCTGATAATCCTCGGATAGCCGGGAAATTTTCGGATAAAATTTGAGAGTAAACACCATCCAAACCCAACATTTGTATTTGACGAGCGCCGGTGGCAGCATTAGTAAAATTAACATCCACCGAGGCATTAGTTTCAAAACTTTCGGATAAATTACAACATGCAGCCTTTGCTAATTCCTTAACAGTAATTGTTTGCATGTTAATTGTACTCATTTTATTCAGCAGAATTGAAACCGAACTACCTTCTACTTCCAGTTCCTTTAGGCTTACTTGTTCTTTTAGTTTAACCGAAATATCCAGCAGACTTTCAACGGTTATGGTATCAGCAAGAAATCCCGTGAAACTAATTATTAACTTTTGGGGCAACGGGTGTATTAATGAAATCTCAAAAAAACCCGATGTATCCGTTTGAGTAATTTTAGATCCATCCTGCCAATAAACCGTGGCCCCGGGCAATGATTCGCCGAGCGATTCAATGTATACCTTCCCTTTGATATTTTGAGCACTAACTGCAGCACCAAACATCATGATAATAAATAAGATTTTACATTTCATTTTAAATAATTTAATTACAATCAATAATAAAAGAGGATGTAATTAAATCAAATACGAAAAAGGGATATAAAAGAAAAAACATCCGGCCACTTAGGTGGTGGAATAGGAAATGATAAATTAAAAATGGATAAAATATCTAAAAAGTTTTCATTTAAAAAGAAACTAAAAAAGTAATCGATTACCCCTAAATTAAAGCCAGTTAACTGAAGCTTATAAATGGAGGAAAAAACGTGCGAATCGGGGCATAGATTAAAATTTAGTATTTCACAACAGGGTTCTTGTATTTGGTCGCTCTTAATTTCAGATGATTCACAACTTTCTGCTCTACCCAAACTCAACTCAACATTCCCCGAATGCAAACACGTCATTTTACCAATAGCAAAACCAGAGTTGGCCATCAACAGAACAGCCGACATTAAAAAACTTAATATAATCCGTAGAATTTTCAATACTACAAATTTACTGCTAAAAGCAGCTAAAAGTCAAGAAATTAATAAGGCATTTGATTAAATAATTTTAAAATAATTGCGATATAATTCAGTTAAAACCCCAAGAAAATCCATTAGTTTAGGAGTGTTAATTATACTTGAACAAGAAAATATGAGTTTAGACGAATAATTAGTTAAAAAGGTCTAAATGATGCTTGATTAACCGAAATATTTTCTTTAATTTATAATAGAATTATGATAACAACAAAAAACAGTATTAAAATGAAAGCCAGCGCTAAAAAAGAAGTAGATAAGGCTTTGTTCGAGAAAAGAATTAAAACCTACAGAAGCCAGATTAAAGAATTGGTTAAAGAATTTAATTGGGTAGACGAATCTACTCAGATGGAATTTGATTTAGCCATCCATCAAATTGCTAAAAGACTAAACTCTACTAAACAGAAGTATAGTTTTTCTAAAAACTAATACCCGTTATTTTCGGTAATTTCCGAATCTATAAACTCTTCAATAGCCTCATAAACGAGACTCAATTCTTGCTCGTTAATTACATACGGAGGCAAAACATAAATCACATTTCCCAAAGGCCTTAAAATTATCTTTCTACTAAGGAAGAATGGATAAATTTTCTCCCTTAACGGATTTAAATAACCCGAGTTATCAGATTTTAAACGAACCGCTAAAATGGTTCCGGTCACTTCAACCCTTTCTACTTTTTTATTAAATCTTAATTGCTCAGCAAAAGCCTTATGCAGGCTGTTTATCATCGCAATATGATCCCATGTTTTGGGTAACTTAAGTAAGGAAAAACTGGCTACAGCGGCTGCACAAGCAATGGGGTTTCCGGTGTAGGAATGACCGTGAAAAAAAGTTTTTACAAAACCATCACTAGGGTTACTTAAAAAGGCATTAAATATTTTTTTACTACAAAGAGTTGCCCCAAAAGGCATAAAACCGCCCGTAATCCCTTTGGATAAAGCAATGATATCAGGTTTATTTTTTAAATAATCTATCGCAAAAAACTTACCAGTTCTGCCAAAACCGGTCATTACTTCGTCTGCTATACAAATAATATTATTTTCTTTTGCAAGGCCTATTAGTTTATCCAGATGTTCGGGAGCATACATTTGCATTCCGGCTGCACCCATAACAAGAGGCTCAAAAATAAAAGCCGCTATTTTCCCTTTGTTGGCTTCTATTAACTGTTCAAGCTGCGAGATAGAATTGTCGGGATTATGAATAGGAGGTTCTATGTGCTTTACATCAAATAAAAAGGGTTCATAAGCACGGTTAAATATGTTTCTACCCCCCACGCTCATCGACCCAAAAGTATCGCCGTGGTATGCACTATTAAAGGCAATAATTAATGGTTTTTCCTCATTTTTGTTAAACCAATATTGTATAGCCATTTTTAGAGCTACCTCTACCGCTGTGGAACCATTATCGCTATAAAAAACTTTTGCAAAGGGTTCTCCCAACTGATCAATTAAAAGTTTTGCTAAATCAACAGCAGGACTATGAGTAAAAGTATCAAACATTACATGCTCCATTTGGGCACTTTGTTTGGCTATGGCTTCTGCAATAACTGGATTTGAATGTCCGAATAAATTAACCCACCAGGAGGAAACCGCATCCAGATAACGATTGCCAAATTTATCCGTTAACCACACCCCTTCCCCTTTTACAATGCTAGTAGCGCCTTTAAAATCAGCCATTTGAGTAAATGGATGCCAAATATAGGAATGGTCGTGGCTTTGCATAGAGTTTCAAAAATAAGCAATCCAAACAATAAAAAAACTAAATTAAAGTTTAGAATCGAAACAAGATCATTTTAACTGTTTTTTAGATTTAAAGCTTAACTTTACCGCATGAGGTCTTTATTGATTTTAAGCACTTTAATTGTATTAGCAAAAGCAAATCTGGCTCAAACAAAAATCGAAAAAAAACAAGTACGTGTTATACAGTTTAGCGGTGTTGTTGTTACAGGCGATTCGCTATTACCGGTTCCTTTTGCCTATGTTTTAGTTAAAGGAACTCACAGGGGTACTGTAGCTGATGGTTATGGTTTTTTTTCGTTTGCAGCTCTTGAAAAAGATACTGTGGTATTTTCAGCCTTAGGTTACCACAATAGTAGGTTTGTTATACCCGATTCTCTAATTCAAAATAAATACAATATTATCCATGTTCTTAGCCAGGATACGATACAACTTAAAGAAGCCGTTATCTATCCATTTCCAACCCGCGAACAATTTAAACAAGCTTTCTTAAAGCTAAACATTAAAGATGATGAAATGGAAAGAGCCAGAAAAAACCTTCAAACGATGTTGGGTAGTAACCTGTATAAATACAAAGATGATTATGGAGTAAGCCCCGAAAGTGCGTTTAAAAATTACGCAAATCGAAGAAACACTTATATTTTCCAAAAAGGCATTATGCCCGGCCTGCCTATAACCGGTTTTGCTCGATTTATTAACGCCATGGAAAATGGAGAGTTAAAAAACATGCAGGTTAAAGAAGATAATACTATTTATAAGGATAAGTAGAGCGTGAGATTAACTCTTCTTATAATTAGTCTATTGGTATGCATTCTTACTAATGCGCAAACCGCAATTTTATTTGGCAAGGTTATCGACACTCAAAAACAAGCCATTCCCAATAGCAATGTTATTATAAAAGGTACTAACGAAGGAAAGCAATGCGACGACAAAGGAAATTATGAAATAGCAATTCCTGCTAATAAGAATGTAACACTGGTATTCAGCCATATTGGCAACAACACTCTTGAACAAAGCTTTAATTTAAAGGAAGGGGAACGTTTAGAGTTTTCACCTACTTTAAAGGAAATTGAAAACAATCTGATTGAAGTAAAAATTGAAGATAAAGAAACGCGAAAAAGTACAATGACTCGATTAGACCCCAAGCTAATCAACGTTATTCCCAGTAGCACCGGAGGCATTGAAGCCATTATAAAAACTTTACCTGGCGTTGTTAGTAATAACGATTTATCCTCACAGTATTCGGTAAGGGGCGGAAACTATGATGAAAATCTGGTATACGTTAACGACATTGAAATATTCAGGCCATTTTTAGTTAGAAGTGGCCAGCAGGAAGGATTAAGTTTTATTAACGGCGACATGGTTTCATCTATACTATTTAGTGCCGGTGGGTTTGATGCCCGGTATGGAGATAAAATGAGTAGTGTACTTGATGTAAAGTACAGAAAACCAAAGTCGTTTGGCGGAAGTGCAGCTTTAGGAACATTGGGTGGCAGCGTTCAGCTGGAAGGAATATCAAAAAATCAAAAATGGACTTTTCTAAGTGGATTAAGGCAAAAGCAAAATGCTTATCTATTAAATTCTTTAGATGTTAAAGGAAACTATAAGCCCAGCTTTACAGATTTTCAGGCTTTTGTAACTTACGAACCAAATAAAAAATGGGAGTTTAATTTTTTAGGAAATTATGCACGAAATAAATACCTGATTGAGCCCGAAAACCAACAAACGGATGTAGGTACCGTTAATCAAGCCCTTCGTTTTACAGTTTTCTTTGACGGTAAAGAAAGTGATATTTTCCAGAATGGCATGGGTGCATTTTCCACTATTTATAAGCCTAATAATAACCTACGCCTAAAATTTATAAGTTCTGCATACAAAAGTCAGGAAAGTGAAAACTTTGATATATTGGGACAATATAGATTAGACGAGTTAGAAAATGATTTTGGAAAAGATGATTTTGGAAAAGTTAAATTTAACAGGGGGGTGGGATCATTCTTAAATCATGCCCGCAATGAATTAAATGCATCCGTATATAATGCGGAACACAAAGGATTTTACGAAAAAGGATTTAATTATCTACAATGGGGAGTTCGATACCAAAACGAATTTATTACAGACGAATTAAAAGAATGGAAGTATGTTGACAGTGCAGGATATGCCATACCTCAAAATCCATCTAACACCGTTAACATGTTTGAATCATACAGAGCTTCCAATACCCTCTCCTCTAATCGTATATCGGGTTATTTTCAAAATTCATTTGCCTTTAGCGATTCGTCTATTTATAAATTAAGTGCCGGAGTTCGGTTTAATTACTGGGATCTAAACAACCAACTCGTTCTGAGTCCGAGGGCCACATTATCGGTTCAACCCAAATGGAAACACGATATGGTGTTTCGTTTTTCAAGTGGCTTATATTATCAACCTCCCTTTTACCGCGAACTTAGAGATTTAAACGGTAATCTTAATAAAAACATAAAAGCCCAGCAAAGTATCCATTTTGTGGCTGCTATGGATTATAATTTAAAAATCTGGAACCGTCCATTTAAATTAATCTCGGAAGTATATTATAAACATTTAAACAACCTAATTCCATATCAAATAGACAATGTAAGGATTCGTTACTTTGCCGAAAATAATGCAGTAGGTTACGCAAGGGGTATAGATATCAAATTAAATGGAGAGTTTGTAAAAGGAATTGAATCGTGGGCCAGCTTATCGGTAATGAGCACGCAAGAGGATATAAAAAATGATTTCTATTACGACTACTACAATGCTGCAGGAGAAAAAATATTTGTTGGCTATAATTTTGATCAGGTTAAGACCGATAGCATATTAATTAAACCAGGATATATCCCCAGACCTACGGATCAACGGGTAAGTTTTAGTATGTTTTTTCAGGATTATATACCCCGTTTTCCTTCTTATAAAATGTCACTTAATCTATTATTTGGCTCTGGCCTTCCTTTTGGTCCACCCGATTATAATCGTTATAAGCAAACCTTAAGATATCCATTTTACAGACGAGTAGATTTAGGCATGAGTAAACAACTTTTAAGTGAGGGACATGAGTTAAGACCCAAAAGTCCGTTTCGCCATTTTAAAAGCATTTGGCTTGGAATAGATATATTTAACCTTTTGGGGGTAAACAACGTTGTGTCGTATAATTGGATTAAAGACGTAACGAACAGGCAATATGGAATTCCTAATTATTTAAGTGCACGTTTAATAAACGTTAGATTACAAATAAGTTTTTAATGAGAGTTATAGCAGAAATATCACATCCTCAAGTTAAGATTTCTATTTTTTATATGAACCAGAAATACATCATAAAATTTGAGATGCATAATCTGGAACAAACCTATAAACTTAGCGAGCTAGATTATATAATCAAAGATTTAGAAGATGTTAAAAAGGCTATTACACCAGATTTCGTAAACAGTGTTCTAGAACAATTTGAAAACATGTTGAATTTGCAAGATAAGTTCACTAAGGATTTATAGATTTTACCTGCAAAATGTTTTTTGGCTTAATCCAGGTTTTTCAATTCTGCTTTAACAAAATCAGCCAGCCCTTTCACATATTCTTTAGAGAAATTAAATTCAATCCCAGCAGCCTGATATAATTGAGGAATACTTCGTGTATAACCAAGCTGCAAACAGTTAATGTAATTTTGCAATGTTTTAGTAGGATTTTCCTTATAATTTTTCCATAAGGCAATGGCGCCCAATTGAGCCATGCCATATTCAATATAATAAAAAGGTACTTCAAACAAATGCAATTGCTTTTGCCACGTATTTTCAAATGCCTCCTCTACTCCACTCCAATTAATAATCTGACTGCTAAACTGATTCATTATTTGAGTCCAGCTTTGCTGACGTTCTTCTAAACTGTGGTTTGGATTTTCGTAAATCCAATGCTGAAACTTATCAATTGTAGCTACCCATGGAAGAGTTCGCAAGACTTTTTCTAGTTGTTCGCGCTTGGCTCGCTTTAGATCATTTATATCATTAAAGAAAACATGCCAGTGTTCCATAGAAATTAACTCCATCCCCATGCTGGCCAATTCTGCAACCTCGCTGGGCACACTTTTAAATTCAGTTACAGGTAAATGTCTGCTTAAAAAAGAATGAACAGCATGGCCACCCTCATGAACCATCGTAACCAAATCAGTTAAGGTTCCAACTGCATTCATAAAAATAAACGGAATACCGCACTCATACAAAGGATAATTATAACCACCCGGAGCTTTTCCTTTACGGGATTCTAAATCCAGATGTCCGAGGTGTTTCATTTCGCTTAAATTTTCAGCGAAAGGCGGATATACATAATTAAAACACTTAATCGTTTTCTCTATCAATTCATCTGTAGTTTCGAAAGGCTTTAAAGGAGCGGAACCATTTAGATCCACATCCATATCCCACGGCTTTAACTCCTCTAATTTTAAAAGTGTTTTTCTTTTTAAATCAAACACGTCCAAAATGGGTGTAATTTCAGACTCAATAGACTGATGAAAATTAAAACAATCCGCTATAGCATAATCAAAACGACCAAGCGATTGAAACATAAAATCGCGAAAATTAGAGAAACCCGCGTTTTTGGCCAGCTGTGTACGCTTATGAATAAGACTTGTATAAAGTGTATTTAAATTATCCTTCTCCTTAATACGGCGCTTCGTAATCTTTAGGTAAGTTTCTTCTCTTAAATTTCTATTATCATCTTTTAAAAATTTAGCCGCCTGTTGCAAGGTTAACTCTTTTCCGTTAAGCTCCACGGTCATAGTCCCGGCAATAGCTCCGTATTTCTGACTCTCAATAGATATTTCAGTTTGCAAAGGGATATTTTCCTCCCTAAACAAATCGATTTGTTTTTTAATACCTCTAAAGTAGATTGAATATGCGGAGTCATTTTCAAAATTGGCTACAAAAGGCGAAGCAATTAGTTTTTTGTTTAACAAATGATATGCAGAAGTGGTATGAGGCTCAATATTCTCTATATATAATTCGTAGCTTTTTTTATATTCTTGATTTGTTGTATCGCAACTCATGCGAATATAACGCCAACCCAGTTCTTCCTCCATAACCGCCTCTAACTCGCTTCGATCGTATAACCATTTTTCAAAATCTTCTTTAGAATGAAGAGGTCTGTTTATTAAATCTTCAAAATAATATTCAATCGAATTCCAATCTGTAATCGCAAGATTATTTGCAAGAAAAGAGCGATTACGAGTTTTAATATCTATTTCCATCCGTTTAATTTGATTCGAAAATAAAATGATAATAGATTTAATACAATTACCATTGATATTTGTTTATAAGACAAAAAAAACCGAAGATTAATCTTCGGTTTTCTTAGCTTTTTTGGCCGATGCTTTTTTTGCTGGCTTTTTTTCTTTTAGATCAGCATCTGCAGAGGGTTCTGAGGACTTTTCCTTTTTTGCTGCTGCTTTCTTAGCAGGTTTTTCTTTTGTTTCGGTGGTGTTTTCTTTTACCTCCTCTACCAACAAATCAGCTGAAAGCAAAATGTTGTACCAACTCAATAATTTCTTTATGTCGCTATTATAAACTCTTTCCTGATCAAAGTTTGGAACAATCTTAGTAAAATATTCTCTTAGCTTTTTTGGATCGCCTTTTAAGTCAACGGATATTTGTTTACCAGCCTCTGTAGCTTTAATAGTAGCGAAAATTTCTTTTAATGGCTTTTCGCCTTCTTCGGTGTAAACACTAATATCCTCCAATGCGCTTATTTTATCACTACCCTGAACAGGAAAGCGTTTTTTGTCTGCTAATGATTCGCAAACTATTCCATTTTTAGTTTTTGCAACTACCTTACTTAAACCCGAAATACCGGAAACTGCAATAATACCCGTTAAATTCATTTATATATATATTTTAAAGAAGTACAAAAATAATAATGTATTTGATGAAAACAAGATTTTTGTTACTTGTTAAGGATTAGCTTTTTAATAAGCTGCGGTTTAGAGTGGTCGTGATCTACAAAGCGAATAAAATAGCAACCATTATTTAAATCTGAAAGGTATAATTCATAAGAATTGTCGGTGATTTCAAATTCTCTTACCAATTTACCATCAGCCGCTAAAATTTCTATAAAGCCACTTACCGGAGAAACAATTTTTAAATAACCACCGGATGGATTAGGATAAAATTGAAAATGATCTACTGGATCTAAATCAGAACTTCCCACAAATAACTGATTGAATTTTTGCTGAGCAGCATTAGCCGCATTTATAAACTCCGTAAAATTATCAGAAACAATTAAGGCAAAGGTTATATCCAGGGTATCGTTAGTCTCTAAGTTAAAAGGGCCGGCGCCCATATAGCTGGCAATATCGGTACCTGCGCCACTTCCGGCTAAATCCTGATTACCGGTGATCATAATAAATTTTTCTTCGGTTGAGAAACCATTATCCAGTTTAATTTTTTTGTCGTTAAGCATATCCAAGGCATAGTATTTACATAAACTACCATGACTTAATATTTTTATTCCTACGTAAGGTGAGTTGGGTTGGGTGCTAAATGCATATATTAAGTTTAGAGAATTAATAAATGCCGATTTGTTAAGTTCAGGGTTTTTAATATCCCAATCGGCGAACAAACCGGCATATAAAGATCCCAACGGAGTTATACCTTCATTTACTATTTTATAATTATAGAATATGTAATTACTATTCGGTTCGTCTATCCAGGCATAATTTTTTTGATTAATGGAAACATTTAAACGGGTAGAGCTTGCCATTCTATCATCAAATTTGGTACTCACATCAAAATCAGAAACAGGTCTATCTACCATTCTCGTAGCTTTAAGTAAGGGGAAGAAATCTTCATCTATTTTACCGGCATCTGACATTAGATTATCGGAAACCTGCGTTACTGCATTACCGATAATTAAAGAGCCATTAAATAATAAGCTATTGTTTTTATAAATAACTCCCAATCCTTGCGACTGGTAAAAGTTATTATAACCGAGGTAGCCCTTGCTGGAAATGGATGTTTTAATTTTATTAACCGTTAAATTAATAAGATCTTCATTTGCTGTAATCTGAACACACTCCGATGATTTATAATTATCGGCCAAATAATTAAATACCATTTTAAAGGTGTGATTAGGGGGAATATTGTTCTTAAGCAGTAATTTGAACATTTGTTGATTATTGGTGGCAATCCCCCATTGGTTTAAATCGCCCACATTATAATAACTGGATAAAACAGAAACATAAGGAGAAGGAACAGAAATTTTTACAAGTAAATTTTTGGCATTAGCCATAATATTTTTAAAGCTACATACCACAAACAAAGTATCACCATTTACCCATACCTCATCATTATTATCAGAAATATTATACGATTGAAGTAAAATGCCCGGTTTGGTATTATCAGAAATAGCATTAAGCAAATTAACCCTCCCTGTTCCTAATTTACCTTCGAATTGGGGAGAATTTACCGTATCTATCAAATCAGCAGAAGATTTAAGTAGTTCTGCAAGTTGAAGGGCTGTTAAGGAAGGATAAACCGATTTAACAATTCCTGCAACCCCTGCAACAACGGGTGCTGCCATAGAGGTACCACTTGATAAACCGTATGAGCCACCACCTAAAGTAGAGTAAATTAACTCTCCGGGAGCAGAAACATCTACATATTCGTTGTAACTAGATCCTTCCCATTTCTTGTCAACCTGATTGGTGGCCGCAACGGATAGTACATATTTATAAGATGCAGGATAAAAAGGATCCTCCGAATTACTGTTTCCTGCAGCACCAATAACCAAGCAATTTTGGTTAATTGTTGCATACGTTACAACATCTTGCTCGTATTTACTGTAACCCATTCCACCCCAACTACAGTTTACCACTGCACAACCATGGTCCGCTGCATAAACGATAGACTCATAACCTGCCGTTAAATAACCCGATTCATTCATGATTTTTAAAGGCATGAACTTACAATTAAAACCAACCCCGGCTATACCTAAAGAATTATTGGAGGCAGCAGAGGCAATTCCAGACACATGAACTCCATGCACATGCGATTGATATTGAGGATTATTATCATTACTTGCCAAATCCCAGCCCATAAAATTATCGAGATAACCATCAAAATCATTATCAATACCATCAATTGGGTCGGCATAATTTCTTTTAATGTTTGCATTTAAATCGGGATGAGCAATATCAACACCAGTATCACTAATGCCAATAACGGTATTGGTATCGCCCTTGGAGATATCGTAGGCTTGTAGCGCTTTGATAACATTTAGATGGTATTGTGTTGCTAACTGTGAATCATTAGGCGTGAATAGAAAATCGCGTTTATAAATAGGCTCAACGTATTCGAAAAGGTTTAAATTTTTATAATAATGAATGGTTTTATCAATTGAAGTTTTAGAATCAGAAACTTCGTAAATTAAAGACAAATCAACATACCCCTCATTTAATTTGCTTGCTTCTAAAGATTTATGATTTGGGTATTTTTTAACGAGACTTTGCCCGGATAAAAAATTGCTTTTAGAATCCTGTATAAATTTTTGTTCCACTTCATGGTTTTTGAATTTCACCACTAGTTTTCCAGGAACAATTTCCTGACTAAAAACAAGAAACTGAACGCTTGTAAAGAAGTAGAATATGAAAATATTTGATAGCCTCATTTACCTTTTTAACGCAGATTGATTATAAATGTTTCAGGAAATCTACAATTTTTTTTGAACTTCCGCCACTCGACCGAATTAATTCTGCTGCTTTTATTGAACAGCTTAAATAAAACTCAGGGTCTGCAATTAACTTATCGATCAACAAACTGAGTCCTTGAGCATTATCGATGGTAAATCCGCCCCCCTTTTCCACTAGTAGAACAGCCTCTCTGAACGTTTGAAAATTTGGGCCGAAAATGACTGGTTTACCGAAAACAGCTGGTTCCTGTGTATTGTGTACGGTTTTATTAAATCCACCACCTACATAGGTGATATTGGCATAATAATATAATGAGGATAACATCCCAATATTATCAATGATAAGGCATCTGGAAGCTTCCATAGAAGATGTTTTACTAAATCTAACTGGATTTAAATGACGATAAATTTCTTCTACTTCATTAAGTCGTTTTTCATCAATATGATGAGGCGCAATAATGAATTTAACAAGCTTATCCTGAATGGACCTACTGGCGGCAGAAAGCACTAAATCATCACTTTTCCAGGTGCTTCCCGCAATTATCAAAAGTTTATGCGATGCAAATTCATCCACCTTTAAAATATCTTTTCTAGAATTTGCAATTTCAATTACCCTGTCGAATCGGGTATCTCCACTTAATTCAACACGCGCAATACCTTTACTTTTTAAAAATCGAAATGTATACTCGTCCTGAACAAAAAAATGTTTAACACTTCTCAAGCTATTTAAAAACCAGGCGGAATAAGATTTTGTTAAAAAATGACCGGGTCTTAAAAGCAAGGAAAAATAAATAAGAGGAATTTGCTGACGATTAAGTTCGTTAATGTAGTTGAACCAAAAATCATATTTAACGAATACTGCAGCTTTAGGTTTTATTATATTAATAAAACGTTTTGCATTCGATTGGGTATCGGCTGGTAAGTAAAAGACATAATCAGCACCCTCGTAATTCTTTCTTATTTCATAGCCAGATGGAGAAAAGAAAGTGAGAAGAATTTTAACTTCCGGACTTTCTCTTTTCAGCAACTCCATAACCGGTCGTGCTTGTTCAAACTCACCTAAAGAAGAAGCGTGAAACCAATATAAATTATCGATAGGGTGAGGGAAAGCATGTTGCAAAACTTCAAAAATATTCTTTCTTCCATCGCACCATAGCTTAGCTTTACCATTAAACAGCGATGCCAGTTTAATAAATAACGAATATAATTTTACAACCAGAGAATATAAATATACCATCAATAAAAGTAATACGAATCAGGTGTTCTGCGATATAAAGGGATACTAACGGCTACCTTAAAACCGTTAAGAATATCCAACCGAGATTCATTATCGGGTCTGAACTGATCATACAAATAACCACGCCTGTTCTTGGTGAAGCCTTGTATAAACTCGACACCGGCCATTAAGTTTACAAACTTATTGTTAGAAAACAATTGATAGCCTATAAACTGGCTGGTCGAAAATCCAAAACTTAAACGATCGTAACCCTTACGATATTCCTTTGATAATTGAGGTGCGTTATTTCCTATATCTTCAATTCTTATTTTATGATAAAGCATGCCTGCACCAACTAAAAACACAAAGCCACTGTTGGGATTTGGCCCCAAAGTTAGAAACATTGTACCAATTTTAAAGTGAGAGTGCCAGCCTCTTTCCCATAATCGAGTGGTGGCCAGATTACCTCTTTTATCTATAATTAAATTATTACCTGAAGCATTAGATGATGTGCCGATGTTAACAAATAAATTAGAATCTTTTATATCTCTCCCAAAAATATAATTCCAATCAACACCAAACATGATACGTTTTTTAGTTTTATGTAAGAAAGAAAAACCCACCGAAGAATTATTACCAAAACGACTAGCCATATCTCTTTGGGGCATCTGGAACTGATATTGAAAAGAAAAATAAGGAATGCTTATAGATGAATCTTTAAGAGCCCGCTGTGCGAAACCTGTACAAGATAATAATAGGCTGAAAAACAGCAACGTAACACTTAAAAAAAGCTTCATTTCCTTTAAATCAATTCCTCAAATTTAGCTATATTCGTGCTACTATGGTAAGCACAATGAAAAAAATTCAAATGGTTGACCTTAAAGGTCAATATCATAAAATTAAATCGGAGGTTGATACGGCAATTCAGAATGTAATTGATAATGCCAGTTTTATAAACGGACCTGATGTAAAGGAGTTTTCGAATGAATTAGCAGATTATCTAAAAGTAAAACATGTTATTCCATGTGCTAATGGAACCGATGCGCTTCAAATTGCTATGATGGCATTGGATTTACAACCCGGTGATGAAGTAATAACTGCAAACTTTACCTATGTAGCCACTGCTGAAGTTATTGGTTTACTTAAATTAAAACCGGTACTGGTTGAAGTTAACGCAGAGACCTTTACTATTGATCCTAAATCGATCGAAAATGCCATTACAAGTAAAACCAAAGCCATTGTTCCTGTTCATCTATACGGACAATGCGCCGATATGGATGCCATTATGGACATTGCCAAAAAGCATAATTTATATGTAATTGAAGATACTGCTCAAGCTATTGGCTCTGATTACACATCTAAAGACGGAAAAATTCACAAAGCCGGAACCATTGGTACTATTGGCTGTACATCTTTCTTTCCATCAAAAAATTTAGGTTGTTATGGCGATGGTGGAGCGCTTTATACAAACGACGATCTATTAGCAGCTAAAATCAGAATGATTGCTAATCATGGCCAGTCGGTTCAATATATACACGATGAAATTGGAGTTAATTCGCGATTAGATACCATTCAGGCTGCTATTTTAAGAATAAAACTAAGGAAACTAGATCAATATGCTGTTGCCCGAAATAAAGCTGCCAGCTATTATGATAAAGCCTTTGCCAACCACCCAAAAATTAAAACCCCGGTTAGAGCAAACTATTCTACTCATGTTTTTCATCAATATACCTTACAACTTGATGGAGTAAATCGAGATGGTTTAAAAGAATACCTAGCCACTAAAGAAATACCTGCGATGATTTACTATCCTAAACCTCTTCATATGCAAAAGGCTTATCGCGATGAACGTTATAAAGAAGGAGATTTCCCTATTACCGAGAAACTTTGCTCATCCGTTATTTCTTTACCCATGCATACGGAGCTAGATGAAGAAACGCTTCAATACATTACAAATGAAGTATTGTATTACATCAACCATAATTAAACATTTATACCAAATTTTAACTCAAATTAATTTATGAAGATTGCAGTAGTAGGAACAGGGTATGTTGGTTTAGTAACCGGTACTTGTTTAGCTGAAACCGGAAACAGCGTATCGTGTGTAGATATTAACGAAGCTAAAGTAAAAAAAATGCAATCGGGCGAAATACCTATTTACGAGCCCCATCTGGATGTTTTATTCGAACGCAATATAAAAGAAGGTCGATTGGTTTTTACCACCAATCTGGCTGAAGCCGTTAAGGATGCTAAAATAATATTTTTGGCTTTACCTACTCCTCCCGGCGAAGATGGTTCTGCTGATTTATCCTATATACTTGGAGTTGCAAACGATTTAGGTAAATTAATTACCGAATATAAGGTTATTGTAGATAAAAGTACTGTTCCGGTTGGTACAGCCGAAAAAGTAAGAAATGCCATAGCTCAAAACTTTAAAGGAGAATTTGACGTGGTTTCAAACCCAGAGTTTTTAAGAGAAGGTTTTGCAGTTGATGACTTTATGAAACCGGATAGGGTTGTTATTGGGGCCTCAACAGAAAAAGCTAAAAAATTAATGGGTGAATTATATAAACCATATGTTCGCCAGGGAAATCCGATTATTTTCATGGATGAAAAATCGGCGGAGTTGACTAAATATGCAGCAAATGCTTTCTTGGCAACTAAAATTACATTTATGAATGAAATTGCTAATATATGCGAGCGTGTTGGTGCAGATGTTGATATGGTAAGAATTGGAATTGGAAGCGACGACAGAATTGGCAAACGATTCTTATTTCCGGGCATTGGTTATGGTGGAAGTTGTTTCCCAAAAGATGTACAGGCTATTCATAAATCGGCAAAAGAGGTAGATTATAAATTTCGTATTCTTGAGTCGGTAATGGAGGTTAACGAAACCCAAAAAACTATTATTATTCCTCGTATAAAAAAATACTTTAATCACGATTTAAAAGGGAAAAAAATTGCTTTATGGGGTCTGGCATTTAAACCAGATACCGACGATATACGTGAAGCGCCTGCGTTATACTTAATAGAAGAACTTACCAAAGCAGGTGCCAGCATTTCGGCATTCGACCCTGAGGCAATTAATAATGTAAAAAATTTAATTGGAAATAAAATTACTTATGGTTCCCAGTACGATGTAATAAAAGATGCCGATTGCCTTTTGATCGCTACCGAATGGAGTGAATTTAGAACACCTGATTTTGATAAAATTTCCTCATTACTTAAAGCAAAAGTAATTTTTGACGGAAGAAATTTGTATGAACTTAATCAGATGCAAGAATTGGGTTATTACTATGAAAGCATAGGAAGAGCCACCGTAAAATAGTTTATTAGCAGATTAGAAATTAAAAAACAAGCAAATAAATCAACTCACATCACAAATTTTGAATTAGTAAACTATTGAACTATTATAATTAATGGAGAAAAGAAAAAGAGTATTGATAACAGGTGCCGCCGGTTTTTTAGGCTCGCATTTATGCGATCGTTTTATAAAAGAAGGGTGCGATGTTATTGCAATGGATAATTTAATAACCGGTGATTTAAAAAATATTGAACATCTCTTTAAATTAGAACAATTTGAATTTTATCATCATGATGTTTCTAAGTATGTACATGTGCCCGGTGAACTCGATTACATCATGCATTTTGCCTCACCGGCAAGCCCTATTGATTATTTAAAAATTCCCATTCAAACCTTAAAAGTTTCTTCATTAGGTACGCATAATTTATTGGGATTAGCTCGGGCAAAAAAAGCCAGAATTTTGGTTGCCTCTACTTCAGAAGTATATGGAGATCCTGTTGTTCATCCACAAAATGAAGAATATTGGGGAAATGTTAACCCGGTTGGTCCGCGTGGTTGTTACGATGAGGCCAAACGCTTTATGGAAGCCATTACCATGGCCTACCACAATGCACATGGTGTTGAAACTAGAATTGTACGCATTTTTAATACTTATGGGCCAAAAATGAGACTTAACGACGGCCGTGTGTTACCCGCTTTTATTGGTCAGGCTCTGAGAGGGGAAGACTTAACCATGTTTGGAGATGGTTCGCAAACCCGATCATTTTGTTATGTTGACGATCTTGTAGAGGGAATATATCGTTTATTGTTGAGCGACTACCATTTACCTGTAAATATTGGTAATCCATCCGAAATTACAATCAAAGAATTTGGAGAAGAAATTCTTAAACTAACAGGTGCTCATCAAAAATTAATTTCTTTACCATTACCAAAAGACGACCCTAAACAACGTAGGCCCAATATAAGTAAAGCAAAAGAGATATTAGGATGGGAACCCAAAGTAAGCAGAGCAGACGGCTTAAAGATTACATATGATTATTTTAAATCATTACCTAAAGAGGAGCTTTACAAAAAAGAACATCGTATGTTTGCATAGTAAAAAATTTCAACTATAAAAAAAGCGGGATCACCCGCTTTTTTTATGAATGCCTATAACTCTTAACACAATCTATAAAAAACTTCACTTTATCCTTATCCAGATCGGGATATAAACCATGACCCAAATTAGCGATATGCCTGTTTGGTCCAAATGCTTTGAGCATTTTTTCAGCTTCTATTTTAATTGTTTCATAATCGGCATAAAGCATACAAGGATCCATATTTCCTTGTAAGGTTTTTTCTGGACCTATTAAAAGTCGAGATTCTGAGATATCCATATTCCAATCTAAGCCAATGGTATTACAATTTAATTTACCCATCTCACTTCTGGCAAAAAAAGCTCCCTTACCAAATACGGTAACCGGAACCTCAGTAATTGCATCACATATATTACGGATATACTGAAGAGAGAATAAATTATATTGTTCAGGTGAAAGAATACCTGCCCACGAATCGAATAACTGAACCATATCGGCTCCGGCTTTAATTTGCGCCTTAAGATAATTGATGGTACTCTGGGTAATCATTTCCAATAGTTGATGAGACAACTTAGGGTTGGTATACAACATTTTCTTAGCCTTAGAAAACGTTTTGGAGCCATTCCCTTCTACCATGTAGGCAAAGATAGTCCAAGGTGCACCTGCAAAACCAATTAAGGGTACCCTGCCGTTTAACGCTTTACGAGTAACCGCTATAGCTTCTGGCATATAGTAATAATCTTCATCTAGAGCTATATGTATTTTCGCAAGGTCAGATTCTGTTTTGATTGTATTTTCGAACCAGGGTCCTTTACTCTCAATCATTTGATAAGGCAAACCCATTGCCTCGGGAATTACCAAAATATCACTAAAAATAATTGCTGCGTCAACGCCTAAAATATCTACCGGCTGTATCGTAACTTCTGCGGCTAGTTCGGGAGTTTTAACTAATTCTATAAAACCACTTAATTTCTCACGAACCGCTCTGTATTCGGGCAAAATTCTGCCTGCCTGACGCATAAGCCATATGGGAGTTCTATCTGTTTCTTCGCCTTTGGCGGCTTTTAGTATAAGATCGTTCTGCAAAATCATGATGTAAATTTAACTATTATTAGGCCACAGTAACTGTTTATTTAAACTGATGTTTTCTGTATTATTAACAGTATTTTGAGCCATTAAAAAAGCTCCTTTTCTCCACTTAAGTAATAAATCCATATCCACTTTATCAATAAGCGAAGAAAACAATTCCGGTTGACTTAAATCGAGATCAAAACCACAATTTAAACTTTCTAAATTTTGCCATGGTGTTTTGTTACTAATTAAAACAGGCGTTGAAGCCATGAAGGATTGAACGATTACATGTCCGTAATTCTCTCCTAAAGTAGGCATATAAAAAAGATGATATTGAGAAATAGTATTAATTACAAGATCAGAATCCAGAACTCCTTTATAGTTTACAATTATATTAGAGGGTAATTCATTAATTACAACCTGACATCGAGACCAATAATCATTATTATATACAGAACCATAAATATCAAATAGGATCTTCCGCTTTACTTTTTTCAAACTCTGTAAAGCAAAGATTAAATTTTTTTCGGGAGAGATTCTTGCAACATTAATTATATTAAGAACATCAGATGAAACTAAAGACCTATAATTAAGAGTGATTTTTTGAGGAAGATTAGGTGCTACAAATAGCTTGACCTCTTTACCTAATACATTTATTACGTCCTCTTGTTCATTAAAGTTAGTAACATGCAACTGATAATTTGAATACAGATTGGTTTGATTAGCTAAAAATAAAAAAGCAGCCTTTTTTAATCCCTTTATTTGTAGTGCCCCCTTAGCCAACATTCCCCTGGTACCCACTATTTTTCGAAGTCTAAAATTTTTAAACAGATAAGCAGGAAGAATAGAAAATTTTGAAGAAAAAATTCCATTTATGTATAATACATCTGGATTGATTTCTTTGAATAATTGCTTAAACAATTTAGCCTTGATTGAATTTGCAGAACAATAATATACGTGAAGATGATCATTGATTTTATTCCATTGATTAGATAGAATTCCTTTCATGGGAATAGATTCACAATAATCTGTATCGCGAGTAATTACATAAAAATCGAAAAATTCTCCGAGATGTGCAGTAAGATTGAGAATAGATTGAACAGGACCACCGGATTTAAAGCCCGGATAAAACCAATCAATAAAAATTAAAACCTTGGGCCTCATTATTCTACATTATTGTTTTGCATCCAATCTTCCAAAACCACTAATAACCATATGCGCGACCACGATACCTCCTTATCGTTATCTAAGAAACGTTTCCAAATAACAAGAACTTCACTATTAAAATAACTTCTTTTAGCCAGGGAATTAATTCGCTCCTCACAAAAAGATTTTAAATCGGTTTGCAGCCACAATCTCCATGGAAACGTAAAACCCATTTTTGGCCGATTATAAACTTCCTCGGGCAATAAATCGCCTAAAGCATCAATAAGTAATTGTTTTGAATAGGTCCCTTTTTTAAATCTATCAGGCACTCCCAATACAAATTCAATAAGCTTATGATCCATAAAAGGTTCCCGAACTTCAAGGGCATGAGCCATACTCATTTGGTCGGCATCGCGCAACAAAACATTTTGTAAATACGTTTGGTATTCTGCCAGAGAGATTGACGACATAATACTATCTTTAAAATAAAATGAACTCAAATCAGGCAATTCTAAATCTTTTTGATAAGAGAGCATACTATTCACCGTATTAGCATCGCATATCATTCTATTAAGATGATACAATGAATTAAAATTCCATTTTTTTTCGTTTAACAACCAACCTATTTTTTTAGTAGCGACACTTTTGTTTATTTGTAAAATACTAGCAAAAAGTTTACGAGCTGAAATTGGAATTAAATCGAGCGCTGCGCCTTTAAGTAATGTCGGCAATCGATTAAACACCGGATAACCCCCAAATAACTCGTCGCCACCAATACCAGACAATGCCATGGTAATACCGGCTTCTTTGGTATATTTAGAAACCACATAGGTATTGGGCCCATCGCCACTTGGATGATCAAGTTTTTGAAGAGCTTCAGGCAAAAGAGCCTTAAAATCATTAACACCTAATTTAATTTCGGTATGCTTAGTATTGAACTTTGCCGATACGATACGTGAATATTTTTCCTCTGTGTACTCTTTTTCATTAAATGTGATAGAAAAGGTATTAATATCGTTTTCGGAAACATTGGCCATTAAAGCAACAATAGCACTGGAGTCTATCCCTCCGGATAAAAAAGCACCAAATGGAACATCCGATATTAATCTTCGCTTAACAGATTGCTTAAGGAGATCCCGAACAGAATCCTTAACATCATGATAATTAAGATTGGAGTTACTAACTACAAATTCACTAATATTCCAGTACTTATTTATACGATTAGTTTGTTCGTTTATTAAAATGAAGGAGGCAGCAGGCAACACCTTAACCCCTTCCATTATAGTATCAGGAGCGTAAACGGTTTGAAACTGCAAATATTGACGGAGAGAGTTAAGGTCCAATTTACCTGTTACAAGCCCTGATTTTATAATGGGTCTTATTTCGGAAGAGAATACAAAAGAATGATTTGAAAAAGAATAATAAAATGGCTTTACACCCATGCGATCTCGGGCTGCAAAGAATTCCTTTTTTAAACTATCCCAAATAGCAAAGGCGTACATGCCGTTAAAAAAATTTAAACATTCCGTACCGTACTTTATATAAGCGTTTAAAATTACTTCAGTATCGGAGTTTGTTCTGAATTTAAAGTCGGACAATTCTTTTTTTAATTCCAGATAATTATAAAGCTCTCCGTTGTATACGATAACATATCGCTTATCTTCGGAGTAATAAGGCTGATTCGCCGAATCGGATAAGTCAATAATAGACAAACGTCTGTGACCCAATGCAATGTAATCATCAGAAAACAATCCATCATTATTTGGCCCACGATGAGCAAGAGCTAAATTCATCTTCCTAACCACATCCGGTTGTGGCTTAGAATTAAAATTTAATATGCCGTTTATACCACACACAATTTAAACTTAATTAATTACAGTATATAAGGTTTTTACCCATGTTTGAGGTGATATTTGCTGAGCCATGGAATGACTATGCGCACCCATTTTATTTAAATCCTGATCAGACATCTCTATGAATTTACTCATTAATTTTTTTAAATGCTCAACATCACCCGCCTTAAATGTATAACCATTAATATCATTTTGCAAAAAAGCAGTAGCAGCTCCAACGCAATCAGAACAAATTAAGGGAAAACCTGCAGCAGCAAATTCGTGCACTACTACCCCCCATGGCTCGAATTTACTAGGCAAAATAAACACATCTGTCTGTTTCATTATATTCGGAATTTGTTCGGGTTGAACAAAACCAAAGTGTTTAATTTTAGGATGCTCAATCGGAATAATATCTCCAGTGCCCAGACACCAGAGTTCCCAATCGTTTGGACTTTCATTTTGCAATTTAATAAATGCGCTCCAAAGGTCGGTAAGTCCTTTAAAATCATAATATCTTCCCGAGAAAATGAAACGTTTGTTACATGGTTTCGAGCTAGTATAAACATTATTAAAAAGGGCTACATCGGCAGAATAAAATCCTTTAAGAATATGCTCCTTATCAAAGCCCAGCTTTGAGGCAAATTTTTCCTGCAAAATACCGGGCACCCATGCATAGTTAAAATAAGGTTTAATAAAATAAAAGCGCATCCAAGAAGCCATAATTTGCTTTAAACTGCCACTCCATTGATTATCAAAACCAACAATCACAGTCTTTGATTTTCTGAATTTAGAACACACCTTTAAATATCCTTTATCTTTCCATCCCGAACAAAAGATTACATCCGGATTAAAATTATGAGCATTAATAAGCAACTCAGAGTCGTTAACAGAAAACCTATTGATCAAATTAATATTTACTTTATTGAAATTAAAAGGAGCTTCCTTATTAACCGGGTAACAATAAACCAAAACTTGATTACCCTGTTGAATTAACTGATTAAAACACGGAAAATTATAGGCAGCGAGCTCGGTATATAAGAATAGAATTTTCAAGTTCTATTATATTTTACATTATTGAGAGAAAGTAACAAAAGCAACATAGGAGTAAATGGATTAAGAGATCCTGCCAACCATGATTCGAAGAAGGCCAAAAAGAATATAGTAAACATAGCTGGAATTCCTACATAGATTGATTTCTCCAGTTTTAAAAACAAACTCATAAAACCAATTAAGAGTAATAGAACACCCAATAGTCCGGTATCATACCAAAGGGTTAAAAAAGAATTATGCGCATTTCCCTGATGACCTAAAACAGAAAGTTGCATCCTGTATTTTGTAAAAAGTAATTCTGTACTATAAAATCCTCTGCCAAAATAATCGAAGATGGATAAACGTTCATAAATAAATTCCCAGGCTACAATTCTTCCGGAAGCTTCCTTAACGGTATCTATCCTAAGGTATTCTTCCAGCCCAAAAGTGGAAGCCACAAAGCCAATAATTTGCTCGTAAAATGCATTTAGATATAGGAAAACTACAAAGGCCAGTATTGTAATTATAGGATGTATTTTATTAAAACGATAGAAAACAAGAAATACAATTGTACCGAACAGACTATTACGGGAGCCCGACATAATTATATTTAAGATTATCAGTAAGCCAATTATTATTATATCAGTATTAGAAAAGATTAAAATTTTAATTCTATTTAAAGAAAAAAGAAGAATAAAAAATAATAAAGAAAATAAACCTAAACCATTAGGATTACGCATCATACCATTATACCTTCCTTCAACAAGAAGAAACATATTTCCAAAGAAGAATTTAAGCACATGACCAGAGAGTAAAATTAAAAAAGCAGTAAAAATAATTAACGACAGAAACTCCGGGAGTTTTTCTTTAAGATCTGCAATATTAATTAAGTTATAAAATAAAAGAAGGCCCAAACAATAGGAAACAGATTTTTGAATAGAGATGGAAACATCGTCGGAATTAAAAGAACCGAAAACAGCCAACAATGCAAATGGTATAAAAATAAGCATATCCTTAGACAAGGAAGAAAACCCTTTTAGCTTATAAAAATTAAGGAATGTGAGCAATAACATCACCACTTTATAGGAATCTGTAAACTCATAAAAAACAGGACCATCGGAGAGAAATATTATGGTGATAAGGCTGATGAATTGTTCGATGGTTCTTCCTCTTCTGATTAAAAATAACTGAAACAGCGTAAAAGATCCGTAAAAAAGAATCGGACTAAATCTACCCACTATTAGAAGTAAAATAAAAGTCAGATAAAAACTACCGTAATTCTTTAAAAGATACCTCAATTACTATAAAGTTAAATTTAGCACTTCGTGAGTTAACCTTAGCCTTGAATCGTTCAACACTTTTTTCATTAAATTTTGATGACCTGCATGGTGACAATCAGAACCCAAGAATGAAACCAAACCTTCTTTCAATAATTTTTCTCCAATTTTTAAAGCACCAGGACCATAGTGTCCCGACAAAGAATTAATATTTAACTGAAGTAACGCTCCTCTTTCAGTAATTTCACTATAGATTTCAGGTTTATTATAGAAATAAGGATAACGTTCGGGATGAGCCAGAACAGGTTTGTAACCTTTCATCTGCATTTCAAAAATAGCAGGCATTAAGCCATCAGGCTCATTTAAATAGGAGATTTCAAACAATAAATAATTATCACCAAAAGTCAATAATTTTTCGTTACGTAATTTGGCTTCGAAATCAGCATCCAGATAATATTCGGCAGCAGCTTCTATTTGAATGGGTATATTTTGTTTCGCAATTTCAGATCTAACCGCGTCTAATCCTCGTAAGATAATTTCGGGAGTGTTTCTATAAAAATCGCCCATGATGTGAGGCGTAGTAATTAACTTTTGGTAGCCAAATTCAACAAACCCATTAATTAAACTTATGGAGTCCTCCAGCGATTTAGCACCATCATCAATTCCGGGAATTAGATGTGAGTGAATATCGGTTTTTAAAATACTATAATCAGCCAAAGCATCAGGTAAATGCTTGGAAGAGCCAAATATTTTACTCCATATTCCCATTAAACACCAAATTCTTTTTTAAACCAGTTAAATGTAAAACTCAATCCCTCTTTAAAATTTACCGATGGATTATAATCAAGTAATTGTTTAGCTTTTGAAATATCAGCTAATGAATCACGCACGTCTCCCGCTCTTTCTTGGCGGTATATAGGATCTATTTTAGAAGAACTAATCTCCTTTAAATTATAGAACAATTCTTTAATTGAAGTTCTTTCGCCTACGGCTATATTAAACACTCCTCCCAATGCCTGGTGATGTGTTGTAAAACATGCTTTTATATTGGCCTGTACAGCATTTTCAACAAAAGTAAAGTCTCGCGTTTGCTCACCGTCGCCGTTTATATAAGGAGAGCGATTGTTTAGGAGCGCATCCATAAACAAAGGAATAGCTGCGGCATAGGGGCCGGTTGGATTTTGACGAGGACCAAAAATATTAAAGTAACGTAAGCCTATAATTTCCAGACCGTATGTTTTAAAAAAAACGTCGGCATATAATTCGTTTACCAATTTTGTAACCGCATAAGGCGAAAGAGGTTTACCAATATTATCTTCAACCTTTGGTAAAATTTTACTATCACCAAAAACAGATGATGAGCTGGCATAAACCACTCTTTTAACGTTTGCATCTTTGGCTGCCACTAAAATATTAAGAAAGCCTGAAACATTTGTATCATTGGTAGCTATCGGATTTTCTATCGACCTGGGCACCGAGCCCAAAGCGGCTTGATGAATTACATAATCGGCGCCTTTACAGGCACGCTGGCAATCGTAAAATTTACATATATCACCTTCAATAAGTTCGAAGTTAGATTTAGATAAATAGGATTGGATGTTATGATGAAAGCCTGTTTTAAAATTATCCAGAACAACCACCTTACCCGCATTATGAGTAAGAAGATACTCTACAACATTAGAACCTATAAAACCAGCACCACCCGTAACCAAAAAGGTTAATTTAGAAATATCCTGGCTATGAAATATTGTTTTATACATTAACGTTTTACATATTGCTGTTCGTAATACTTTTGATAATCGCCACTGGTAACACCCGAAAGCCAATTTTCATTTTTTAAATACCAATCTACTGTTTTCTGCAAACCTTCCTCAAATTGTAAGGACGGTTCCCATCCTAATTCATTTTTAAGTTTATCGGCATCTATTGCATAACGTAAATCGTGACCAGCCCTATCAGTAACATATGTTATTAATTTCTCGGATGTTCCCGGTGCTCTGTTCAATTTTTCATCCATTATTTTACATAACAATTTAACCAGATTAATATTGGTCCATTCGTTATGCCCTCCTATATTATAGGTTTCACCAGATTTACCCTTATGATAAATTACATCAATAGCCCGTGCATGATCTTCTACCCACAACCAATCTCTAACGTTCTCCCCTTTACCGTAAATAGGTAGGGGCTTATTGTTTTTAATATTATTTATACAAAGAGGAATTAATTTTTCGGGAAAATGATGAGAACCGTAGTTATTGGAACAATTTGAAATTACAACAGGAAACTTATACGTATCGTGATAAGCTCTAACAAAATGATCTGAACTTGCTTTAGAAGCGGAATAAGGACTATGAGGATCGTATGGCGTTTTTTCGGTAAAGAAAGTACCATCAAAATCAAGTGATCCATAAACCTCATCGGTAGAAACGTGATAGAATCTAACATCCCTCAAATCTTCACGATTTTTCCAAATCTCTCTGGCAGCGTTTAGTAAACTTACGGTACCTACAACATTTGTCATCACAAACTCCAGTGGATTGGAAATACTTCTGTCTACATGCGATTCTGCGGCCAGATGAATAACACCATCAAAATTATGCTCCTTAAACAGATTCATAACAAAAGCAGTATCCACAATATCTCCCTTAATAAATTGATAATTTGGTTTATACTGGATATCCTGAAGATTTTCAAGATTACCAGCGTAAGTCAGTTTATCCAGATTATAAATTAAATACTGAGGATAATGATTAACGAATCTTCTCACTACATGAGAACCAATGAAACCTGCACCACCGGTTATTAATATTTTTTTACTCATTACTTACGACTTAATAATTCTTGTTGCCATTTCCAGGCAGATAAAATAGTTTCATCCAAAGATTTTTCGGCATGCCATCCCAATTCAATGTTAGCGAAATTAGTATCAGCATAAATTTTTTCTATATCTCCAGGCCTGCGATCTGCCAATTTATAATTTAACTTTAATCCGCTTACCTTTTCAAAACTCTTGATAATTTCTAAAACAGAATTTCCTTTTCCAGTACCAATATTAAAAAATTCAAAACCATTTTTACACTTATTGTTTATCATTCGTTCAATTGCCACAACATGTGCTTTAGCCAAATCGACCACATTTATAAAATCGCGGATGCATGTGCCATCGGGAGTATTATAATCGCTGCCCCAAACACTTAACTGCTCTCTAATACCAGCCGCAGTTTGGGTAATGTAAGGGACCAGATTGCTTGGAACACCATTTGGAAGTTCGCCAATTTTTGCCGAATGATGAGCGCCAATAGGATTAAAATACCTTAAGGAAACAACTTTTAATTGCTGATTTGCATGAACACAATCGCGCAGTATTTCTTCACCAATTTGTTTGGTATTTCCATAAGGAGACTCTGCAGCTTTTACAGGAGCAAATTCGTCAACGGGCAAAGATTCAGGTTGACCATATACCGTACAAGAAGAAGAAAATACCAGGTTGGAGCATTTATGCGATTCCATAACCTGAAGTAAATTTATAAGCGAACTTAAATTATTATGATAATATTTTAAGGGATTTAAAACCGACTCTCCAACCGCCTTAAATGCTGCAAAATGAATAACTGCAACCAAATCGGTATGATGATTAAATATTTCGTTTAATTTTTGATGATCGCAAACGTCCAATTGATAGAATATGGGTCGGAATCCAATAATGGATTCAATATTATTCAATACACTTATATCGGAGTTACTTAGATTATCGGCAATAACTGGCTCATAGCCTTTCTCGAACAATTCTACAACTGTATGAGAGCCAATATAACCCGTTCCACCGGTAACTAAAACTTTTGGCCTAATCATTACAAACTCCAGTATGTTAATTTTTTAAATTTGTTGCGATAGATGCCTTTAATATCAACCAATATAACCCCTTTAGTACCTAAAAGAGTAAAATCTTTTTCAGTTAAGTTTAAATATTCTTTGTGATTAACCGCTACAATAATGGCATCATATTTTTTATTTGGCGTTTTAATTAATCCAAAACCATACTCATGTTTTAATTCTTTAGATGAAGCATGAGGGTCTACAATATCTACCTTAACACCATACGACTTTAACTCCTTTACCACATCAGCAACTTTAGAATTACGAATATCACTAACATTTTCCTTAAATGTTGCTCCCATTACCAAAACGTTAGATTTGCTTAAATCTTTTTTGGCCGCTATCATTTTTTTAACGGTTTGTTTCGCTACGTAACCACCCATAGAGTCGTTTACATATCTTCCACTATTAATTATACGTGCATGATACCCTAATGCTTCCGCTTTATAAGTTAAATAGTATGGATCAACCCCAATACAATGTCCTCCAACCAATCCTGGAAAAAATTTAAGAAAATTCCATTTGGTACCAGCGGCTTCCAAAACATCAAAAGTATTTATACCCAGTCGGCTAAAAATAATGGAAAGCTCATTCATTAGAGCGATATTAACATCGCGCTGCGTATTCTCTATAATTTTTGCTGCCTCGGCCACTTTAATTGAGGCCGCTTTATGAACACCAGGTTCAACAATAATTTCGTAAGTTTTTGCAATCATCTCAAGAGATTCTTTATCGCAACCCGATACTACCTTCAGAATTTTGGTAATTATGTGTTCTTTATCACCTGGGTTAATTCGTTCGGGAGAATAACCCACTTTAAAATCTTTTTTAAACTTAAGGCCAGAGACCTCCTCTAATACAGGCACGCAATCCTCTTCCGTACATCCCGGATATACTGTTGATTCGAAAACGATATAATCACCTTTTTTGATTGCCTTTCCCACAGAAGCAGAAGCTCCCAGTAATGGTTTTAAGTCGGGGATATTATGCTCATCTACCGGAGTTGGAACAGCAACAATAAAGAAATTAGCTTTTTTAAGAACGTCTATAGAGGTAGTAAATGTAATATCGCAACCTTCAAAATCTTTACGGGATAATTCCTCACTGGGATCTACTCCCTTTTTCATCATTTCAACTCTTTCGCTGTTTATATCAAATCCAATTACCGATACTTTTTTGGCAAAAGCAAGAGCAATAGGTAACCCCACATATCCTAATCCAATTACTGCAATTTTTGCTTCTTTATTTACAATTTTTGTGTATAAATCCTGATTTGGCATTTTTTCTTTATTTATATATGTTATGTATTCTTAATTAATTTTTTCTATCAGTTGAACGAATATTATATATTCTCTCTATGATATCTACCACCTTTAGACCCTCTAAGGCATTAGTTGTAATAGTTCCGTGACCTTTTAAAGTCTGCACTACATTTTCAATTAAAAAATGATGATTATTGGCAGATCCTTTATAGGAGCCATAATCGTTAGCAGGACTTGTAGGAGCAAGCTCAGGCATCGTATAATCTTTAATATTACAAACATCAACCTGATCCATGTATTGCCCCCCTACTTTAATACTTCCATTACTTCCTATAATAGTTAAGCTACTCTCTAAATTTTTATTCCACACAGCGGTACTGTAATTAATGGAACCCATACCCCCGTTAACAAATTTGAAACTAACAAAACCACTATCCTCGAACTCGGTTAAGTTATGATGATTAAAATCGGCAAACTTAGCCTGGATATCTGTTATATCTCCAAAAATCCAATACATGATATCAATCCAGTGAGAAAACTGAGTAAACAAAGTTCCACCGTCTAGGTGTTGTGTTCCTTTCCAACCACCCGCCTTATAATAACGCTCATCGCGATTCCAGTAACAATTTAACTGGACCATGAATACATCGCCCAAAACTTTATTGTCTACAATTTCTTTTAACCAAACAGAGGGTGGGGAGTACCGATTTTGCATTACACAAAAAACGTTTCGGTTAACTTGAAGCGCCTTATAAATAATAGTTTCACAATCCGACTTACTAAGTGCCATGGGCTTTTCTACCACCACGTGCTTTCTATACTCTAAAGCAATTAGAGAATGTTCGGCATGCAATCCATTAGGCGTGCATACGTTTACAACTTCAATATCAGGATGCTTTTCGAGCATTTCATTGGGTGAGTTATAAAATGGTTCTGAAATTTCAGAAAGTCCAATCTTATCTTTCGGCTCAACATCGCACACCGCAATTAATTCACAATCGGGATTTCGACGAACCATTTCGGCATGTCTTTTACCGATGTGTCCCTGACCAATTACAGCAAATTTTATTTTTTTACTCATACTTTAATTAAAGCTTTTTCACTTTTCCATTTTCCAATTGATATTGTTCTTTACTTTCCGGACAAAAGGCAATACCCCGATCATTAAAAATTAAACGATGGCCAAACTCACTCATCCAACCCATTTGCCTACCCGGATTACCAACTATTAAAGCGTAATCAGGCACATTTTTAGTAACTACTGCCCCTGCGCCAATAAAAGCGAAGGCCCCTATATCGTGACCACAAACGATTGTAGCATTAGCGCCAATAGTAGCACCCTTACCAACGTGTGTTTTAGCATATTCACTTTTACGATTTACAGCACTTCTTGGATTAATTACATTAGTAAATACCATAGAGGGACCCAGAAAAACATCATCATCACACGTAACTCCTGTATAAATAGAAACGTTATTTTGAATTTTTACGTTTCTGCCTAAAACCACTTGAGGAGATATTACAACATTCTGTCCTATGTTACAATTTTCCCCAATAATACAGTTAGGCATAATGTGAGTAAAGTGCCAAATTTTTGTTCCTTTACCTATTTTACAACCCTCGTCTATATAGGCGCTTTCATGCGCAAAATATTCCTTTTCCATAAACGGCTAAACTTCAAATTTAATCATTTTTTTTGAGGTAGAGAGTTATTTTAACCTCTTAAAAATCAATGTGTTTAGCCTTAAAAGTACTTACTTAAGATTCTTTCTGAAAAGGGCGTATTCTTTTGCAAAATAACTTAAGATTATATCGGCACCTGCTCGTTTAATTCCCATTAAAATTTCAACCATAATCTTTTTATCATCCAAATACCCTAATTCAGAAGCTGCTTTAATCATTGCATACTCTCCACTTACATTATATGCAGCAATGGGCAAATTAAAATTATCCTTTAAAGTTTTTATTACATCCAAATAAGCAAGTGCAGGTTTAACCATGAGGTAATCAGCTCCCTCCATTTGATCTAGCTCGGCCTCTATTAATGCTTCTTTAACATTTGCAAAATCCATTTGATACGTTTTTTTATCGCCCCTTTTAGGAGCAGAATCAAGAGCATCGCGGAACGGATTGTAGAAGGCTGAGGCGTATTTTGCAGTGTAGCTCATAATACCCGTATTAACAAAACCAGCCTTATCCAATTCATTTCTTATATAACCAACTCTTCCATCCATCATATCACTTGGTCCTAAAATATCGGCTCCGGCTTGCGCCTGTGCTAATGCCATTTTAGCCAATATTGGTAATGTTTTATCATTT
>JBIICS010000013.1:0-32082 GCA_044238735.1 Bacteroidia bacterium
CAAGTTGCATTTGTTCTTCTAGATTTTTATTTATGGCGCTTGGTTGTACTAATGGAAAATCACTTAAATGAATAGATTCGGAGTGATCTTTACCAGTAACTTTGTTTAAGTCTAAAAATAATTGGTCGGTAAAGAAAGGAGCAATAGGGGAGGCCAGTTTGGCAACTATTTCCATGCACGTGTACAAGGTTTGATAAGCGGAAATTTTATCTTCACTGTATTCGCCTTTCCAAAAACGGCGGCGGCACAAGCGAACATACCAATTACTTAAATGTTCATCTACAAAGTTTTCAATGGCTCTTCCTGCTCTATGTGGCTCGTAGTCGCTGTATGCTTCTTCTGCCTCTTTAATAAGGGTGTTTAACTCGGACAATATCCAACGATCAATTTCCGGTCTCTTTTCAACAGCTATATCTTCTTCTTTATAGGTAAATCCATCAATATTTGCATAAATAGCAAAGAATGAATAAGTATTGTAAAGTGTACCAAAGAATTTTCGTTGTACTTCTGTAATACCTTCCAAGTCAAATTTTAAATTATCCCAGGGAGCAGCATTGGTTATCATATACCAACGGGTGGCATCGGGTCCAAATTTTTCGAGAGTATCAAATGGGTCTATGGCATTCCCTAATCTTTTACTCATTTTGTTACCATTTTTATCGAGCACCAAACCATTAGAAACCACGTTTTTAAAAGCAACAGAATCAAAACACATGGTAGCAATTGCGTGTAAGGTAAAAAACCAGCCACGAGTTTGATCAACACCTTCTGCAATAAAATCAGCCGGATAATATTTTTTATTATCAATTAACTCTTTGTTTTCGAATGGGTAGTGAAGTTGAGCGTAGGGCATGGCTCCACTATCAAACCATACATCTATTAAGTCGCTCTCGCGTTTTAAGGGGTTTCCCTTTTTAGAAACTAAAATTATTTCATCAACAAATGGTTTATGTAAATCAAATGTAGAATAGTTTTCTTTACTAAAATCGTTGGGGTTAAAGTTATTTAAGGGGTTAATTTTCATGAAACCTGCAGCAATCGATTTTTCTATCTCTGCCTTTAACTCTTCCGCAGATCCAATTACAATTTCTTCGGTTCCTTCTTCATTTCGCCATATAGGCAAGGGAATTCCCCAATAGCGTGAACGAGATAAATTCCAGTCTTGTAAATTATTTAACCATTCTCCAAATCTTCCGGTACCGGTGTGTTCTGGTTTCCAGTTTATAGTTTTGTTTAATTCAATCATCCTATCTTTTAACTCCGTTGTTTTTACAAACCATGAGTCCAGGGGATAATATAAAACAGGTTTATCAGTTCTCCAGCAATGAGGATAACTGTGTTCGTAATTTTCTTTTTTAAATAATTTCCCTTCTTCCTGTAATTTTAAAACGATTCGTTCATCAACACTCAGGTAAACTTTTAGATCCTTTATTTTTCCGGCAGTTTCTAAAATTTGTTTTTGCTTCTCAAATTCGACTTTCTTTTCTTCATCATTCAAATAGGCTTCTTTAACATATTCATCTCCATACAAGAAAAGTCCATCTTTAACTTCAGGTAAAAATTTACCACGTTTATCTACTAATGTTAAGGAGCCAATCCCATTTTGTCTGGCTACTTTAAAATCGTCTGCTCCAAAGCTAGGCGCAATATGAACAATACCGGTTCCATCTTCTGTTGTAACAAAGTCGCCGCACACAACTCGAAAAGAATCGCCACTTTCGGGTTGAGCAAATGGCATTAGTTGATCATATCTGAGACCATCCAAATCGGCACCTTTTACCTCTTTTAAAATTCGATAAGGTATAATTTTATCGCCCGGATGATACGATTCGAAATCAATTTCAAGACCTTTTTCATTGAAATATTTTGAAATCAAATTTTTAGCCAGAATTACAATTTGTTTCTTTGAAGTAAAGGGATTAAAGGTTTCTACAATACAATAATCGATGTTTTTACCAACGGCCAAAGCCACATTACTGGGTAATGTCCAAGGGGTAGTGGTCCAGGCTAAAAAATAAACATCACTTTCTGTTTTAAACTCAGCTAAACTCTCAACTTTTAACTTACCACTCTCCACTAATTTAAACTGTGCAACGGCCGTTCTGTCTTTTACATTTCTGTAACATCCGGGTTGATTTAATTCATGAGAGCTCAATCCTGTTCCGGCTGCGGGTGAGTATGGCTGTATGGTATATCCTTTATATAATAGATTTTTCTTGTACAGGTTTTGTAATAGCCACCAAACACTTTCAATGTAATCGTTCGTGTAAGTAATGTAAGGATTTTCCATATCCACCCAATACCCCATTTTTTCCGTGAGCGATTCCCATTTATCAGTAAATTTCATTACATCTTTGCGGCATTCCTCGTTGTATTGTTCTACTGTAATTTTCTTTCCAATATCCTCTTTAGTAATACCCAAGGCTTTTTCCACACCTAATTCAACCGGAAGACCATGAGTATCCCAACCCGCTTTGCGTTTTACCTGAAAACCTTTAAGAGTTTTATAACGGCAAAAAATATCTTTTATGGAGCGTGCCATTACGTGGTGTATACCTGGCATTCCGTTGGCACTTGGCGGACCTTCGTAAAAAACATAGGGGGTTTTTCCTTCCCGTGTACTGATGCTTTTTTCAAAAATCTTTTCCTTTTTCCAGTTTTCGAGAACAGAGTTAGCGATATTCGGTAAATTTAAACCTTTGTATTCTTTGTATTTGCTCATTTTCAAGCCGATTTAAGTGTGCAAAGATAAGTTTTTAAACGGTTTTTATTGGTTGATTTTATGTTTTTTGAAGCCTCTTTTATTTAATAAACAATTAAAAAGCATTAATTGCCAATTTTCAAAACATATTCACTATAAGTTAAAATGGGTGAAGCATTATTTTGGTGAACATATGTGCAAAAAGAAGTAGACTATCTAGTAATCCACGGGCCGATAGTTGCCTTTGAATATAAGTTGACTCGAACCGGTAAAAATAAAATTACCCAAGCTTTTAACACAGGATGCCCTAAAGCGATTTTAGGTATAATTTATCAAGATAATTATCTAGACTTTTTTTATAAAACACATGTTAATTTAATATGTTTTTAAATTGAATACCAGTCTTGACTAACTAATGGGCATCTAACCAGTTTTGACCAATTCCAGTAGAAACCTCAATGGGTACATTTAATTTAATTGCGTTGCTCATTTCGAATATAACCAACTCTTTAAGTTGTTCTGTTTCCGGTTTATAACAATCAAAAACCAATTCGTCATGCACTTGTAAAATCATCTTCGATTTAAGTTTTCGCATTTTCATTTCGCGGTGAATATTAATCATCGCAATTTTAATCATATCGGCAGCAGAACCTTGTATTGGCGCATTAATAGCATTTCGCTCTGCAAAACCTCTGTTTAAAGCATTTGATGCATTTATATCCTTTATATATCTTCTTCTCTTCATAACGGTTTCCACATAACCGTTCTCTTTAGCAAAAGAAATCATTTTATCCATGTAATCTTTTATATGAGGGTATTTGGCAAAATATTGATCTATTATTTCTTTAGCTTCTGAGCGCGAAATGCCAATTCTTTCGCTTAGTCCAAATGCAGAAATTCCATAGATAATTCCAAAGTTTACAACTTTAGCTTTTCTTCGCATATCGTTTGTAACTGCATCAAGCGGAACATCCCAAACTTTAGAGGCAGTAGAACTGTGAATATCTTCACCGTTTTTAAAAGCTTCCAGCATTGCAATTTCATTACTTAACTCTGCAATAATTCGCAATTCAATCTGCGAATAATCGGCCGATAATAAGCAAAATTCAGGCCCGGAAGCCACAAAAGCTTTTCTAATTTCTTTTCCGCGCAGTGTTCTTATTGGGATATTCTGTAAGTTTGGATTATTGGAACTTAAACGTCCGGTTGCAGCAACTGCTTGGTTGTATGAAGTGTGTATCTTGCCGGTTTTGTTATTAATTAATTCTGGTAAAGCATCCACATAGGTGCTTTTTAGTTTTTGATATTCGCGGTATTCCAGAATTTTAGCTACTATTGGATGTTTGCTTTCTAATTTAGAAAGTACTTCCTCGTTAGTGGCATATTGACCTGTTTTGGTCTTTTTAGCCTTATCATCAATTTTCAATACTTCAAATAATATATCACCTAATTGTTTTGGCGAATTAATATTAAAAGAGGTACCAGCCATTTGAAATATTTCTGTTTCGATACGGTATAAATCATCTTCAAGTTCTTTAGATAATTCTTTAAGAGCACCAGTATTTATGGAAGCTCCAGCTCTTTCCATATCGGCAAGTACTGATATTAATGGGATTTCAATTTTATTAAATAGATCTAGGGTATTAGCGCTTTTTAAAAGTGGGTTTAATACTTCTTTTAACTGGTATGTTACATCTGCATCTTCTGCTGCATAATCTTTAATTTTATCAATCGGCACATCGCGCATGCTTAACTGGTTTTTGCCTTTTTTACCAATTAGACTTTCAATACTTACGGGTGAGTATTTTAATAAATCTTCGGCCATCACCTCCATGTTGTGCCTTAAATCGGGCTGCAATAAGTAATGCGCCAACATAGTGTCGAATAACGGGCCCTTAATTTCTATGTTGTAGTTGGCTAAAATAGTTAAGTCGTATTTAATATTTTGTCCAATCTTGGTTATTGTCTCGTTCTGGAAAAGCGGTTTAAATAATTCAAGTTTTGTTTTGGCTTCATTATAATCTGCAGGAAATGGAATATAGTATCCTTCATGTTCTTTAAACGAAAAAGATAAGCCTACAATCTCAGCATCAATGGCATCTGTTCCGGTAGTTTCAGTATCAAAACAAAATTCCGATAGTCCGGAAAGTTCTTTAATAAGGTTGTTAATTTCCGAATCGCCATCAATTAATTTGTATGAATGCTTAACATCTTCAATGGTTTTAAATTTACTTATACGCTCTTCCGCCTCCTCATTTTTATCAATTTTTTTGGATGATTCAAGGGGATTTCCAAACAAGTCGGTAGGTACGTTAGCAGGTGCAATTATAGAAATATCCTCTCCAAATAATCTTTTTGCAAGTCCTCTAAACTCAAGCTCGTTAAATACTTCAATTAATACTTCTTTGTTTGGAGGATCTAAGTTTAAAGAGATGGGGTCTAAGGCTATAGGGGCATCTGTAATAATGGTGGCTAGTTTTTTAGATAATACGGCTAAATCTTTGTGAGTTTCAACCTTTTCCTTTAGTTTACCTTTTAAAGAATCGGTTTGTAAAAGCAATTCTTCAACACTACCATAATCCTGAACTAATTGCATGGCTGTTTTTTCACCTACTCCGGGTATTCCGGGTATATTATCAACCTTATCGCCCATTAAGCCGAGGATGTCTATAACCTGTTTGGGGTCTTTAATTTTGTATTTATTGCAAATTTCTTCTACTCCAATTACCTCTGCCCCGTTTCCCATTCTGGCCGGTTTGTAAATAAAAATATTTTCGGATACTAATTGTCCGAAATCTTTGTCGGGGGTCATCATATAAACTCTAAACCCTTCTTTCTCGGCTTTTTTGGCAAGGGTTCCAATTACATCATCCGCTTCAAATCCATCAATTCCAATAAATGGAATATTAAATCCTTCTATAATTCTTTTAATATAGGGTAATGATTTTAAAATATCATCGGGCATTTCGTCTCGATTGGCTTTGTAATCAGCAAATTCTTCATGACGTTGGGTTGGAGCTGCGGTGTCAACAACAGCTGCAATGTGGGTTGGTTTTTCTTTTTGAAGAATCTCCAATAGCGTATTGGTAAAGCCAAACATGGCAGAGGTACAAAGGCCCTGAGAGTTATAGCGATGATTGTTACTAAAAGCAAAATACGCTCTAAAAATAAGAGCCATTGAGTCTAATAAAAACAATTTTTTGGGGTGTTCGGCAGTCATATTAATTTTGATTCATTTGATTTTACCAAGATAACCAGAATGTTTTGAAGGTTGATTATTTTATTGATTAATTAATTATTTGATACTTTAGCGTGTTATTTAATTGGAATGAAAACTTTACCTATCCTAATCTTCTTTTTTATAGTTAATTGCTCTTTTGCACAATTTTCATATGGTCCGCGTTTAGGACTTAATCTAAATCCTCAGCCTCAAAATAGTGTTTCAGGTACAACTTATTTAAATAGTTTTAACGGGGGATTTGTTGGTCGTTACCAAATTAACAATTGGTTTTCTGTAAAATCGGAGTTAAATTATAATACCAAGCGTAAAACATATTCCTTCGACAAAAAGCAATCATTATTAAGCGACTTAAATGCCATATTGGATGGAGTGGTGGATACTTCTTTATTAAATTCTTTTGGCGATTTTATAAATGATACAGTGTATTCTTTTTATAAAGGTTCGGATGTACTTCGTTTTATAGAGCTACCCGTTATGGGCTTTATTAATTATAAAAATTTTGAATTGGGTGCAGGCTTTTATCTGGGCTATTTACATAAAGCAAACAGTAAAGAGGAATTGAAACAAGAAAGTGCATTGTTGGATATTATTTTACCTGCTATTGATAGTATTCAGTTTGTAGGCCCCTTGCTTACTAATATTTTAACATCTTCTTATCCGGGATATAAGTCTGCAAGCACTACAGAATCCTCTCTAAAAACACCATTTAAAAATTTCGATTATGGATTTATCACAGAATTAACCTACCATAGCTCTGATAAATTGTTTTTTTCGGTACGTTATTCCAGAGGCTTTAACAACTACCGTATTAATCCGCTCCGCAGTAATGACGTATACAATACCTTTACATTAAGCCTAGGATATTCGTTTGGATCCACCTTTAACTCCAAACCTAAAGGGATATATGACCTGGACAAGATACCTGTTGAAAACAATAAATAGAGTTTGTTTAAATCTATAACCTACTATCGATTTAATCCGTTAAATCAGGAGAATAAATAAATTTCTAAACTTTTCTTTAGCTCCTAATTTTAATTCTTCTTTAAGAATCAAAAAGAAAAAAAAGTTATTTAAAATATATCCCTTATTAAAAGGGGCTAGCCCTATTTATTCTTTTAAATAAACCCTATCTTAGAAAGGTAATTTCAATTTTATTTAAAGTGATCTATCCATCTATAAAATTTTTTTTTGCCGCATTTAACTTTAAAAATACTTGCCAGAGATTTATATTATTTTCTGTTCTGTTCTGTTCCTTTTTAAGTTCTCGGGATTTAATAGCTCAAGATATCTTTTCTGCCCCGGGAACCTATACTTGGACGGTTCCGGCGTGTGTTACCCAAATTACAGTTAGAGCTTGGGGTGGGGGCGGAGGAGGCGGCTCTATATGGGTAAGGTTTGATCCTACCAGTAATTCTCCCACCACCAACGAAGCATGTGTAGCCGCCGGAGGCGGCGGAGGGGCAGGTTATGTGAGCAGAACCTATAATGTGGTACCGGGACAAGTATATACGATTGTAGTAGGCGACGGTGGTAATGGTGGACCCATAAATGCAAGTGGAAATAACAGAGCTAATAACGGTCTACCCGGCGAAAACAGTACTTTTTCAGGACCAGCCACTGCGGGACCCGGAACACTAAGTGCTTTTGGCGGTAATGGAGGAAGTGCTGCTAATTTTTTAAGAAGCTGTTTAGGCGGTTGTTCAGGTGCTAATCACCAAGGGGTTAATGGAACCGGTGGAAGCGGGTCGGGTGGTACCAACGGTACTACCTCCTTTACCGGTGGAAATGGTTCGGCGGGTGTTCATGCTGGTAATACTCAGGATAGGAGCGGTGCAGGGGGTGGTGGTGCTGGCTCAACCGGAAACGGTGGTAATGCTAGTTCTACTAATGGTGGTGCTGGTGGATCGGGTGGAGGTGGAAATGGTGGTAATGGAATCGTTCAGCCTTTCGGAAACGGATTTTTAGGAACAGCTGGTAATAACGGTAGCAGTATAGGCGGTGGCGGTGGAGGCGCAGCTGGTCATAATAGGTCTTCAAATAGTAATACTCATTTTTCCAGAGTTGGCGGAAAAGGAGGTATTGGTGAAGTTAGAATAGAGTATAATTCATCGGCCTTGCCCGAACCTACTTTTTCTGCTGTTAATGCGATCTGTCAGGGCGACCCTCTAAATCCTCTTCCTACAACTTCTATCAATGGAATTAATGGAACCTGGTCGCCGGCATTAAATAATATTTCCACCACCACTTATACGTTTACACCTGATCCTTTGGGACCTTGTGCCGACTCAACAACGCTTACCATAACGGTTAATACTTCAACAACACCAAGTTTTAACGCGGTTGCCCCCATTTGCAGTGGAGAACCTCTAAGTGCATTGCCCACTTCTTCTAACGAAGGAATAGTGGGGATATGGTCGCCCTCGGTTAATAATACGGCAACAACAACCTACACTTTTACTCCAAATGCCGGGCAGTGTGCAATTCCCGCTAATTTAACAGTAACGGTTAATCCTTCTACAAAACCAACTTTTGCAAATGTTGCAGCCATTTGCAGCGGAGAAAATTTAAATCCGCTTCCTTCAAACTCTATTAATGGTATTAATGGGTCTTGGTCTCCGATTCTGAATAATACAGCCACTACTACTTATGTTTTTACACCTAATAATGGTCAAGGTGCGGATACGACTTCTCTTACTATTGTTGTAAATCCAGCCAATATTCCAACTTTTAATTTAGTGTCCTCGATTTGTGAGGGTCAAACTTTAAGTCCTTTTCCAAGCACTTCAAATGAGGGGATTAATGGCACTTGGTCTCCTGCAATAAACGATACGGTTACCACCACCTATACCTTTACACCTGCTGCAGGTCAGTGTGCAAGTAATGTAAATCAAACCATTACTATAAATCCTCTACCTGTAACTAACTGGGCACCACCATTACCAATTTGCGAAGGTTCGGGTTTATCTGTTATCTTAAATACGTTATTATCTCCAAATGCTTCCTCGGGAGGAATATTTTCCGGAACCGGTGTCAGTTCAAATATTTTTAATTCTAATGGTTTAACTGCAGGTACATATCCCGTAAAATATCTAGTTAGTAACGCTCAAGGTTGTGCCGATTCAACTACAGAAAACATAACGATAATTCCTTCATTAGCTGTAAACGCTATTTCTTCCGGAGGCTTAAACGTCTGCCCGGGAGCCACCGATACTCTTTTCGCTAGCGGAAATGCCTCTACTTATTCGTGGCTAATTAACGGGGTTTTTACCTCAACTGCTAATCCGTTCATTATAACTGCTATTCCTAATAATAATTTAACTGTTAGTTTGATAGGAAGCGCTAATAATGCCTGCTCAGATACCCTAGAGCTTGTTTACGTTTTATTGCCTAAAACTAATTTAACCTTGAATGTTGACACTAACCAAGCGGTTTGCGAAGGTTCTATTACCAATTTTATCGCTTCGGGTGCAAACACTTATACGTGGTATAGTTCTGGTTTACTTTTAGACTCAGACAGTTTATTTTCTGTAATTCACAATTCTAACGGATCCTTTAACTATCAGTTAATAGGCAACGCAATTAATTCGTGCCCCGATTCGTTAAATATTTCAATTTTGGTAAACCCTAAACCAGTCGTAAATGCAGGAAATACAATTAATTCAACTTGTGGTCAATCCAATGGTTCTGTTTTGGGTATTACAGGTGGCGCTTCTTATAATTATACTTGGACTAATGCCGGTGGACAGGTTGTAGGAGATTCATCCAGCATAATCAATATAACCTCCGGTGTTTATCAGCTAAACGTGGTAGATACCATTACCGGTTGTTCCAATACCTATACTTACACGATAAATGATACTTCTAATATCAAAGCTAATTTCAGTGCAAACGATACTGTTTTTACTTTGGGTGATAGTCCGGTTGTTGTAAACTTTACTAACAATTCTGTAAATGCTATAACCTATAACTGGGATTTTGGCAACGGAACAGGAAGTGTTCTTCAAACTCCGAGCACACAGTATAGTTCAGCTGGCTTGTATCAGGTAGTTCTTGAAGTTAAAGGTAATGGTAATTGTATTGATTACGATACACTTTATATTCGAATAATTGATTCAGCTTATACTTGGTTCCCTAATATATTTACACCTAATAGTGATAATGAAAATGATTTGTTTTTTATTCGATCAACAGAAATAAAAGATTTAGAAGTAAAGATTTTTAACCGATGGGGATTAAGTATTTATGAATACAAAGGAATAGGAGGCACATGGGATGGACGCACACAGGCTGGAGACGAGGTACCGGATGGTGTATATTATTATATTTTAAATGGAACCTATAAAAACGGTCAACCCATTGAGGATGAAAACAGGACTGGCTTTATCAGGTTAATTCGAAATAAGAATTAAACTAATAAACTTCTATACTATAGAACTAATATTTATATTTGTTTATGGTAAATGATAAGAAGATTGTTAATTCTTGGGCTTTTTACGATTGGTCTAATTCGGTTTATAATCTGGTTATTACAGCCACTATTTTTCCTATTTATTATAAAACTGTAACCGAAACTAAAGATAACCTAACCGGTGAGGTAATTCGTAATACGGTTAATATTTTCGGTTTAGAACTTAAAAATACTAGTCTGTACGATTTCGCAATTGCCTTTGCATATTTGCTTACAGCTTCTTTATCCCCTATTTTAAGCGGTATAGCCGATTATGGTGGTAGCAAGAAAAAATTTATGATGTTTTTTACATATTTAGGGGCAATTTCATGCGGCTTAATGTATTTCTTTACTAAAGATTCACTATTATTTGGAATATTACTGGCTATTTTAGCATGCATTGGGTATTCGGGAAGTTTGGTTTTTTACAATGCCTATTTGCCCGAAATTGCTTCTGCGGATATGCATGACAGGGTAAGTGCGAAAGGATTCTCTTTGGGTTATATTGGAAGCTCCATTCTGCTTATTTTAAACTTAATAATGGTTCTAAAACCTGAACTATTTGGATTTAATAATACGGGCGATGCAACCCGTTTCGCTTTTTTAACGGTAGGTATATGGTGGTTAGGTTTTGCGCAAATTCCCTTTTATTTTTTACCTAAAGGTGTTTCAAATAAAGCCAACGAATCTCAAATTTTATTAAAGGGATATAGAGAGTTAAATAAAGTTTGGAAATCACTGAAGCAGTATCATTACATAACTAAATTTTTAACAGCATTCTTTGTCTATAGTATGGGTGTTCAAACGGTAATGTTGGTTGCCAACCACTTTGGTTCTCAAGAAATAACCTACACAGATGATAATAATGTTGTGCATTATGGAATGGAATCCGGACAATTAATTACCACCATCTTAATTATTCAATTTGTTGCTATGGGGGGTGCCTATTTATTTTCGTTTGTTTCTCGTAAAAAAGGAAATTTATTTACATTAAAAGCAGCAACACTCATCTGGGCCCTTATATGCATTTCAACTTTTTTCTTTGTTAAAACTCCGGTTCATTTTTACATGGTAGCTGCCTTTGTGGGCCTTGTTATGGGGGGGATACAGGCACTAAGCCGCTCTACTTATTCTAAACTAATTCCAGAAACAGAGGACCCAACATCTTATTTTTCTTTTTACGATGTTTGCGAGAAACTAAGTATAGTATTGGGGATGGCTACTTTTGGTTTTATTAACGAATTAAGTTCTTCTATGCGAGTGCCTATTATTGCACTCATGATCTTTTTTATTGCCGGTTTTATTTTATTATCGCGTATCCCTAAAACTAAATTATTGGCTGCCTTAAACTAGTTTATGTTAGTAGATATTTTTATACCATGTGTAATTGATCAGTTTTATCCCCAAACCGGTTGGAATTTTATTAAAGTAATGGAAAAAGCAGGATGCTCTGTAAATTACAATGTAGAGCAAACGTGTTGCGGGCAAGTTGCTTTTAACGCAGGTTATTGGGATGATTGCAAGGAGATCGGTTCTAAGTTTATTAAGGAATTTGTATTTGATCGATACATCGTTTCACCCTCTTTTTCATGTGTAAATATGGTAAAACATCATTATTCCGAAATGTTTTTTAATACGGTTTTACACAATGAGTATAAACAAGTTCAACGGAATATTTACGAAGTAAGTAATTTTTTAGTTAACGTTTTAAAAGTAACTGATATAGGTGCACAGTTAAGTGCAAAAGCAGTTTTTATGGATACCTGCTCTTCTACATCCGAATGTGTAAAACAATTAGAGGCCTTAACTTTATTAAAAAATGTAAGGGATTTAAAATTATTAAGTATAGATAATCCAACTCAGTGCTGTGGCTTTGGGGGGATGTTTGCGGTTAAAAACGAACCTTTGTCGGTTAAACTGGGCGAAGAAAAAATTAACGACGCTTTAAATGTGGGTGCCGATATAATCATCAGTTCGGATGTTTCGTGTTTAATACATTTAGATTCTATAATACGAAAGAAAAACATTTCACTCAAAACAATGCATCTTGTAGATGTTTTATCCAGTTAATTATGCTTAAAATCTTAACCGAATACACCGAATATAATTTGTGGGCCAATACCAAAATGGCTCATTTACTTAAAAGCCTGAAACCCGAACTTCTAGACCACGAAATAGCCAACAGTTTTAATTCTCTCCGAAAAACAATTTATCATATTTGGGATGCTGAATACATTTGGCTGGAAAGATTAATGGGAAATTCGATTAACTTCTGGCCTAGCTCCAAAATAGATTCCTCTGAACCCATAGACTCCTTTTTGCTAACATCAACAAATTTTAATCATTTTATAAGCTCAAAAAGTGAATTCTATTTTGAACAAATAACAAATTATCAAAATGTAAAAGGAGAACTGTTTAGCCAGCCGAATTATCAGATTATTCAACATTGCATGAATCATTCTACCTTTCATAGGGGCCAACTTATAACCATCTTAAGAGAAATGGAAAATAAAACGATAATAAATTTTCCAATATCATATCCTTCAACTGATTTAGTGGCTTTTTACCGGCAAATTAATTTCAAATAGCCCAATTAATTAGTAAATTTGATTTCATCTCGCAAGACTTGAAATTTCTAAAAAAGATATTTTTTCCTCTCCTGATTTTATTTTCTCTCAAGGGATCGTACGCTTCTCATTTATTAGGGGGGGAAATTACTTGGGTATGTTTAAAAAGTGGTCCTAATACCGGACGCTACGAATTTTATTTAAAAGTATACCGCGATTGTAACGGTATTAACTTATCCACAACGGGAAACATCATTACCTATTACAACGGAACTTCGGGTACTCAGTTAGGGACTATAAATGTAAACTTATTGAGCCAAACGGATATTTCACCAAAATGCTATAGTCCTGCTCTGCAAATTTCTTGCGGTACGCCGGGCGGAAACCCCGCAGCAGTAGAAGAATTTATTTTTAAGTCCGCTCCAACACTTATTAATGGTGTACCCCCGGCGGGTGGATTTGTGTTTACTTGGAATGATTGCTGCAGAAGTAATTCTATTGCCAATATAGATAATCCGGGTAGCGAAGGCCATGTTTTGAGGGCAATTATGTATCCTTATAATGGCTTAAATGCTAATCCCTGTTTTGATTCTTCTCCCGATTTTGCCGAAAAACCAAGTACTTCCCTGCCAACTGGTTATTTGTTTACCTTTAATAATAATGCTAATGATGCCGAATTTGATTCGCTTAATTATGCCTGGGCTTTACCTTTAAGTGATATTGGCGGAGGATGGCCGGCAACTGCCGCTACTTTTTCTGCCGGTTATAGCGTAAATGCTCAATTACCCGATCAAACTGAAAATCCTGCTAATATCGCTCCTGTGATAAACCAGGAATTTGGTGAGGTTAGTTTTAAATCGCTTACATCGGGCTTGTTTGCAACTGTATTAAAGGTTACGGCCTTTAAATGCGGAATTAAAGTCTCCGAGATCTATCGTGATATTCAGATTGCTCTATCTAATACAGCTGTAGGTAATAATGTACCTGTTGTTCAACCCCCTTTTCAGGATGCGTTTGGTAATTATACGCAGTTTTCCGATACGGTTTATGCAGGTCAATCTATAAGTTTTACCATATCGGCCACCGATTTTGATCCAGGACCTTCTACCAGTCAGTTTATTTTTACTGAAGCTTCGGGCATAGAGTTTGGTTCTGGTTTTACAAATTCTTCGTCTGGTTGTTTAATATCGCCTTGCGCAACATTAACTCCACCTCCAAACCCGACTATTGGCCAACAAACAGCATCTGTAACCACATTTAATTGGCAAACCAGCTGTGATCATCTTAAATATGGTAGCCCATGTAAAGAATCTAATGTGTATAAATTTGTAATTAAAACTCGTGATAATGGTTGCCCTATCCCGGCTATTCAATACTCCACCGTTTTAATTGTGGTTTTGCCTCCACCTCCTGTTAAACCACCCGAACTGCGTTGTGCAAGCGTAAATACGGATGGCTCTGTAACGCTAAATTGGAAACCAAGTATAGATACGGCCAATATTTTTAATTCGTATCATATTTATTCTTCCTCCAGTGCAAACGGCCCTTATACTGTTGTGGATAGTATCTTTAATATCAATACTACCTCATTTACCGATATAACCGCTAATGCTCAATCAAGCAGTGTGTTCTATTTTGTAAAGACCAGATATGGTTGCAGAGGTAATACTTTTAGTGATGCTTCCGATACGCTTCAAACTATTTTAGTAAATGCAAACCTAAATGGTTCCAATGCTAATTTAAGCTGGAATAATATTCATAACCCTAAATTAACGACAACTTCATCCGGATATAGGATTTATAGGGAAAGCCCACCGGGAAATTGGATATTAATCTCAACTACATCTTCTAACACATATAGTGAGCCCGCTCTTGCAACATGTACAGATACAATTCGTTATCGGGTGGAGATAGACGATAGTTTGGGCTGTACTTCGATTTCTAATTTGGCTTTCTTAAATTCCAATACACCTATACAGGCTCCCGAATTAAGGTGTTTGGCAGTTAACGCCAATGGTGGTGTAACTTTAAATTGGATGAATCCGGTAAATACTTCTGGAATTTTTGGAAAGTATGTAACGTACTTTTCTAATAATGTTAATGGACCTTTTCAGATTTTTGATAGTGTAAATGTATACGCTAATACTTCTAACGTGCATGCCTCCTCTAATGCAAATTCCGGTCCGGTATTTTATTATGTAAAGTCAAAGTCGAATTGTACCGTTCAAACCAGTTCTACACCTTCTGATACTTTATCTACCATTTTCTTAACGGTTAACCGAATGGGTGTTAATGTAACGTTAAATTGGAATGCATTACGAAGTCCTTCACTTAGTAGTGCAAGTAATCAATACCGGATTTTCAGAAAGGACCCGGGATCTAATGCATGGAATTTAATTTTTACTGTAAATAATTTACTAACGTTTTCCGAACGTGCTATTCAAGGTTGCAACGATACTGTTTTTTATCGTGTGGAAACAATAGATAATTTACCTTGTACTTCTGTTTCAAATATTTCTTATTACATAACTGATACTGATATTCCACCTCCTCAGTTAAAATGTATTTCGGTTAATCCAAATGGATCTTTAAATATTACCTGGACGGATACCTCTAACTCACAAAATGTTTTTGCCGGTTATTATATCTACGTCTCAACAAACGCAAACGGTCCATTTAATTTAGTAGATAGTGTAATGAATTACAACGTCACTTCTTATGTTTACAATGTTTTAAACGGTCAAAGTCAAAAATATTGGTTTTGTTTAAAAGTAAAGACGAGTTGCGGTAGCGGGAGTTTGTCTATTAATGGTGATACCCTTTCCAGTATAATTTTAAATGTTGTAAATAACGGGGGAATTGCTCAATTAAGCTGGAATCATTTATGTAATCCAAATTTACCATCTAACTCTGGATTATATACGGTTTATCGCGAATACCCAAAAGGTAATTGGGTAACAGTAGGTACAACTACTAATACAAGCTATACCGATAATTTTACAGTTTGTTCCGATAGTATTTATTACCGGGTAGAGGTTGATGATAATTTGCCTTGTACCTCTGTATCTACTATTGATGGGGCTTTCTTTCAGGATTTAGTTCCACCCGCTGTTCCGGTTTTAGATTCTGTAAGTGTAAATCCGGTTACCGGTTTAACGGTTATCGGATGGTCGCCAAGCACCTCGGGTGACACGAAAGGATATATAGTGTATAATTATAATGGAACAAATTATATTCAAATTGATACTGTAATGGGCATTAATAATACAAATTATGTTTATTTAAATTCAAACCCTTCGGCAGCATCAGAGCAATATACAATTTCCGCAATTGATAGTTGCGGTAACACCAGCGACTTCGATCTTAAAATACAGAAAACTATATTTTTAAACGCAAGTCTAAATATTTGTAAGGGAGATATTGAATTGCGCTGGACAAAATACATTAATTGGGTTCCAGGTGTTAATTTATACAGAGTATTTGCCAGCAAGGATGGCGGAGCTTTTAATTTAATTGGAACAACAACTGCTAACGATACAGATTTTGTTCACGAAAGTGTAATAAAAGGTTCTAATTACTGCTATTTGATAACAACAGTTAACTTAAACAGTACTCGTACTTCCACCTCTAACTTATATTGTATAACAGCAACAGTTCCTAATCAGCCCGAGTATGCATACAGTATCTATGCTACTGTAGCAAGTGATAATAAAATAGAATTAAGCGCTGTTACTAATCAAAATGCTGATATAAGAGGATTTAAGATATACAGAGCTGAAGATGATACATCATGGACTTCTTTTAATTCAATTGCAACCGTAAATTCGGTTGGAAATAATTTTGTTCAGTTTTATGATAGTGATGTTAACACTCAAAAATCGAGTTACGCATACAGGGTTGTAATTTTGGATAGCTGTGGTACACCTTCTGTTAAATCAAATTTGTCTAAAAGTATTCTACTGGATGTAAAACCGCAAATAGACCTTACTCATCAGTTAATCTGGAGCCCATATTCATATTGGATGGGAGGAATTGAGAAATACAATATCTACCGTATTATTAATGACGAACCCGATACTGTTTTTTTAGGTTCTGTTACTCCTGATAAAAATGAATATACGGATGTGGCCAAAGAAAAATTAGAAGGCATAGGTAAATTTTGTTATATGATTCAAGCAGTAGAGGGGTTAGGGGATACGCTCGGATATAAAGCAATAAGTAATTCTAACTGGAAATGTATCAACCAGGAATCTACGGTTTATATTCCTAATGCTTTTAATCCCGCTGATATTTTTAATCCTACGTTTAAACCAATTATTACGTTTGCGGATCCTGCTAATTATGAGTTTGAAGTATACAATCGTTGGGGGCAAAGAGTGTTTAATACCAACGATATTGCAGCGTATTGGGACGGAAAAGTATCCAATGATTTATTGCCGGCGGACCTATATGCATACCGTGTTGCTTTTAAAACTAGTTCCGGTGAAATTATTAAACGAAGTGGAACTGTTCGTTTAATCAGGTAATTTTAAAGTATGCTTTAAATCTTTTATAAAAAAATGATTAAAAAGCTTAACTCCACTTGCATTTAAATGATCATCATCGTAAAAATGAAATCCATCATGTAAATTATGGTTACGACCATAATTAAAGAACGTTACATCAGGGTTTTGATTTAAGAATGTATATAATTGAGTGTAATAATCCGTTTCGTTTACAAGGTGAAGTTTTTTAGGTATGGGTGCATATACCAGAATAAGGTTAACATTTTCTTTATCGCATAACTCCTTAATTTGATTTAAATATTCAAAGTGTTTGTTTAACCACTTTTTATTTAAAGTAATGTCTTTATATTCTACTTTTCTGTTTATAGCTGAATCAGTTACAGTAGTAAAACCGCGGTGATAAAAACATTTCTTTAATGTATCTTGGGTTAATTCATTATTGATTAATGGTTTTAATGCCAAAAGATTAAAGGCTTTAAACGACTCAATTTTATAAGCACTTTGCCATAACAAATAAAAATCATTACTTGCAGTAAGTAAGTCATAATATGCTTCTGTGGGTTCTATACCAAAAACTACTGGGTAAACCTCTAATATTACATTTTTAGTTTGATGAATGTATTTATTTAATAAAGGTAAAGCGTTGGCTGGTGTTTGAGAGCTTCCACCTAAATTATAAGTATTAAGACCTGCTTTACTAAATTCACCTGGATCAAGACCTCTGTAACAATGTGATGAGCCTAAAAAAATATAATCAAACTTTTCATTAATGGGCCATTCTGCTATTGCCTTGCTTAAGATGCTTTTTTTTAATGGAATACGATTGTCAAAATGTTGAATTAATAATTTATTTTGAACTTTAATAGTAAAAATCAAATAAAACAAACCATAATATAAACCTATTAAGCTTAAAAAAAATATTAGTATAGGTTTAAAATATTTCATTAAAATTGAAAATAAATAAATTGTCCTTCGCTGGTAACACCTAATATTGAAATTAACACCATGATAATTGCCATGTATAATGAAGCTTGGTTGTTTTTAAATGGTTTATTTAAAAGGTCTATTTTCCATTCTGCAAGTAATAAAGCAATTATTGCATATATCATAAATGAATTTATAATTGATTGATAAATGAAGGCGGTATAGGTTTTAAGGGTATAAAATAAACCGTATACTTTTACATAATATAAAAATGAGTATACGCCATATGCTGCTTTATGTAAAATGGTTTTTGCTATTGTAAAGTTTTCGGCTCTAAATAAAACCCAAGCAATTGTAACCAAAATAAAAACAATAATGGTTCCTAATGATCTCCACCAAAAACTTTTTACCAGCGTTGGTAGTTTTTGCTCAGTAATTTTTATCCAAGGGATTTCAATTAGTGTATAAAGAGCGTGTAATAAGCCCCAAATTACAAAAGTCCAGCTGGCCCCGTGCCAAAAACCACTTAAAAGAAATACAATGACAATATTGATAATCCATTTTATATTACTAACTCTGTTGCCTCCTAGTGGTATGTAAACATAATCTTTAAACCAAGTGCTAAGAGAAATATGCCAACGGCTCCAAAAACCAGAAATGCTAGTGGCAGCATAGGGGCGGTTAAAGTTTTGCATCAGTTTAATTCCCATAACCCGAGAAGAACCCAAAGCGATGTCGCTATAGCCTGAAAAATCACAATAGATTTGAATAGAAAATAAAACTGATGCAAATATGACCTCATAAACACCGGCAGTTAAATAATTTTTATATATATCATCCACATAAATACTTAGTCTGTCGGCTATTACTACTTTTTTAAAAAGCCCCCAAAGCATTAATTGTAAACCAGCGGATATTCTGCTCCATTCCCAATGTTGAATTTTGTGAAATTGAGGTAAAATGTTTTGAGGTCTCTCTATTGGACCTGCAACCAGTTGAGGATAATACATTACATAGAGCGCATATATTCCTAAATGTTTTTCAGCTTTAAAATTCCCCCTATACACTTCTATGGTATAACTCAAAGCCTGAAAAGTATGAAAACTAAGGCCTATTGGTAGTATTATTTCCCAATGTTTAATGGGGTTTATGTTAAGTCCGGCAGTGCTAGATAAAATGTTAATGTTATCAATAAAAAAGTTGTAATATTTAAAAAAAGCCAATATCCCTATATTGGCAACTATGCTCAGCAAAAGAATATTTTTTTTCTTTTGTTGTTCTTTAGTTTTTTCCAACCATATACCCACCCCATAATCAATTAGAATTGTAAAAAAGAGGATAATGATATAGACCGGAATAAAATACATATAAAAATAGCAGCTTGCTATTAAGAGTAAAATCCAACGAAAACGATGGGGTAGTATAAAGTAAAACCCGCTTACGATTATAAAAAAATAGAAAAATTGGAGCGAGTTAAATAACATTTATTAAATGGTTGATAAAATTATAATTCATCCAACACAAATTATATTTTCTAGTTAATCATCTATTTAAAGTAAACAATACTATGCAAGTACTTTAAGGTTATGGCCGAAAGCTAATGAACACAAAAATTGCGGCACAAAGGCCGCAATAAATAGTTCTAAGTAAATGTAAACAGAGATTAGGGATTAGTATTTTTAAAATCTTTAAAATCTCAATTAAATACAAAATTATATTATGCCTTCTGATATACAACCGCTTTTACTGCATCAATTACTTTTTTAGCATTGGGTAAAGCAGCTTCAATTAAAGTAGGAGCATAGGGCAGAGGTACATCAGCAGAAACAACACGTTGAATAGGGGCGTCTAAATAATCGAAAGCATCTCGTTGAACTTTAAAAGCAATTTCTGTAGAAATAGAGGATAATGGCCAGGCTTCTTCCAAAATAACTAAACGATTTGTTTTTTTAACTGAGTTAATGATAGCATTATAATCAATTGGTCTAACCGTTCTTAAATCAATAATCTCGCAGTCTATACCGTCTTTTGCCAATTCTTCAGCTGCAGTATAGGCATGTTTAATTATTTTACCAAAAGAAACAATAGTTACATCATTTCCACTTCTTTTAATTTCGGCAACTCCAATCGGAATGAGGTATTCGCCCTCAGGAACTTCACCTTTGTCACCATACATTAATTCCGATTCCATAAAAATTACGGGATCGTTGTCTCTAATCGATGATTTTAATAATCCTTTTGCATCATATGGATTTGAAGGAACAACTACTTTTAGACCCGGACAGTTGGCATACCAATTTTCAAAAGCTTGTGAGTGCTGGGCAGCAAGCATACCGGCATTTCCAGTTGGTCCCCTAAAAACCATGGGTATATTAAATTGTCCACCACTCATACTTAACATTTTAGCAGCAGAGTTAATTACCTGATCTATGGCTACAAGTGAAAAGTTAAAAGTCATAAATTCAACCACTGGACGTAATCCATTCATGGCAGCTCCTACGGCAATTCCGGCAAAACCAAGTTCTGCAATTGGAGTATCGATTACGCGTTTGTCTCCAAACTCATCCAACATGCCCTGACTAACCTTATAAGCTCCGTTATATTGGGCCACTTCTTCACCCATTAAAAGAACAAGTGGATCTCTTCGCATTTCCTCTGTCATAGCTTCTCTCAAAGCTTCTCTAAATTGAATAGTTCTCATTTATTTTATTTGACGTTATTATGCAAATATAAACACAAATATTTTCCCTTTTAGGTTAAAAAATAAATAACTATTTTTGCAGCCTATAATCCTAACATTTCGCCTATGAAAATTCTAGTTTGTATCAGTAAAGCTCCTGATACCACCAGCAAAATAGCTTTTAAAGATAATAGTACAAAATTTGATGATAATGGCGTTCAATTTATTATAAATCCATATGATGAATGGTACGCGTTGGTTCGTGCTTTAGAATTAACTGAAAACAGTGGCGGTCATGTTAGTTTAATATCAGTAGGCGGAGCAGATTATGAACCCGTTATTCGTAAGGCATTAGCTATTGGTGCAAATGAAGCTGTTCGAATTGATGCAGATCCGAGCGATTCTTTATTTGTGGCCAAACAAATAGCAAATTATGCTAAAGATAAAGGCTTTGATATTGTTTTAACCGGTAAAGAGACTATAGATTTTAACGGATCATCTGTAGGAGCTATGATTTCCGAATTATTGGATTTACCCTTCATATCATTAGCATCAAAACTTGACCTAAATGGTTCAACCGCAATTGTTGAGACCGACATACCGGGTGGAACACAAGTTATGGAGGTTCAATTGCCTGCAGTTATCAGTGCAGCTAAAGGAATGGCAGAGGCCCGAATTCCAAATATGAGAGGGATTATGGCTGCGCGCACAAAACCTCTTCATGTTGTGGCTTCTACAGCCAACGATGGTCTGATAAAGATTAAAGAATTTACCTTGCCAGCCGAGAAGCAAGGGTGCAAATTTATTGCTCCAGAGCAAGCCGGAGAGTTAATCGATTTATTACATAATGAAGCTAAAGTAATTTAATATTTTTTATCATGTCAGTTCTAGTATACTTAGATGCCTCCTCAGGCAAAATAAATAAAGCAGGTTTCGAAGCAGTTTCCGTAGGTAAAAAAATTGCAACTCAGTTAGGTAGTGATGTACACGTGATATTAACCGGAGAGTGCTCCAATGCTTCCGAAGCAGGAGAGTACGGTGCTTCTAAAGTTCATCACGCTAAAGGTATCAATGCATTTGATAGTCAAGTTGTAGCTCGTATAGTTGTTAAAGCTGCCCAGGCAACCGATGCTAAAGTTATTGTTTCCTCTCACGATTTAATGGGTAAGGCGGTTGCAGGTCGTGTTTCTGCTAGGTTAAATGCCGGTTTGGTTTCTGGAATAACCGAATTGCCAAGTGTTTCAGGAGGTTTCACTGTTAAACGTGCCGTTTTTTCCGGTAAAGCATTTGCTAATTACGAAATTACCAGCGACATAAAAGTTATTTCAATTTCACCCAATGCTATTGGTATAGAAAAGACTGGAAATACAGCTGAAGTTGTTGATTTTGCTCTGGATGCTTCGCTTACAGCTTCAAAAATTACCGTTAAGGAGACTAAGAAATCTGAGGGCGAAATTGCTCTGCCAGAAGCAGAATTAGTTGTTTCCGCTGGTCGTGGATTAAAAGGGCCAGAAAATTGGGGTATAGTAGAAGATTTAGCAAGAGCTTTAGGTGCTGCAACTGCATGTTCTCGACCTGTTGCTGATATAGGTTGGAGACCTCATCACGAACATGTTGGACAAACAGGATTAGCAGTTGCTCCAAATCTTTATATTGCGGCTGGTATCTCCGGTGCTATTCAACATTTAGCTGGTGTTAATCGCAGTAAAGTAATTGTGGTTATAAATAAAGATCCTGAAGCACCTTTCTTTAAAGCTGCAGATTATGGAATAGTAGGGGATGCTTTTGAAGTGTTACCCAAAATTACTGAGGCAGTTAAGAAATTAAAGGCTTCTTCCAACTAATATTGCGTTTAGCATTCTATGAAGAAAATTAATTTAGAAATAGCAGGATTATCATACAGTCAAACGCAAACGGGTGCCTATGCTTTAGTTTTAACTGAAAAAGAAGGTAAGCGTCGTTTACCAATTATTATTGGTGGATTTGAAGCACAAGCTATTGCAATAGAGTTAGAAAAAATGACTCCAAGCAGGCCTCTTACGCATGATTTATTTAAAACTTTTGCCGACACCTTTAATATTAATGTTAGCGAAGTAATCATTTATAATCTTGTGGAGGGTATTTTTTACGCTAAGTTAGTTTGTGATGACGGGGCAAAGGAAGCAGAGATTGATACCCGTACTTCAGATGCAATTGCTCTTGCTGTTCGTTTTGGTTGCCCTATTTATACTTACGAATTTATTTTATCTACTGCTGGTATTGTTTTAGATGAGGATGCTCCAAAAGAAATAAGATTACCAAGTGATGATGAGGGGAACTTACCCGAAATAGAAAAGGAAGATATTTTACTTACAATTGATGAACTAGAACAGAAGTTGAAGAAAGCCATAATTGATGAGGATTATGAAAAAGCATCACAAATTAGAGATGAAATAAATAAAAGAAAATCTCAATAAAATAGAGGCGATACGGTGGTATCGCCTTTTTTATGTCTATATGTTTATATTGGCTTCATCATTATTTAAAAAATTAATCTTAAAATAATATATTGATTTATATTATTTAATTGAATGATTAAGATCATATTGTTTTTTAAATACTAATTTTAGTTTTGAAAAAAATAATTATAAATGAAAAAATTAGCCGTTACCACCGATTATTCTGCAAATGCTCAGTGTGCAGTAGACTATGCCTGCGAGATGGCACACGATTTAGGCGCAAGTCTAACAATTATTCATACCTATGATATCTGGATTCCGGTTTCGGAGGTGCCGGTAGCTACCGTTCCAATTGAAGAAATTGAATTAGAAAACAAGAAAAAGCTGGAAGCTATTATTGCAGGTATTCAAATTAAATATAAAATAAATGTAGATTACGTAATATCCTCAGGTGCATTAACTGTTTCTTTAAACGAAATTGTTCAAAAACGCAAAATAGATTTAGTTTTAATGGGTATGAAGGGTGGGGGAGAACTGAGTAAACATTTGTTTGGAAGTAATACCATAAACGTTATTGATGAAGGTGTAGTGCCGGTATTGGTTGTTCCAGAAGGTTGTAAATACAAAAAAGTTAAGAAATATGCTTTGGCTGCCGACCTGAAAAAGACTACAGATCATAGTTTTGAAATCTTACGCTATTTAATTAAACGTTTCGATGCAAACCTTATGATTTTTAATGTGATAGAGTCAAACCAAATCCCACAAATAAAGGAGGCCATTGAGGGGATTAAACTTGATGCAGTTTTTGAAGACATTAATCATGATTATTATTTTCCTCAGGCAAATGAAATTAATGTGGGCATTGAACGATTTATTTATCATAAAGAACCGGACGTATTGGTTATGATTCCTCGTAAACACGGTTTCCTTTTTAAATTGTTTTTTGAGGGTGAAACTGAAAAAATTATTTATAACAGTAAAATTCCGGTTTTAGCTTTAGCTTAAGTTTAAATAAAAGGATATTACCTCATTAAGGTACAAGAAAGTTTAGTGGATCCAATTTCACTAAACTTTTTTTATTTCTTATACTTTTTTTAATAAAAAAAAATGGCCTTTATTTAAAATAACAAGGCCATTTTTATTTTTTTACAGCGTTAAAAACTATTCCGAAACCGGTGGTTCGTCGGTGTTTTCGTTGGTCTCATTTGCCTGGTTTAAGTCTGAATTATCCTCAGAAATTGTATCCTGAATTTCTGGATTTTCATCTTCAATAATTAAACTCATATCAATTTTTGCTACTGCAGCAATCTCATCTTCATCGCGCAGGTTAATAATTCTTACCCCTTGTGTTGCTCTACCCATTACACGTAATGTAGAAACGCGAATGCGTAATGTAATCCCCGATTTATTTATGATCATTAAATCGTCGGATTCATTTACTTCTTTTATTGCGATTAAGTCTCCGGTTTTTTCAGTAACAGCAATCGTTCTTACTCCCTTACCACCACGATTTGTAACCCGATAATCTTCAATATCCGAACGTTTTCCATACCCTTTTTCCGAAACCACTAAAATTGTTTTAGCCGGATCGTTAACAGCAATTAAACCTATAACCTCATCATTGGCGCTTTGTAGCGTAACACCTTTAACCCCAGCCGCATTTCGTCCCATTGGTCTAACCGTAGATTCATTAAAACGAATACACTGTCCGGAGCGTAAAGCCATCATAATTTCATCTTTACCGCTGGTTAATTTAGCTTCCAATAGTTGTTCTCCATCATTAATAGTAATCGCAGCTATTCCGTTAGCACGTGGGCGAGAGAAGGCTTCAAGAGTAGTTTTTTTAATAGTACCCTTATTGGTACACATGATGATGAAATTGTTATTTATATATTCCTCATCCGATAAGCTGGTTACATTTATATAAGCCATTACTTTATCGTCCGGCTCTATATTAATTAAGTTTTGAATAGCACGCCCTTTAGAACCTTTATTTCCTTCCGGAACTTCAAATACACGTAACCAATAACATTTTCCTTTTTTGGTGAAGAATAGAAGATAATTATGATTAGTGGCCACAAATAAGTGTTCTAAGAAATCATCTTCGCGTGCAGAGGAACCTTTAGAACCAACCCCACCACGACCTTGTGTTCTAAACTCAGTTAAAGGGGTACGTTTAATATATCCCATGTGAGAGATGGTAATAACCATCGCTTCATCTGCAATCATGTCTTCAACATTAAACTCCCCGGCAACAAGTTCAATTTGAGTTCTGCGTTCATCTCCATATTTTTCTTTCATTTCAACCAGCTCGGTTTTAATGATTTCCATGCGTAATCCTTCGTTTGCCAGAATATCTTTTAATCGAGCTATTAATTGCATTAATTCCTCATATTCCTGTTTTATTTTATCACGTTCCAAACCGGTTAAAGCTCTTAAACGCATTTCGAGAATTGCTTTGGCTTGTATTTCGCTTAACCCAAAACGACTGATTAATTCGCTTTGAGCATCGTTGGGCGTAGCAGATTCTCTGATTACTTTAATTACTTCATCTAAATGATCCAGAGCAATTAAATATCCTTGTAAAATATGGGCACGCTCTTCGGCTTTTCGCAATTCAAATTGAGTGCGGCGAGTAATAACTTCATGACGATGCTCAACAAAATTAGAAATTAAGTCTTTAAGGTTTAACAACATCGGGCGGCCTTTTACAAGCGCGATATTGTTGATGCTAAAAGAAGATTGAAGTTCGGTGTATTTAAATAATTTATTTAAAACAACGTTGGCAACTGCATCACGTTTTAAATCAAAAACTATTCGCATGCCTTCGCGATCGCTTTCATCCCTTATGTCTGAGATACCTTCAATAATTTTTTCGTTAACCAATTCTGCTGATTTACGGATTAATTCAGCCTTGTTTATTTGATAGGGAATCTCAGTTATAACAATTTTTTCTCTTCCTTTTTCATCAATCTCAATGTTTGATTTAGATCGGATAACTACTCGTCCTCTTCCGGTTTCGTATGCTTGCCTAACACCTTCGGTTCCGTATATAATACCTCCTGTGGGGAAATCGGGTGCCTTTACAAACTTCATTAACGCAGGGATATCTATATCTCTGTTGTCAATGTAGGCGATAGTTGCCTCAATAGCCTCAGTTAAATTATGCGGAGCCATATTAGTAGCCATACCTACGGCAATACCCGATGAACCGTTAATTAATAAATTTGGCACTTTACATGGTAAAACCGTTGGTTCTACTAATGAATCATCAAAATTTGGTCTGAAATCGACAGTTTCTTTTTCAATATCTGACAATATTTCCTCAGCCAGTTTTTTTAATCGTGCTTCGGTATAACGCATTGCAGCCGGACTATCACCATCAATAGATCCAAAGTTACCTTGCCCGTCCACCAAAGTATAACGTAAACTCCAAGGCTGGGCCATCCGAACCATGGTATCGTATACAGAACTATCGCCGTGAGGATGATATTTACCAAGTACTTCCCCTACAATTCTGGCAGATTTTTTATAAGGCCTGTTACTCATTACACCCAAATCTAGCATACCGTATAACACCCTGCGATGAACAGGTTTCAATCCATCGCGCACGTCTGGTAATGCTCTAGATACAATAACCGACATCGAATAATCGATGTAAGCTGTTTTCATTTCTTCTTCAATGTTAATGGGAATTATTTTTTCTCCTTCTGCCATATTGTTAGTTAGTTAAATTTTGCACAATTATTGCCTTCTATAGACAAAGACCGAATTTACTTAGTTTGAGTTATAGCAAGGCTTTCAGCTTAGGTTATTTACTAACAAATTAAACAATTAGGTGTTGATAATTAAGGGTAATGCATTTAACTCAGAAGCATAGTATAATCATACATTTGAACATCTACTGAATGTTAAATGTTTACTTAAAAGAAGTGAATAAATAACTTAAAAAAAATAAAAACTATGGAAGCAAAATTTTCGCCCAGAGTTAAAGATGTTATCACCTATAGTCGCGAAGAAGCTCTTCGTCTTGGGCATGACTATATAGGTACTGAGCACCTTGTTTTAGGGATGATAAGAGAGGGTGAAGGTTTAGCTCTTAAAGTTTTGGCTCAATTAGGTGTAAACGCACAGGAGTTGCGTAAGCAAATTGAGCAAAATGTAAAAATAAGCACCAAACCTGTAACTAATATGGGAAACATACCATTGGTAAAACAGGCGGAACGCGCTCTAAAATTAACCTACTTAGAAGCTAAGGTTTTTAAGAGTAGTTTAATTGGAACCGAGCATTTAATGTTAGCGATTTTAAAAATTGAGGATTCACTGGTAGTGAATATTTTAGCAAATATGAAAATTGATTACGACGTGTTTAAAGACGAATTAGAAATTTATTTAGAAAACGGTGCAAGCGATAGTCAGGCTCCCCGTGCGGAATTTCCAAGTTCCAGCGAAGATGATATGGATGATGATTCCGGACCTTTCGGTGGTTCTTCATCCTCAAAAAAACAAGGCGATTCTAAATCTAAAACGCCTGTATTAGACAATTTTGGTAGAGATTTAACCAAAATGGCCGAAGACGGTAAATTGGATCCTATTGTGGGTCGCGAAAAAGAAATAGAACGAGTTTCACAAATCCTATCTCGCCGCAAAAAAAATAATCCCATTCTTATCGGTGAACCCGGTGTTGGAAAATCAGCTATTGCAGAAGGTTTAGCATTAAGAATTGTTCAACGAAAAGTTCCCAGAATTTTATTCGGTAAGCGTATTGTAACATTAGATCTAGCCGCGCTTGTTGCCGGTACTAAATATCGCGGCCAGTTTGAGGAGCGTATGAAGGCCGTAATGAATGAGCTTGAAAAGTCACCGGATGTTATCCTTTTTATAGACGAGATCCATACTATAATTGGCGCTGGTGGTGCCAGTGGTTCTTTGGATGCTGGTAATATGTTTAAACCGGCATTAGCAAGAGGAGAATTGCAATGTATTGGTGCAACTACGTTAGATGAGTATCGTCAGTACATTGAAAAGGACGGAGCTTTGGAACGTCGTTTCCAAAAAGTTTTGGTTGAGCCTGCATCTGCAGAGGAAACCTTCCAGATATTAAATAATATTAAGGATAAGTACGAAGAACATCATCGTGTTTCATACACTGAAGATGCTTTGAAAGCTTGTGTTTCGTTAACCCAACGTTATATAAGTGACCGTCACCTTCCTGATAAGGCAATAGATGCTCTTGATGAAGCGGGATCGCGAGTTCACATCAAAAACATTCACGTTCCTCAAAATATAATTGATATTGAAAAACAGGTAGAAGATATTAAAGAGGAAAAAAACAAAGTTGTTAGAAGTCAGCGATACGAAGAAGCTGCTCGATTAAGAGATACGGAACGTCAACTCCTTGAAAAACTGGATGCTGCTAAGTTACAGTGGGAAGAAGAAACAAAGAATCATCGTGAAATAGTTTCGGAAGATAATGTAGCAGAAGTTGTGGCCATGATGACAGGTGTGCCTGTTCAGAGAGTTGCTCAAAACGAAGGTGAGAAACTAGGGGTGATGTATGATAATTTAAAAGGTAGGGTTATTGGGCAGGACGATGCTATTAAAAAAGTAGTAAAAGCTATACAACGAAACCGTGCCGGACTAAAAGATCCAAATAAGCCTATTGGTTCATTCATTTTCCTGGGTCCTACAGGGGTTGGTAAAACACAATTAGCAAAAGAGCTTGCGAAATATTTGTTTGATACCGAGGAAGCCATGATTCGTATTGATATGAGTGAGTACATGGAAAAATTTGCGGTAACGCGTTTAATTGGTGCACCTCCGGGATATGTAGGTTATGAAGAGGGCGGACAATTAACCGAGAAAGTACGTCGCAAACCATATTCAATTGTATTATTGGATGAGATTGAAAAAGCACATCCGGATGTGTTTAATTTATTATTGCAAGCATTAGATGATGGACAATTAACAGATAGTTTAGGAAGGAAAATTGATTTTAAGAATACCATCATTATTATGACTTCCAACATTGGTTCTCGTCAACTAAAAGAGTTCGGTCAGGGTGTAGGTTTTTCCACTGCCGCCAAACAAGCACGCGAAGACGAACATTCTAAAGGGGTTATTGAAGGGGCTTTAAAGAAAGCTTTTGCTCCCGAATTCCTAAATCGTATTGATGATGTAATTATGTTTAATTCTTTAGGTAAAGAAGATATTCATAAAATTATTGATGTTGAATTATCCAAATTATATAAACGAATTGAAGCAATTGGATATAAAATTACCATTACGGAAGAGGCCAAAGATTTTGTTACTGAAAAAGGTTACGATGCCAATTACGGTGCTCGTCCGTTAAAACGCGCCATACAAAAATACATTGAAGATCCAATGGCTGAGGAGATTATAAAATCTAAAATGACTGAGGGTGATACTTTAGAAGTAGGTTTTGACAAAGAAAAACAAGAACTAACAGTTAATGTTATTAAGAGCAATGAACCTGCTCCTAAAAAACCCAAAAAGGCTAAAGAAGATTAAAATTGAAACCCCGCAAAAGCGGGGTTTTTTTTAAGACTTTTCCTTCAAATTTTCATGTAATTAAAATCTAAAATAACAGAGGGTGATACTTTAGAAGTAGTTTCTGACAAAGAATAACAAGAACTTACGGTTAATATTATTAAGAGCAATGAACCTGCTCCAAATAACCCAAAAAGGCTAAAGAAGATTAAAATTGAAAACCCGCAAAAAGCGTGTTTTTTTTTGGACTGTTCCTTCTAATTTTCATCTAATTTAAATTGTTATTTAATCTTCATCAACTTATATATTCTTACCAAATTATTGAATTCACTTTTTTCTATTTAACATAATATGAATTATATAAATTTATTTTAATCTCTAATTAGTCCAGTTTTGTGAAATTGTACGGTGTAAATTCAACAAAATCGTTTACCAATAAAGTAAATCCTTTAACCTTATTTAATTCAATTATAAAAGGAATTTCTTTTATACCCATCGTGGGATCAGAATAAGAAATTAGAAAATTATTTGCTGCCGTGTATTCTACTTTGGCAGTCATCTCCGGGTGATTTTCAAATTTCATTATTAAGTTTTGATTTAATAATTCAATCGTTATTTTACCATATAACTCATTAGAATAAACACCACAGAATTCTTTCATATCTAATGGCAACTTATTTTTTTGAGCAACGACCTTATATAAACTATCAATTAAATTTTCAGAAGATTTAGTTTGCAAAATAAAACCCGATAAAGCTTGTTTACTGTAATTCTCATAAGGAACTTCTAAATAAGCATCCATTATCTGATTATTTAAAATTTGAAATAAACTTTGATTGTCATTGGTTGTAAGCACTACAACTCCAAGTTTTAATTCGGGTATAAACGCAACTGAAGATAAATACCCATTAACACCTCCGGTATGTGAATATAATACATAACCTTTCCTGTCTTTAATTTCTAAACCTAGGCCATATAACGTAAAGTGATTTAAACGATTAAAACGTGGGTTTACCCCAACAATAGATTCGGGATTTCGGGTAGCGGCTATTGCTTTTTCACTAATTAATGGCGTATTATTAACCTTTCCGAAATTTAACTGAAGTTGTAACCATTTACACATATCAACAACATTAGAACTAATACTGGCCGCAGGAGCTAAATTGTCAAGTTTGGGAATACTTATTGGGGTTAGTTTTTTGTTGAACCACGTATAGGGTTTGGCGTAATTCTTAGCTTTTTCCAGTTCAACAGCCAGCATTAAGGTACTATTCATTTGTAAAGGCTGCAATACGTTTTTACGTATATTATCCTCCCAGCTCTGTTTGGTAGCAGCTTCAATAACTTCACCGGTAGTTAAATAACCGGCATTGCAATAACCCCATTTGGTTCTGTAATCGTAAACAGCATCCACTTTACTCATTTTGGCAACTATTTCTTCTCGAGTTAATTTGCTGGTCCAGTATGTAAAATCGCCCTGAAAAGTCTCAAATCCAATGCGGTGCGAAAGAATATCTTTTAGGTTAGCATTAACTGAAGCGTATTTATTCTTTAATTCGAACGATGGAATCCATTTAGTTACTTTATCGTCAAGCTTTAAAACTCCTTGTTGCTCCAACATTGCTGCCATGGTTCCAGTAAATAATTTGGTATTTGATCCAATCATAAACAACGTATTTTCATTTACGGGTTCTTTTTTACCAACTTCAAGTAACCCATAGCCTTTACACCAAACTACTTTATCGTCTTTTACAATTCCGACAGCAAGAGCGGGAACGTTCCAATCTTTTATGGCCTGATTTATATATTTATCTAGGCTATCACTTATAAAAACAGGTGTTTTGTTTGTTTGAGAAAACAATAAATTACCACACAACAAAAAGCTTGTTATTGCAACGATTTTAAAATTTAGTAACATTATTATATGAATTATGAATTATGAGTTATGAATTATGAGTTATGAGTTATGAGTTATGAATTATGAGTTATGAGTTATGAGTTATGAATTATGAGTTATGAATTATGAGTTATGAATTATGAGTTATGAGTTATGAGTTATGAATTATGAG
>JBIICS010000014.1:0-31908 GCA_044238735.1 Bacteroidia bacterium
CGTATCCACCTCTTTCCATTTTGTAAAAATAAAAAATACCTTTTAAGGATCCCGGGTCAAGCCCGGGATGACGAAGTTTTTTATACTCATCGTCATTGCGGCCACCGAGCCGCAATCCATTTGGGTTGTTTATTTAATTTAACCACATACAGTATAGATCCCGGGTCAAGCCCGGGATGACGGAGTGTTTTATACTCATCGTCATTGCGGCCACCGAGCCGCAATCCATTTGGGTTCTATATTTAATTGAACCATATACAGTATTGATCCCGGGTCAGGCCCGGGATGACGAAGTGGGGTTTAATATTGTATAGGTCTAATTGATCAACACACAACGTCATTGCGGCCTTGAGCCGCAATCTTTTGTTTGTAATTTATTTCTGGTAAAAAGATTCCGGGACAAGCCCGGAATGACGAAGCGGGTAGAAGAATGCTTCGAGTTATAAACGATATATCGAGTCTAGTTTTAAATAAAACGGTTTCAATCCAAAACTTATTTATTTTTACAGCATGATAAAACTTAACCTTAATAAACCATTAGTTGTATTTGATTTAGAAACAACCGGTGTAGATGTTGCTACCGACCGTATTGTAGAAATATGCATGATTAAAGTAATGCCAAATGGCGAACGGGATATTAGAAGTCTGAGAATAAATCCAACAATTCCAATCCCTCTTGTTTCCTCCAAAATTCACGGCATTTATGATGAGGATGTAAAAAACTGCCCAACTTTTAAAGAAGCGTCAGGCACGATTCTTGCTTTTTTCGGAAACGCCGATCTATCCGGTTATAATGCTCTTAAATTTGATATCCCTCTATTATTTGAAGAATTTTTAAGGGCCGATATTGAGTTCGATATGAAGAACCGCCGTTTTATTGATGTCCAGAACATCTTTCATAAAATGGAAAAACGGACTTTAAAAGCAGCTTACAAATTTTACTGTGAGAAAGAACTGATTAATGCACACAACGCTCAGGCCGACACTGAAGCCACTCTTGAAGTGCTATATGCGCAAATAGAACGCTATCAGGATAAGGAATTCTTGGACGACAACGGAAAACCGGTTGTTCCGGTAAAAAACGACATGCAATGCTTACATGAACTCAGTAAAATGAACACTAACCTCGATTTTGCAGGCAGAATTATTGCAGACGAAAACGGCAATGCCTTATTTAACTTTGGAAAACATAAAGGAAAGAAGGTAACTGACGTGTTAACTCTGGAACCATCCTATTACAGCTGGATGATGAATGGAGATTTTCCTTTGTACACTAAGAAAATCTTAACCAGCATAAGGCTGGGATTAAAAAAGTAAACGACTAGAAACAAAAAACCCCGACCAAATGGTCGGGGTTTAATTTATAATAACAATAATTTATTGTTTCGAATATGTAGCATCACCATTACCTAAACCACCACCAGCAGTATAGTTGATTTTTAAGATTTTTCCAGTAGCACCATCGTAAGTTCCTGATCCAGAAACAGTAACAGTACCAGATTGACCTTGTACACCAACTGTTTGGCTTGGGATATTGATAGAAGCACCTTCAACTGTAGCAACGATGTTTTGGTTAGCAAAACCTCCAAAATTAGTAAATAATAATTTGTTGTAATCGGTAGAAGATTGAGCAACAGTAACGTTATAATTATAAGTACCATTACCGTTAGGAATTGTTGAACCAGTTACCACATCAGTAACGGCATAAGTTCCTGCTAATTTATCAGACTTAACTTTAACGGTTCTTTTAACTTGAGTAGCTGCATTTCCTGCTTCGTCTGCTACATCGTAAGTAAGCGTGTAAGTACCAACTTTTTTAGTATCTACAGAACCAGTAACCACAATTTTTGAAGAAACATCGCCATCGCGATCGTCTTCTGCAGTTGCGCCTTCATCTGTAAAAGCAGCACCTAAATCAAGAGTAGATTCGGCGGCACCTTTTAATGTTAATACTGGGGCTGTAGTGTCGTCTTTTTTACAACCGGTTAATGTTACTGCACCGGCAACTAAAACCATAGCAGTTAAGCTTAAAATTTGTTTTTTCATTGTGTATTGTTTTTTTGTTTTTTTAAAATTTAACCAGACAAAAATATAATTTTTTGCGAATTAAGAATGATTTTTTATAGTTTTGCATGTTATTTTTAACCAAATTAAACTCAAAACATGAAAAAATTATCATTTTTAGCTGCTGCCATCGCTACTTTAGCCATCGTAGCTTGCGGGCCCAGCAAAGAAGAATTAGAAGCAAAAGAAAAAGCTAAACAAGATTCAATAGCTGCTGCTGAAGCTGCTGCTAAAGAAGCTGCTCGTCAGGATTCAATCAAAGCTGCTGAAGAAGCTGCTATGAAAGCTAAACAAGATTCTATAGCTATGGCTGATTCATTAGCTAAAGCTGCTGAGGCTGCTAAAGCTGCTGCAAAACCAGCGAGCAAACCTAAGGCTAAAGCTCCTGCTAACGGCGGAAGACCAGGTGCAACTAAAGAAGGTGCTTCAACTGATGCTCCAGTAAAAAGCGTTAATGGTAACGGTGGAAGAGCCGGTGCTACTAAACAATAAATTTTAAATTTCCATATTGTTAAAAGAGCTGCAATATTGCAGCTCTTTTTATTTTAACCAAATTGCAGAAACTATTAATTTAAATATTCTTGGGTTATTAGTCAGAGTGAGATAATTTATTTGGCTATTTATCCATTTATAATCCAATAATTGGTTTTCTGACTCAAAGAAGCTTTCAGTCTTTAGGATTTCTCTAATCCAATCATTATTCGGCGTAGTATATCCCATTTTATCCTTTCGGTTATATACCGAGGCAGGAATTGAATCTTTTATACTTTCCTTAAGCAAGGATTTCAAATTAGCGTTTCTGATTTTATAATTTCCCGGAACAGAAAAGGCGAGGTTTATCAAATGAACATCGTCTGCAAAGGGCGTTCGTGATTCTACCGAGTGCCACATGGAACAACGGTCTTCACATTTTAAATACGACTTTAAACGGTGGTTATAGGTTTCGTAAAAAAGATAGTCATTTAAGCCTGGGGTACGTTCAAATAAAACCGAACGATGATGGGCAAGACGCTCTAATATTTTAGGCTCTAAATCAAGGGGCAAAGCATTTATTTCGGGGTGTATCTTTCTTAAAACTTTTAATTGCAATGAAGGTGGAAGTGTAAAGAGTTTAAAATCGGCTAACCACCTTTTAATTAACGAAGGAATATTTACATTACTAAGATTTCTTATAAACTGAAAAAGACCTTCATTCTTAAATTGCTCTGCAAAATAAGGCACTAAATGCACGGGATATCCTCCAAACAACTCGTCGCTCCCCTGTCCGTCTAACAATACCTTTGTATTATTTTCCTTGGCTAAACGCATTACAGAGAATTGCGCGTAAGTAGAGGTAGACCATATCGGAATATCCTGCGAGTAAATAAGATCATGTAAATCTTTCGCCAGCATTTCTGCATTAGGCTCAACCGAAAACCAATTACCATTACTTAAACGGGCTACTTCTCTTGCATACGGAGATTCGTCAATCTCTTTTTCTTGCATAGAGGCCGTAAACAAGTTTAGCGGGTATTTGCTTATACCGGATGCAATCCCCACAATGGCACTACTGTCGGTTCCGCCACTTAAACACGATCCCACTTCTACATCGCTTCTTAATCTTAGCTTAATGGCATTCGTTAAAGTTTCGCTAATTTGCTCTTTGTATTGGTTAAATTTATTTTCAGAATACTCTTCAAATCGATTATTTATATCGATTGTGAAATACTTATTTATTTTTATTTCACCATTATGCAGATTAAAAAATAAGTTATGACCCGGAAATAATTCCTTAATTCCTTTGTATACTCCCTCTTCCTCTTGCTCGTACTGATCTAAAACAAAATAGTCAATAAAGGCATCCACATTAATTTCCTTTGAATAAAATGAAGTAGAAAGAAAAGCCTTTTGCTCACTTGCAAAGGAAAATAACTGATCCTCTTTATAAAAATAAAATGGTTTTACTCCCAATCGATCTCGCGAAGCAAAAAGAGTATTTTTTATCGGATTATAAATAACAAAGGACCACATACCATTGAACCGCTGTACACAACTTTCTCCCCACTCAATGTAAGCAGCAAGAATTACTTCCGTATCCGTACTCGAAACAAAATGATGTCCAAGTTTCTCTAGTTCGGTCTTAAGTTCAAGATAATTATAAATTTCGCCGTTAAACGTAATCCAGTGGTTCCGATAACATAACGGCTGATGACCGGTTACAGATAAATCAATAATACTGAGTCTGCGGTGCAACAGCGCAAATGATGCCGATGAATTTTCTATTTCCAATTTCGGCGCATAGGATATGCTGGAATTATAGTATTCTTTAGGGGTATCAATACCACCATAGGAAACCAATTTATCCAAAACTTTAAGCAAATAACCTTCGTCATCAGGACCCCTGTGTCGGATAGTTTTGCTCATCGCCTTAATATCCTGAACCAGATTGTTTGATTCACTGCTAAGAGATATTATTCCGGCTATTCCACACATAAGGCTAAATTAATTTTTTTAAATTATTTAAGTCGTTAAGCTGTGGAATTAAAATTTTAAACGACTGTTTAGCCTTATAACAATAAATTACAAAAATTAATAAGCCGGAAACGATGTAGGAAAGGGAGGTTATCCACGAAGCCGACTGTATTGTTAAATCATCCTTGTAAATGGAGAAAAGAATAACGGTAATTATGGAACTCATAAAAACCGAAAAGGTATTGTAATAATATATTCCCTGACCGGAAAAATAATGGCCATATATGAGCATTAAATTAAAAAATATGGTTCCTGAACTAAGGATAAACAGTGGTGTTTTAATCGTATAAAAATCGGGTCCGAAAATATATACATAGAATACTGCGGGTAATAAGTTAGCCACCAGCAATGCAAAAAGGGTTAGCAATAAAGTAATTCTGCCTAACACATTCGTTAACTTAACCGATTCCTGCGCATCGTGGTGATTGGCAATCTTGGCATATTGTACCGTAGCAAAACTATTGGTAATTAACCAGATTGCTTCTGCGATTTGAACCGCATTAGAAAACACACCCGTTTGAAAAGGTCCGATATTGCGCGTAATAGCAATAAAAGCATAACGCGTACTAATTAAATGAAACACGTGTGCGATCTGATTGCTAAAACCCAGAAACACGAGCTCTTTAAAACCAGCAGAAGGCAATGCTTGTTCACGTGATGATTTTATAAGTGTATAAACACACATTAACACTGTTACGATATAAGTTAAAATAAGAGCAGCCGGATAATAAACACTTTGCCTTGCTGCATAATTAAAAAACACCATCAAGGAGGCCAGTATTAAAAGAGCCTGAAGTATATTAAGAATACTTAGGAAATAAAATTTTTCAATAGCACTAAGAATTTTCTGTAGAAGAGAATTAACTGAAGCCAGAAATCCAACCGTTAAAATAACAGGAATAGAGTAGACATCCTGCGGTTCCATTATATAAGCAAAAACTGAAAAAAGAATTGAAGTTAGTAAAGTCCAGCCTATAGATGGTAACAACAACGATTTGAGATTGTATCGAGGAGTAAGAAATACCAGGGTAGAGCCACCAACAAACTCACTTAACACCACCATAAAACCAACATACGTTATAAAAACAGAGGCCTCCCCCTTTCCGCTTGCACCCAAATACTGAGATAGAGCAATAATGGTACAGAAGTTAAGGACTGCCGAAGCAACCCTTGATCCCAATGTTTGTATAACCTGTTTAAGCAATCTTTTTTTAGTTTGTTAGTGTATGTTTTTCAATTTTTAACTCTCTGTTTAACTGTCTACCCTTCGATAAACTCAAGGTGACAGATATATTGTCAGGCTGAGCTTGTAGAAGGCCTCTTTCGTTAATTTAATAATTCTTTATACAACTCTAAATGTTTATTTCTAATGATATCCGGATGAATGGTCTTCAAGATATTCTCCTGTATCTGCTCTGCATCAAAAAATTTGTTATCGTTTAAAATTAATTCCATTGACCCTTTTAATTGCTGAACATTTTCAACCTCAACTTTAAGAGAATTGCTCTCGTCGAGCATTTCCGCTATACCGCCAACGTAAGTAGAAATAACAGGTGTTCCGCAGGCTAAGGCTTCTAATATAACTACTGGCTGATTTTCGTATCTGCTAAACATAATTAAAGCTGCTGAGTCTTTTATAAGTGAAGCTAATTCTACACCCTTTTTATTACCTACGAATACGACTTGACCACTCAGACCTAAATCGCCAACTAATTTCCTTAACTCCATTTCATCACCACCCGAACCCACAATTATAAGTTGTGTCTGATTATTTTGTTTAACAACTTCCGCAAAAGCCCTGATAATTCCGCATATATTTTTCTGCCTGTCGTCTAACGAAGAAATATGAATAAAATTGTTTGGATTAATTTTTTTATCACTGACCTTAAAAACCTGCAAATCAACAGCGTTGGAGATTACCACATTTTTAAATTTTAAACTGTGCTTACCCATAGCTTCTGCTAACTGTTTGGATACTGTTATTACAGTGTTTGCATTCTTAATAATTAATTTCGTAAATAATTTTCGAAATGCACCTTTATAATTTCCATCCTCGGGTTGGTAACCTGTCCAATGCTCGGTAACCACTAGCTTTACCCGGTTTAGTTTAACAAAAAACCATACCAAGGATGCCATTGGCAATATAGTGTGTAAGTGAACAATTTGAGGTGATCCAATTTTTTTTTTAAATAATTTTATCGCTTTAAAAAAGCCAATAGTTATAAAAATTAATTTAAAAAAAGAGTTCTTTTTTATTCGAATTTCGATTTCGTTTAAATTATCTTCATCATTTAAGACAATTTTCAAACCCTCTTTAAATTGCGCGCTTATATTAAAATAAATAACCCCTTGTTTTAAGTCCTCTTGAAGTAAAATAATATGTTTTCTTATGAAAATACCCAACATTGGTTTTTCTTTTGTTGGGTACCACGATGCAAAATGAAGCACTATAGGTTTTTTGCCTAACCCCATATTATCCCACATAAAGCTATTGAGATAAGATTTTAAATTCAATTCTACGATTCTGAGTATGCTCAGCCTCCGAGCACTTTACATTATTACCGCAATTATTCTTTAGTTTTGTTTCGCCATAGCCAATTTCTTTTAAATTATTAGGATTTACGCCTTTGCTAACTAAATAATCAACAGCGGATTTTGCCCGTTTTCTGGAGAGCTCCATATTAAAAGTATCGGAACCGGTTGCATCAGTATGAGACTCTACTTCAATCTTTAATGATATTTTTGCCCTCATAATTAGTGCAACTTTATCCAAAACGGTTGCTGCTTCGTTTAATATGCGATCATCACCTGCCTTAAAATAAATTGGTTCTGCAATTGAAGTTGCGGTAGATCTATTTTTAATTATATCTAACCAAGGATCCATGATTTCGATATGATGAAGTTTGTTTACTTCTGAACTTATAAGTTGAAAAGTAAATTTATTTAAATTATCCTTTGTTATTTCCCTAATCCAGCTTCCATCCTCATTTTCGAGGTAAACCTTAGTAACTGTTTTAAGATTGGGATCATTCTCATCCAGGTTTATCAAATAGGCGATATCGGCGGAGATGTTATCGAAAGAAAAATTACCATTTTCATCTGTTGTAACATTTACCAAAGACTTACCCACTTGACTTGACAAATAAATCTTACTATTTTTAAGAGGGGTTTTATCCTTTAAGTTGGTATAAATTTTTCCTTTTAAACTTATGTTTAATTCGGTGTCGTCTGTTTCCAATAATTGCAATTGAAATTTATCTTCGGTTAAAATCTCAAATTTAAATTTACCATTTGCATCTGCTAAGGATGAAAATACTTCCTGACCAGCTTTATTAACGATACTAACTCGCTTGTTTGCAATTTGAGAGGGCGAATTATGCTCAACATCAATACTGTACTTTTGATCAGGATCTACATTTGAAAACGCAAAGCCTCCCAAAGTATTAGTTCGGGTAGTTTGAATAATTTTATCAGTTGCATCCTTCAGCAATAATTTCACATCGTGAAGCGGTAATTTATCTTTATCGCCCAATAAAACATTTCCGGCCACTAATATGGTTTTGCTTAAAACCTCAAAATTGCTTAAGAACTCTTTAGAAGCAGTAAAACTGATTACTCCCAACTTGCCATTGGGTAACGAAACAACAGTTGGCGAATCCTGAGATAAAGCGGTATGACCATGTTTGTTATTTATTTTAACATTAGGCGCCAAAGTTTCATCAACACCTTCAATACCTACAAAATAATTTTGATCCTCTTGTAGCTGGGTAAATGTAAATTTACCAAAAGCATTGGTCACGGCGGTTTCTATAGGCTGTGCCGACGGATTTAATGAAGGATTTTCTTTAAATAAAAAAACTTTTGTTTTTGAAAGAGCTGCATTACCTTTTAATGTAAGCTTTGCTGAAATAGCATGTTTTCTGTTTTTTCTTTCGACATCTTTTAATACTTTCTGCTTTTGCTCTTCCTCTTTTTTAACTAAAGCCATCCTCTTCTCTTCATTTTCCCATTCTCTATCTTTATACTTTCCACTTTTGTATTGATCAATATAAAGCTGATCATCCTTAAAATCAAGGTCCTTTGTGTTTAGAATAATAACTGTAAATGGGTATAACTTAACATACTCAGCATTTAAAGGAGTAGATTCTAATTCCTTTTCTGTTAACATGATGGATTCGGCCCCAGTGCCCGGACCGAAAGTAGGTTCTTTAAAATTCGAGGGTACAGTTGTAATGATATCATAAAAGACCGGAATGTAATTTTGCTTGTAACAATAAACCCTGTATTCTTTTCCGTATTCAATTTTAAATTCATACTGACCTTTCTTATCTGTTTTGGTTGTTATATAATCAACTTCTTCCAGTGCCTTCTTACCAATTCTTCTTATTATTTGGGTTGCCTTAATCTCAATGTTAGGTCCGGCATTTTTTAAATCTAGACCAAGTTTAACAGAGCCTTTTACATAAGGGCTAGAATCATCGTCCTGAGCCAGTATGATGTTTATGCTGGAAATAAAAACTAATAAAATTTTAAAAAAAATCTTCATTGAAGTATATGATGCACTAGCATTAAATATACAAAAAAATCGCAAACCTTCTATTTGCCAAACAAAGTAAGTGTGTTAAGAACTTCCTTCACATAAATCCCTCCGAACAAAACCGCATGAACCATTATTGGATATAGTTGTGTGAGTTGAATTCTAAATTGCCACTCATTTTCCAGAGGGAATAATTCGTTGTAAATTTCAAAAACATCATTGTCAAATCCTCCAAAAAGCTTCATCATTCCTAAATCCATTTCGCGATGACCGAAATAAACTGCCGGGTCATAAATGTGGGGCTTTCCTCCTTTACCACCCATTACATTACCGCACCAAAGATCTCCATGTAACAAGGAGGGTTGCTCTATTGGGAATAAAACATTTAGTTTTTTATGCAATTTTTCCAGCATACCGAAACAAGATGGTTCTAAATTATACTTATCAACCATTATTCTTAAAAGTGGGTATAAACGCTCGGTATAATAAAAATCGGCCCAAGATTTATGAACATTATTAAATTGCTTCAATGTTCCAATATAGTTATCACTTTCAAAACCAAAATTTTCCTGGTGTGTTTGATGAATAGCGGCCAATCCCCTTGCCAGCAATTCATTGGAATAAAGTTTGGGGTTCAACTCCGTATAGATCCATTCCATTAAAAGATATTGCTGATCACCAATTTCGCCAGTTTTTAGAACAGTTGGAATCCCTAAATAATTGGATACACTTAGTTTTTTTAAACCAAGTGATTCGGCTTTAAAAAGTCCGGGATAATTTTTGGAGAAATTTAATTTTATAAAATACTTTTCTCGATCTGATACTATACAATATGATTTATTCATATCGCCACCACTTACAGGTTTAATCTGCAATACGTTAATCCCTAATTTTTCTGACAGTTTTTCCTTATCCAAGTATTACAAACAAAGTTTAATAAACTTATAAATAAACTTATTACAAGCCTCGGGCTCTTCTACAAACCCCATATGAGCCACTTCATCCAACACAAGCGAATACGAACGTTTAGCCGATTTTGCCTGTTTTAAAACATTTTCGAACGGAATTCCGGCATCCTTCTTTCCCATAATAAATGCCAGCGGAATATCTGTTTTCTTAATAAATTCTTCCGAAGAAGACCTCTGCTTCATTCCTTCTATAGCAGCAATAATTCCCTGAGTAGAGGTCTCTAAGGCCATTTCTTTGGAATGTTTAATATCTTCCTTATGATGGTTTCTAAAATCAGGTGCATATAAGGTTGGGATTGCTTCGTTTATAAACATACGCTTATTACGCTTTACGACTTCAATAGCACGATTCCTTAACTTCCTTCGCTCATCGCTATCTGCAGCGGCAGTAGAATGAAACAAGCAGATTCCTTTTAAAATTTTTGGATTTCTTTTGGCAAGTGCCAAGGACACATAGCCCCCCATGGAGTGGCCTACTAAAATCACTTTACGTAATCTTAGTTTTTTAATCACCGCCTCCACTGCTTCGGCCATAAATTCCATAGTATGCATATAGCCAAAACAATCGCTATTGCCATGTCCCGGAAGATCTATACAAATAACCTTATTACTCTTCTTAAGAAAATCGATTTGCTTGTTCCACATTTCGGAGGATTCCATAAAGCCATGCAGCAAAATTACTGCTCTGCCCTTTCCGGTAGACTTATAATAAATTTTACCTTTTTTAAATGGAGCAAACATTTTTATATTGCTTTTGTATGCCCTTCGACAAACTCAGGTTGGCAACAACTGTCAGGCTGAGCTTGTCGAAGCCTATTACTAAATACTCACAGCAATTTTTTCGTTAACAATTGCTTCAAGCGCATTAACTTTTGAAATTGTATCCGATAAAATTCTGTCTCCTTCCCCAATCACATTCTTTACAAATTCCTTATCGCTAAAAGAACCCGCATTAATCTTTACATTCATAAACGCACCTTTAACGGCTGTTAACGCACAAAGGGCGCCAACGCCGGCATCCGTAATACTATTCGGGTTTCCGTTATTTACCATTGCTTCCAGCACCTCTAACGTTTGGCAACTTACCTTCATTACCTTTAAAGGTACCTCAATAGCGTATTGGGTAGCAGCCTGTATTGCGATAGTACGTGCTGTTTTTTCTTCATCAGTTGACTTAGGTAATGCAAACGCTTCCATAATTTTATTAAAAGCATGGGTATCCTCATCTACTAAACGCACCAATTCATTTTTCATTTGCTGACCTTTATCTGCCCAATTACTGAACTCTTCCCATCTGTCGTCCCAACCTGGTTTATGCGAAGATAAATTAGCCACCATAGTTCCCAACGAAACTCCTAAAGCCCCAACATATGCAGAAATAGAACCTCCGCCAGGGGCAGGACTTTCACTCGCTGTTTCATCAGCAAAATCGTTTAATTTCATATTTACCAATTTTGCTTTAGAAGCATCGCGCAGTAAATATTCAATTATTCTTTCCTCCGGTTTAAATGGCCCAAGCTCATCTAGACCAAGAGATTTAATCGCAATTTTAATTAACTCTTTTTCCGATACACCTGTTGAACGTTTCTGCTTACGAAGGAAATATTTACCCGCTTCTACCATGGCGCTTAAAGGAACCAATCCTACCAATTCACTACCGGTTACGCGCAAGCCACGCTCAGTAGCTTTTTTACACACTTCATCAAAAGCAGCATGCATAGAAGTAACGCGAATGTTTGTCAGGTTCATAGAGATTTGCGCAATACCATACTCTTCAATAAACCAACCAATGGCTTTTACACTTTTTAAAGTGCCCGGTATAGATACCGGATTTCCATTAGCATCTTTAACCACAGGGCCAGTAATCGGATTACCTTCACGCTTTACTCGTCCGGCTTCTCTCACATCAAACGCCACGCTATTGGCTCTTCTTACCGAAGTAGTATTTAAATTAACATTATACGCAATTAAAAAATCACGAGCACCAATAACGGTCGCACCACGTTTAGCATCAAACTCATTCGGTCCGAAATCGGGTTTCCATTCCGGTTGTTTTATTTTCTTAAAGAAGCCTTCGTATTCACCCGCTCTAATTACGGATAAATTTTTACGCGCTGGATTTGACTGTGCCTCTTCGTATAAATAAGCAGGAATCTTTAACTCTTCACCTACTCGCTTAGCTAACTTCTGCGCATACTTAGCCGTTTCTTCCATGCTAATATTAGCTATGGGAATAAACGGACATACGTCGGTTGCGCCCATACGAGGATGTTCACCCTTATGATTACTCATATCAATTAACTCACCTGCCGTTTTAATTGCCCTGTAAGCAGCCTCCACAACAGCATCTGGCATGCCTACAAAAGTAACAACGGTTCTGTTTGTAGCCTTACCCGGGTCTACATTTAATAATTTAACACCTTCAACAGATTCTATTTGATCGGTAATTTGTTTTATGATATTGGCGTTACGACCCTCAGAAAAATTAGGCACACATTCGATTAATTGTTCCATATATTATTGTAATTCTTGCCCAAATTTACAGCTTCAGAATAAAATCAATTAAATAATTTACAGCAACTTATCTAAAATAAGTAACAAGTTGATAACACTTTTAAACGAGGTTAAGTAATTATTTATAATTTTGCTTCGTCTAAAAGGGGTGCCTTAAATATAAGGGCTGAGATTATACCCATTGAACCTGAAACGGGTAATGCCGGCGAAGGGAATTAGGTTAACGATTAAAATAGTAAAAAGAGATTTTTACTCCTTTTATCTCTTATAATTATAAAATTAGAGGAAATGAAAAAAATATTATTTCTGTTTGCATCCTTGGTGTTCTCTATTTCTGTTTTTGGACAATTTACATTAAAAGGTAGAATTAAAAACGCACAAGACCAGAGCACGCTGCCGAATGCTAACGTTGTAATTGAAGGTTTATTAAAATCTATTGCAAGCGATTTGGAAGGAAATTACAAGTTTAAAAATTTAAAACCCGGATCCTATATATTAAAAGTTTCATTTATAGGGTTTAAAACCCAGACAAAGGAAATTAATATTAATAATGATTCGGAAATCGATATTATGCTGGAACCATCTGAGTTTATGGCCGACGAAGTTATTGTAAGCGCATTACGGGTTGGAGATAAAACACCGTTTGCCTTCACTAATATAGATAAGGAAGAATTAGTTAAACGAAACTTAGGACATGATCTGCCCTTCTTACTTAACTCAACCCCTTCTACAGTAGTTACTAGCGATGCAGGAAACGGCGTTGGGTATACTGGTATTAAGGTAAGAGGCACCGATGCAACTCGCATAAACGTTACGGTAAATGGTATACCTTTAAATGATGCAGAATCGCAGGGGGTGTTTTGGGTAAACATGCCCGACTTTGCCTCAAGTATAAATAGTATCCAAATTCAAAGAGGGGCAGGGACTTCTACAAATGGAGCAGGTGCATTTGGAGCAAGTATTAATATTCAAACTACAACCTTAAATAAAGAGGCCTATGCCGAAATTGCAAACTCATTTGGTTCATTTAATACCTTAAAGAATACTGTAAATATTGGATCGGGCCTCATAAATAACAAGTTTAATTTTGAAGGAAGACTTTCTCGCATTTCATCAGACGGTTATGTTCAACCGGGATGGAGTGATTTAAAATCTTACTATTTAAGCGGAAGCTACTATGGCAAGAAAAGCTCATTAAAATTAACCACTTTTGGAGGCAAAGAAAAAACGTATCAGGCCTGGAATGGACTAAGAGATACTATGCTGAGCATAAATCGAAGAGCAAATTTATTTAGCTATGCCGATCAAACCGATAATTACTGGCAAGACCATTATCAATTACATTACAACTACGAGGTTACCAAGAACATAACCCTTAATACTGCTTTACATTACACAAAAGGGAAGGGGTATTATGAGGAATACCGTGAGGAAGATGATTTAGCGAACTACAAAATAAGTTCGGTAATCGTTGGCAGCGATACAATAAGAAACTCCGACTTAATAAGAAGACGCTGGCTGGATAACGATTTTTATGGCGGAATATGGAGTTTAAACTATAATTCAGACAACAACAAATTAAACGTTATCTGGGGTGGTGGTTATAATCAATACATCGGTGCTCATTTTGGAGAAGTTATCTGGGCACGTTTCGCCTCAAACAGCAATATTCGTCAGAAGTATTACCGCGATAGTGCTTTTAAAAATGATATGAATACATACTTAAAAGCAAACTATCAGTTAAACAACAAACTATTTGTATTTGGGGATATACAATACAGAAATATTAGTTATGCTTTTATGGGTTACGATCGAAATCTTAATAATATAGAGCAGTCCGTAAATCTAAACTTCATCAATCCAAAAGCAGGTTTAACATATGCTATAAAAGAGAACCAACAAGCATACGTATCATACTCAGTTGCTAATAAGGAGCCTAACCGTGACGATTTCACGAACAGCAGCCCGAATAGCAGGCCTAAACCCGAGAATTTACAAGACATAGAAGCAGGTTATAAAATAAACACCAATAAATTTGCCTTTGGTTTTAATTTATATAATATGATTTACAAAAACCAATTGGTATTAACCGGAAAAATTAATGATGTAGGATCATACACTAGAACCAATGTAGCACAAAGTTACAGAAGAGGCATAGAAATTGAGGCAGGCGCTTTACTACACAAATTGATCCGCTGGAATGGGAACCTAACTTTAAGCGAGAATAAAGTTAAAAACTATATAGAATATTATGATAATTACGACACCTTCACACAAGACTCTGTTATATATACGTTAACTGATATTGCTTTCTCGCCTTCTGTTATCGCCTCGTCTATATTCACGTTAAGCCCTTTAAAGAATTTGGATATTAATATCATCTCCAAATATGTTGGTAAACAATACCTTGACAACACCTCTAACAACGATAGAATTATCAATCCTTTCTTTGTAAATGATTTAAGAATTGACTATAAAATAAACACAACCTTATTTAAAGAGATTAGAATTGGTTTACTTGCCGCTAATTTCTTGAATGAATTATATGAGAATAACGGATATACCTTCAGTTATGTTTGGGGCGGTTCCAAAACAACCGAAAATTTTTATTATCCTCAAGCCGGCCGAAACTTTATGGCAAGTATTGCCGTTCGATTTTAATTGATCTAAATTAAAAAGTACTGAACTAAATACCTAATAAATCGTTTATTTATCTAGCCAACTTTTAAACGCTACTACTCGCTCTCTGCTTATAATAGAATAATCTTCGGGGAGATTTTGCGCGCTAATTTTTAAGCGGCTGTTTAAATAAGTAGAAATTTTATTTATTGAATTAATATTAACGATGCTCTGTCGATTTAAACGAAAGAATAGGTTGGGGTCAAGTAGTTCCTCTAGCTGATCAAGGGTATAGTCGATAATGTATTTTTTATTTTGAATATAGTTTACAAACGTATAACCTTCCTCTGAAAAAAAATTATTAATCTCTTCGACTTTTATCGATTGAATATGCTCCCCAGACTTAACCAAGAATCGTTTTTTATACTCCTTATTAAAGGCATCAAAAATATTCTCGATAGTAAACTGATTTAATCTTGATTGCAAACGATTTAACTTATCAATAGCATTAGTTAGTTCGTTTATATCTACTGGTTTTAATAAATAATCAACACTGTTATATTTAAAGGCTTTTAGAGCATATTCGTTATAGGCTGTAGTAAAAATAATTGGAATTTCAATGCTAATGGAATTAAGAATTTCGAAACTTAAACCATCGGCAAGATATATGTCCATAAATATTAAATCGGCCTTTGGCTTGTTGTTAAACAAATCGATGCTTTTTTTAACACTTTCTAAACAAGCTACTATTTCAACTTTATCGTTTATACGTTTAAGCATATTAATTAAATGCTCAGCGTTTAGCTTCTCATCTTCAATTATTATAACCTTCATTTAACAATAGTAAGGGAATTTTAACTATAAACATTTTTTCATCATTAGATATCTCCACACTTTCATTAGTAAAGTAGGAATAACGCATTTTAATATTTTCTAAACCTTTTCCTGAAGTTTTTTCCTGAGTATATCGTAATTGCTTATTGTTAGAAACCACCAAATAATTAGCTTCGACAAACATCATAACAACTAAAGGACTATCTTCAGAAGCTTCATTGTGTTTAATTGTATTTTCCAATAAAATTTGAAGAGATAATGGCGGAATTAATTTGTTTAAGAATTTTTCATCAACATTAATGTTAATCTGAATAGAATCTTCAAATCTAATTTTAAGTAGAAAAATATAGGAATTAATAAACGATAGTTCGTTTTCTAAAGTAATTAATTCCTGTTTATTATTTTCTAATATATATCTATACACTTTAGAGAGTTGAGAGATGAAACTAACTGCCTTATCCTGGTCTTTATATACCAATGAGGATAGAACACTTAAGTTATTAAACAGAAAGTGAGGATTAACTTGACTTTTCAAGTTCTGGAGTTGTGCCTGCAAACTTTCTGCCTTATATTTTTCCATCTCCAGAGTGGAGTTCTTCCATTGTTTTAGAAAGGTTATACTTATCTCTATAGCCAACAAGATAATTGAAAAAAGAGTCCCAATTATAGTAGCAATAAGAAATAACGTGTTGGCCATACTTGTAGGTAGAATACAAACGTATTTGTTATAAACCCACATGCCAATATAAATTAGTAAAATACTATAAAATACACTTGCCGGTAATTGTAAAACAGTTCTTCTAAAAGTATGGTGTATCCATGAATATCTCTTATTAAATATTCTGTCAATAAAAAGATTTCCTTCCCAGATAGATATTGAAAGAATTGCACTTAAAATATAATCATATAATCTGCTATGATTGGGGTGTTCAAAAGGTAAAGCAACATCAATTATAATCGAGATTAGTATCCCGACCGAAGCCATTAAACCAATTTTTTTCCACCTCATCATATAAAGATATATTTATATTGTACTATCCCAAAATTATTAGATCCATTCAATAGGTTTAGTATTTTCTAAAATTGTATCTTATATACAAAGTTTGGGAAAAAACCAATCTGATACGCTGTATTTACTTGGTTAGTAATTGGATTGTATCTTTCTGCAAACACATTTTTATGATTGGTAACATTTTGTATATCTATTGACCACGATTGAGCTATTTTCCTTTTACTACTATTTAAAGTAAATCCTGCTTTGATATCTAAACGCATAAAGTCCGGATTTCTTTCACTAAAGGCATATTGATCTCCCAAAAGTACCTGTTCACCAACAATTTGGGACGCCTTTAAATCTACAGGTGTATAGAATCTACCACCCGATCCTGTGTATTTTATTCCAAAGTTAATGGTATTACGTTTCTCTTTTCCAACTTTAAAATCTTTACCAGCCAACAAATTGTAAACATACTTACCATTAAATGCTGTATAATGTTCTATGTTGTCGCTACCCTTATATTTAGATTCATAAACAGTACCGGTTATTAGCACATAATAATTATTGCTAAAGAATTTCTCGATGGTTAACTCGGCTCCATAATTTCTACCCTCCCCATTATTAACCAGGTTTGCTTGCATATTAGGCTGAAAACTAGCTCCAGCATTTAACATAGAATAACTACTGGGATAACTTGTAACCGGCACATTAGATAACAACTGATAATAGATTTCTGTTTTAACTCTCCAGTCTTTAAAAGGCAAGATATCGTAACCAATTACAAAATGCTGGCTATTTGTGAATCCTAACTCCTTATTGGTTTGAGAATATGTACCGTCTGCATTTAAAGAACGATAAAAATAAACATCGGTTGGTTGCATTTGACTATGCATTCCATATCCAAAGTTAAGAGAACTTTTTTCTGTTATATCTGCTTTTATTCCAATACGAGGTTCAACCGCAATGGACCCGTTTAAAGTTAAATATTGAGTATGTATTCCGGCATTTAAAGTTAAACGATTAGTAAATCTGTATTTAGACTGAACATATCCTTGTAATAAGAAAGTAACATCATTAAAATCCCAATAATGATTCCAGGTATTATCGGTCTTTAATATTCTTGCGTCTAATAATAAACCTTTTGCTTCGGCAATTATTCCGGATTTAATAAACAATTTAGCATTATGTTTATAGTTAATGGATGTATTTAAACTATAATTTGTTTGTTTGGTTTTATTTTCAACTTCTCTGGTAATATATTCAGAATTTGGTCTATTTATGTCGTCTTGTAAATAATTAGATCCATTATAAGTACCTCCTAAAATGGTATTTAGAAATGTTTTATCGTTAAACCTTAAGAAATGTTTTAAACCTATTAAGGCTATTTCGCTTGTAAAATAACTATCCTTAGCTGGGTTAGCAAATAAATCAGTACTATCAATTTTATTATGTAAGAAATCGATATGACTGTTAGCTGCAAGACCAAACAAGGTAAACTTACCAAACTTACCATACCCCGAGTTAACTTTAAAAGAAAGATCTTTATAAAGAGGATTAGCCGTAGTTCCAATAGGTATTCCAATTGCCTGAGCAACCCCTGTAAATGCATGGCGATAGGCAATTAGATAAGATGAGCCCTTCTCTTTATTAATGGGTCCTTCCGTCATCGCCTCTAAACCCGTTAGTGCCCCAATTTGAAAAGTGTGTTCTCTTTTTTCAGCATTACCCGTTCTAAAACCTAAATCAAATACACCGGCATTAGCGTTTCCATATTCGGATGGAAATGCTGAAGTAAAAAAATCTGAATTTTTTATAACGTTAGTATTAATGGCACTAACGGGGCCACCTGTAGTTCCGATAGTTGAAAAGTGATTAGGGTTAGGTATATTTAAACCTTCTATTCTCCAAAGAACACCCGTTGGTGAGTTTCCTCTGATTACGATATCATTTCGGGAATCATCCGGCGAACTAACGCCCGCAAAATTAGCAGCCAACCTTGATGGATCTGATCTGCCCCCCGCGTATCTGTTTACCTCTTCCATAGAAAAAGAACGAGCACTTACAGTTGTCATCTCGTTAATGGTTTCATTTTTCTTAGTGCTAGTAATTACTACTTCACTTAGCGAACTAACACTTTCCTCCAACCCAATTTCCAGAACCGTCTCTTTACCGGTATTAATTTCAATATTGGGCAATACCAATTCTTTATATCCTACAAAACTTACTTTTACATCATACCTTCCGGGTTTAACCTCTGTTAATTTAAATTTACCATCAACATCGGTTATTGCTGCTTTAACCGGATCTGAATTAATTAATATAACATTTACTCCTGGTAACGTAACTTGCGCTTGCTTGTCGCTAACTACCCCCCGGATGGTTTGAGTTTGTGCTATCGCTGTAAAGTTTAGCATAGCCCCAATTGCTGTTAAAACTATATATTTTATCATGTTTTTTAAATTTAAGACAATAGTATATAACTATAATGAGAAAATAATGCACTTTCTATATGAACTGTAGAAATGATGGGCTGAATTGTAATTCGTAAACAACTACTTCCATTAATTAGCTATATTAAACTTATTTTTAAACCGATAACATAATAGGATGGATATAATAATTAATCATTGCTGGAATGAAATCTTAAAGGAGGAGTTTGAAAAGGCATATTTTAAAAGCCTAAGAAGTTTTATACAGAAAGAATATAGGGAGAATAAAGATGCTGTGTTCCCCGATGCTTCACAAATATTCAGGGCCTTTAACGATTGTCCGTTTGAAAATGTAAAAGTGGTTATTTTAGGACAAGACCCCTATCCTACTCGCGGACATGCGCATGGATTAAGTTTTTCGGTAGATAAAAATGTAAAACCATTTCCAAAAAGTTTGATTAATATATTTAAGGAACTTGAATTAGATACCGGCAAACCCTACCCGCAAAACGGTAGTTTGGAACATTGGGCAGAGCAGGGAGTACTCTTATTAAATAGCATATTAACAGTTAAAGAAGGGCTACCGGCAAGCCATGCTAACAAAGGCTGGGAAATATTTACCGATGCTGTTATTGAAATATTAAGTATAAAGAAGAAAGAAATTGTATATATATTATGGGGTTCTAAAGCTATTGAAAAAGCAAAAAGTGTTAATGCGAAGGAAAATTTAATTTTAACTTCCGTTCACCCTTCTCCACTTTCTGCTTATCGTGGATTCTTTGGATCAAAGCCCTTTAGCAAAACCAATCATTATCTTTTATCAAAAGGAAAAAAGGCCATTAAGTGGTAAATTCTATTACCTGATAAGTGAAATAGTTCCGGCATAATCGTGTGTTCGCTTGCGATAATCTAAAACAGTAACGGTATATGCATAAATATCAATCGGACATTTTTCATTTTGGTAATTACCATCCCAGCCTTTAGTAATATCGGTAGTTTCAAACATCAAATAACCCCAACGATCAAAAACTCTAAAAACAAAACCCTCAGAAATTGTTCCGTTAGCAATCACTTTAAATTCATCATTAAATTTATCACTGTTGGGAGTAAAAGCATTTGGAATATAAATTACAAAATCCGGTTTAACTATAATCTTTAGCTCAGCGGTATCCGAGCATCCCTGATCCGAAATTACGACAAGCGTAGTATTAAATGTGCCCGTATCCTGGTATTGATGAGAAGCCACATAAAGATTTGGACCATCTAAAAAAGTTGAATCTCCAAAGTTAAAGTAGTAATTTCCAGTCTGTGGATTTAAAACATTAAAAGATGGGTTAGCATTTAATAATTCTGATTCTGTTGGATCAGCAGAATAAGTTGCATCTGGCTTTGGGTTTATTGTCAAAAAATTCAGTAATAAAACACTATCTCTACATCCAAAATTATTTTCTACAATCAACTCAACATCATAGGCTCCCTCATTAAGGCACCAGGTGGTTTGATCTCCCGATTTTACGGTATTGTTAACGTGCCATAAATTAAGTAATGTATTATCTCCTTGCAAGGTTATACAATCAGGATAACAAACCTCGGTAAGCGCAGGCGCAACTAATGGAACTGGCTGAGGATGTACCGCAAACGAACGAATAACAGTATCTGAACAACCGGTGCTGTTTATACCGTTTAAAGCAACAACAACTAAGCCGGTATCGGTATACTGATTTAAGGCCTGCACTCCTGATAGTTCAAATATGCCGTCATTATTGAGATCCCATGCATATTGAGTGTTTGAGCTGGGATTATTAACACTAAAGTTTTTAGTCTGTCCTAAACAGATATCCTGTGCAATAAAATCTAACTTGGGTAATTCTACTAAACTGGCATAAGTAACGGCAGTATCGCTACAACCACCGGGGTTTTCAATAATTAAGCTTACCACATAATCCTGCGCTGTTATATAGGTATAAACAATTTGAGTTGTATCATTTAAAATTATTCCATTACCCAGATTCCATGTCCAGTTAGAATTATTATTATAATTTGATGCATTTACCTGTATGGTATTAAAATCCCCCTTGCATACAGTATCTCCAAGTATAGAAATTTGAGGTGCTGCATTTATAGTGATATTCTTAACGATTGTATCACCGCAACCAAATTGAGTTTGAATGATGAGCGAAACGCTATAGTTACCTGATGAATTATAAGATGCAACCGGATTAAACAAATTTGAAGTTGCTGAATTTCCAAAGTTCCAGCTGTAGATTAAAGTATCACCTGAAGTTGAACTGCTTAAATTTATGAACTGTATCGACTTATTACTGCATGATACAGTATCGGAAGCGCTATAATCGGCTATTGGCAAACAGTTAACTTTATAGTTTATTACAGAAGAATCCTTACATCCATTTACATCCGAAATATTTAACTTTAAAGGAAATAATCCACAATTTGATAATAATGCATGAGCCACCGATGAATTGCCCACCACAGAATTATTAATACTCCACTCAAAATTAAGTCCCGAACCTGTAGATGTGCTTGAAAAATAAGAAGAATCGCCAAAACATGCGGCGGGTGCAATTATGGATGCAACCGGATTTTGATTAAGTGTTACATATACAAAAGATGTGTCCTTACACAAACCATTAAACCCAACAACACTGTATATTTGGGATTGTAAAGGAGTTATGTTGATTTGCGCGGTGGTAGAGCCACCAAAATTACCCACAGGCAACCAAGAATAAGAGCCAGCGCCAGAAACGCTTAAATTAAGTGTTGTATTTTCACAAATGCTTGTATCGTTAGTTGTTAATAGCACCGGCACTATTGTGGTATATACCCCAACAGTATCAGAATTAAAGCAGCCATTTAATTCTCCAATCACTGTATATAGTGTGCTTACAGAAACATTAACCTGAGGATTTGGGATGGTAGTTAAGCTTAGGCCTGCAGATGGATACCAGCTGTAAGAATTTGCTCCGCTGGCATTAAATATCCCAGATTGGTCTGAACATATATTTAAAAGCGGTCCTGCATCCACTGGGGGTAATTGGTTAACCGTTATATTTACATTCACGGTATCTCCACACAACGACGTTCCGGCAATAAAAGTATAAACAATGTTAACGGTTGGAACCACCTGAAAAACAGAATCACTAATTGAATTTATACCGACCAACGGATTCCAGGTATAAGCACTTGCTCCAGAAAGGCTTATTATTGCAGTATCTCCTTCACATAAAACAGAATCATTTATACTTGCATTAATCGTAATTGATCCAGATGAAGTAAAAACAATGCTGGTGTCTATATTACAACCAATAGAGTCGGTTACGGAGATTAAATAGTTACCTGCACATAAATTAGCAAGATTTAAATTAGATTGGTTAATGCCATTAACTGTTAAGGTGTAGGGTTGAAAACCATTACTGGCTATTGATGTAAGCGTTCCATTACATAGGCCACATGAGGGGGCACTTGCCAATATGCTTGCATTAAAGGCAAATCTGTTATTACAACTATTACTTAGGTAATTTAACCAAGCTGCATTTGCACTATTATTTGGAGCTCCGGGGGTTTCCTTTCCTGCAATGGGGTTGCTAGTCCAATTAGCCTGATTAAATGGATTATTATCTACTGTATTTTCCATATTAAAAACCAGTCCGGTTGCAGATCCGGTAAAATAAATATTAGTATTTAACGAATTATTTCCCCAGCTAACCGAATGCACAATATTACCCGAGGGATTTACAGTATGAAAGGAGTCTCCGCTATTTGCCATCGCTACATTAGACCAATCCGGATTAACAGGACAAGAATTAAAGCCCGAGGAGGGATAAGTATTAGCATCATTGGTAGAAGTAGGTAATGTTGAATGATTAACAATAAAATTACATATTCCACTGATGCCTCCGCCTCCCGCATTAACCGGAAAAATTAATCTGCAATTACCATCGGCCATAGAAGTATCTATAGTTGCTGGTAGATTAGCCGGAGGATCTGCTGCATTATAGATTAAAATTAGAGTTCCAAATGGAATACATGACCAAAACGGATTTTGTGTTAAAATAAAAGTACCTGCTGCAATACCAGTTCCCGTTCCCACGGCATGCTCACCGTTGTTATCGTCCAAATACCAACCCCTAAGGTCTAGGCAATTTAAGTTAGGATTACAATTAAACTGACCCGTTACAACAAACTCGGCGTATTCTTTAGCAGCTGTGCCCTGTGAAACTTCATTTAATACAAGCTGAGCTTTTAGGTTATTAAACACGAAGACACCTAATAGTAGAAGTAAAACCGCTAACTTAGTATTAAACATTCTAATAAAGTTATTTAATAAAATGAATAACTCCTATGTTTATCTAAAAACTAAAGATTTTTTAAACGAAAAAAGCCATCATTTTTACAAATGATGGCTTTTAAGTTTTAAGAAAAATGCTATTTCTTAATCTCTTTTTCTATTTGGGCTTTATCAGAAATTACGTTATCCAGTTTACCTGATTTGTAAACTTTTATTTTAGAAATCTCCACGCCGTTATACTCGTATTGTTTTCCATCCCATAATTTACCTTCTTTAAAAATCCCTTCTTTATCCACTAATTTTTTAGAATTATATAATTTATTATACCCATCGGCAACAATGCCAACTCCTAAATTTGACGACACCTTTTTCGTATTGTCAGAAGTGGTCTTTGATTCTTCTGAGTTCTTTGCAACTTCGGCTTTAGCTGGCTCTTTTTTAATGTCTGAAACAGCTTTATGATCTTCTTTAGGATGGCCATGAGCTTCATGAGTACCTTTGTCTGAGTATTCTTTAGATGCGGCCAAATCAATGGATCCTCCGTTAAATACTTTTTCGGCTTTTAAGGCTCCATTATCGTAATATTCTTTAATGGTTCCGTTTTCTTTTCCGTCTTGCCAATTTCCTTCAATCATAACTTTACCATTCTCGTGATAATACTTTTGGTCACCTTCTCTTTTTCCTTGATTATTATAATTCCAATCGTAATATACTTTTCCGGATTCGTAGTATTGCTTATAGGTACCAACCCAACGGTTGTTCTCCCATACACCCTCTTCCATTATATTCCCATTTTCAAAATACATTTTCGCATAGCCACTCGGACGATTATTGGCATAAGTAATTTCATTTTTTAATTTACCGGATGGAAAAAACTGTTTCCATAAACCAAATCGCTGAGAATCTTTAAATGAGCCCTCTTCTACTTTTTGGTCTTCCTTATATCCTGGAAGTTTTTTTACCTTATTTAATATTACCCAAAAACCCTGTCGCAGATTATTGTTGTCTACGTAGTTAATTGTATCATTACCAACAATCTCAAAAGACTGAGCTAGACTGAACTTTCCAATCACCAACAAAGCGATAATAAAATATTTACTCATTAATATACTTCTAACAAACTGGTTGTTTTTACTCTCATTCGTAAATAATGTTTCACAAATTAGACCTTTTTTAAAAATTAAAATACTATTCGCCAATTTCATTCGATTAATTATTTAAAGGTTTTTAAACAGTTTCAATAATTGATTTCCGGAATTACTGCTACCCATTTACACTGGGGACTCACTGTTTTGCTATTAAAAACAAAATTTTTTGTGGTATTTATAAAGGAATTATACATTTTAAACTTCAGGATAAATATAAATTAAGATTTGATTAAAACATAGGGGTTGGCCCCTCTAAACTAAAAAACAAATCGGAAAAAACGAAATAAATATTCATAAATGCCCTATTTATTTTTCCCAGAAAATTTTTATTCAATTCGTTTAAAGAAATTACCTGCCGATAGCCTATCCTACCTGAGGTTTTTAATCATGTCGTTAACCATAGAAAAGGTGCTAAATTTTGGCTTCCAGCCCCAATGGGCTCTGGCCTCAGCATCATTAATACTTTGTGGCCAACTGTCTGCTATTTGCTGACGAGAATCGGGTTTATACGTGATGGTAAATCCAGGAATTAACTTCTCTATTTCGCTAGCCAATTCCTGTGGAGTAAAATCCATACCCGAAACATTGTAACTCGAACGAATCTTTATTTGATCTGCGGGGGCCTCCATAATTCCAATTGTAGCTTCAATTGCATCCGGCATATACATCATGGGCAAACGCGTGTTTTCACTCAAAAAACACTCGTATCGTTTCAATTTAAGGGCTTCATGAAAAATATGTACGGCATAATCGGTAGTTCCACCTCCTGGAGCAGATTTATAGCCAATTAATCCGGGATATCTTAAGCTCCTTACATCAACCCCAAATTTTTTAAAATAATATTCGCACCACCTTTCGCCACTTTGTTTACTTATTCCATAAACGGTACTGGGCTCCATAACCGTAAACTGGGGAGTATTTTGCTTGGGTGTATTTGGACCAAAAACTGCAATGGAGCTCGGCCAGTAAACCTTCTTGATATGGCCCTCTTTGGCAAGATCCAAAACATTAAATAAGCCATTCATGTTTAAATCCCAGGCAAACTTAATATTTGCCTCAGCCGTAGCCGATAGCAGCGCGGCTAGCAAATAAACCTCCTCTATTTCGTATTTTTTTACAATTTCGAATAATCTTTTAGAATTTAAAACATTAAGCGTTTCATAAACACCTAAACGCTCCCCCTTTTCAAGGTCTTTAATATCAGACGAAACCACGTTTTCGGCTCCATACTTTAATCTTAAATTCTCAACTAATTCGGTACCGATCTGACCTACAGAACCAATAACCAGTATCTTTTTTGCCATATCTCAGCAATTTAATCACAAAAATATTAATATTACTTGTTTTCGCTCATTTATTGGCAATTATTTGATGAATAAAGAAATGTGCCCTTTAAATTTATAAATTTGTACTATGTGCCCCTTACACAACAGAGTAGATAAACGTTTATTAAAACAAAGAATTTTAAACGATACTACCCCCCGAACTACCTTATCCTTTTACCGTTACGTAATTATTCAAGATATTGAGATTTTACGAAACGAGTTATACAGAATGTGGGATAAATTGGGTTGCCTGGGTAGAATTTACATTGCCCGTGAAGGTATTAATGCCCAAATGACGGTTCCTACCTCTCAAATGAATCAGTTTAAAGAGGAATTATACACCATTCCCTATTTTAAAGATGTGCCTTTTAAAATTGCCGTTGAAGAAAATGGAAAGTCATTTTTTAAACTGGTAATAAAAATTAAGCAAAAAATAGTTGCCGATGGTTTAAACGATGATGCTTTTGATGTTACAAACGTGGGCAAACATCTTACCGCAAAAGAATTTAACGAGGCACTCGAAAACCCCGATACCATTGTGGTGGATATGAGAAACCACTACGAAAGTGAAATTGGAAAATTTAAAAATGCTATTTGTCCGGATGTTGATACGTTTAAAGAAGAGCTTCCCCTTGTAGCAGAAATGCTTAAAGAGAAAAAAGAAAAAAAACTCCTGCTTTATTGCACAGGTGGTATTCGTTGCGAAAAAGCGAGTGCTTATTTTAAACATTTAGGATTTGAGGATGTAAACCAACTGCATGGTGGAATAATTGATTACGTAAGGCAGGTTAAAAATGAAGGATTGGAAAATAAATTTTTAGGAAGAAATTTTGTTTTCGACGAACGAATGGCTGAAAGAGTTTCTGAGGACATTATTGCTAATTGCCATCAATGCGGTAAACCATTCGATCTTCATACCAATTGTAAAAACGTTGCCTGTAATTTACTTTTTATTCAATGTCCCGATTGTCAGGAAAAAATGAATAATTGTTGCAGTGAAGATTGTATGAATATTGTGTCACTTCCAGAAGATGCACAAAAAGAATTAAGAAAAGGGCATCAGAAAGAATACTCTAAAATGTTATTTAAAAAGGGGAGATATAACAAACTTTAATTTAAAATATTAACCCCTTAAAATCCTTTTTTTTAATGATGGTGACCACCTGGACCGTGAACATGCCCGTGATCCAGTTCCTCTGCACTGGCCTCTCGAATGGTTTCCACTCTGCCCACAAAATGAAGATCCTTTCCGGCTAAAGGGTGATTAAAATCCATCTTTACTTTTTCTAACCCAATTTCGCGGATAATGCCCTCTACTCGATTTCCTTCACTATCCATCATGGGTAAAATATGATTTACTTTTAACAATCCTTCCTCAATTTTACCGTCTTGACCCACAAATGCCTGCATCGGAATATCAATAAGCATTGATTCGTCAAAAACCCCATAGGCATCAGCCGCTTCAATATAAAAATCGAATGCATCTCCTGTTTTTAACCCATTTAAATTTCTTTCAAAATCAGGTAAAACACCCCCAAAACCACTTAAGAATGTAAAAGGTGAAGTTGCCTCAGCTCTTTCTATAAACACTTCCTCGCTATCTTCTTTTTCTTTTACAGTTAACGAATAAGTAACGCTAACTACCATTTTTTCTTGTATTGTCATTTTTTATTATTTAATGGCCTAAAGTTAACACATAATCAAAGGCGTTGGGCATTATTTTTAATTTACTTTAATCAGTTGTTGGAAATTAATCCTGTTTGGTCGGAATTAAATGGCAAGTTCTATCTCAAGTAGAAAATCCCTTTTGTATTTTTGTGACCTAATTATATAATATGCCAAATTTCCCAGGACAAATCTCCAGTAAATTACCCAATGTTGGCACCACCATCTTTACTGTAATGTCTAAGTTAGCCACCGAACATGGGGCCATAAATCTTTCGCAGGGATTTCCTGATTTTAATTGCAATCCTAAGTTAACCGAGTTGGTTTTTGATGCTATGAAAGCTGGCCATAATCAATATTGTCCGATGCCTGGCCTTATTTCTTTACGAGAAATAATCGCTCAAAAAACAGAACAACTCTATTCTGCCAAATATAATCCCGAAACAGAGATAACGATTACCGCAGGTGCTACACAAGCCATATTTACCGCAATTTCTGCAGTAGTTAAGGAGGGTGATGAAGTAATAATATTTGAACCGGCCTACGATTGTTACTTGCCTGCCATTGAACTCTGCGGAGGAAAACCGATTTTTATTCCACTAAAATTTCCTCATTACGAGATAGACTGGGAGTATGTAAAGAAGAATATTCGTCAGAAAACAAAACTAGTTATTATTAACACGCCCAATAACCCCACCTCTTCAGTACTTTCGGCTAAGGATATGCAAAAACTGGAGAAACTACTCCAAAACAGTAATATCATGGTACTAAGCGATGAGGTATACGAGCACATCTTATTTGACGGATACGAGCACCAAAGTGTTGCTCGCTACCCGAAACTAGCTGAAAGAAGTTTTATTGTATCCTCTTTTGGTAAAACATATCATACCACCGGTTGGAAAATGGGATATTGTATCGCTCCTAAAGAGATGATGACAGAATTCAGAAAAGTTCATCAATATAACGTTTTCTCTGTTAACACTCCTGCACAACACGCTTTTGCTGCCATTATAAAAAATAAAGATCTTTATTTAGAATTAGGCTCATTCTATCAGGAAAAAAGAGATTATTTCCGTAAACTTTTAAACGGAAGCCGGTTTATTTTACAGGATGTTGCCGGAACTTATTTTCAATTATTGCGCTATAATCAGATTTCGGATGAGAAAGATACCGAATTTGCCATCCGATTAACTAAAGAACATAAAATAGCATCGGTTCCCATTTCAGTATTTTATCACAAACCGGAAGACCATAAGGTGCTCCGTTTTTGCTTTGCAAAAGGAAATGAAACATTGGAAAAAGCTGCCGAAATTTTACAAAAAATATAACTTACTATGCATAATAAATTAATTGTTAGCATCATTCAAACCCCTTTGTTTTGGGAAGACAAAACTAAAAATCTAGAATTATTAAATAAGGCTCTAAACGGCATTAAACCAGGTGTTAACCTAATTGTGCTTCCCGAAATGTTTACTACCGGTTTTAGCATGCGCTCCGTTGAGCTTTCCGAAGAAATGGGTGGCCCTACCATGCAATGGATGATGGAAAAAGCCTCTAAAACAAATGCCGCTATCGCCGGGAGTATTATCATAAAAGAAGCTAACCGATATTACAATCGCTTTATCTTTATGCTACCCGATGGTAACTATAGTTATTACGATAAACGCCATTTATTTAGAATGGCTAACGAGCATCTACATTATTCGCCGGGCATTCAGCCCTGTATTGTAAACTATTTAGGCTGGAAGATTAATTTACAAATTTGTTACGATCTACGTTTTCCGGTTTGGAGCAGAAACAAATTTTTTGATAAAGGATATGATCTTCTTATTTATGTTGCCAATTGGCCTGAGCGCAGAATTGCTGCTTGGAAAACATTATTAATGGCAAGAGCCATCGAGAATCAATCCTATGTTATAGGACTTAACAGAGTGGGAACTGACGGTAACGGGATAAATCATACCGGAGATAGTGGGATTATTAGTTATTTAGGTGAGGTTATTCATGCTTGTAAACCCAATCAGCCCGAAGTGGTAACTGTTATTTTAGATAAACCGGATTTAGAAAAATTTAGGGTAGATTTTCCGGTAGGTCTAGATAAAGATGATTTTCATTTTTAATTTACTTCCAAATAAACTAAGCTGGTTCCGTTAATGTTTTTTAGATTTTTATAAAAAGGATCGTTTTCATAGAATTCGTTTAAAGCTTGTATAACCTCATTCCAGCCGTAATCGTGCCAAAGAATTAAACCTTTTCCGTTTCTTAGTAATTTACGGGCTACCTGAGTATCGCTGATTACATATTCGTATGAGTGCGATCCATCAATAAAAATAAAATCCATTTTATTGTTATAGGGAGTATAATCTGCCTGGGCGGAGTCAGCATAAATCTGCGTAATCTTTTTGTTCATTTCAGTATCCATAAAATACTCTCCCGAGCGATCCTTATTGATGAACTTTTTCTCACCCGATTTAATTCTTAGTGCCGTGTTAGCCATTTCGGTCTTGGGCAAATCGAGCGTTATAATATTAGTGTTTAAAGGGGTATTAGCGGCCATGTGGTAACTGGTACGACCGTTAAACGTACCTATTTCGAAGATGCTTTCGGGTTGATATTTCTTTACCAGGCGGCAAATACACTCCAACTCAAAATGAGATACATTTCCATCTTCAAACTCATTGTTCTTGATTACAATATTTTTATCAGGAGCTACTTCATTTATATCTGCTAAAGGAAGTACTTTAGTATATTGCTTTTTATCCTTATGCTTTAAGTGCGACGAAAGTTCCTTAAACAGTAAGTTTTTTTTAATCAGAAAAGCTAAGCGCTCAAACCAGTAACTCATTCAATTTAATTAGAGTGGAATATTATCATGCTTTTTACGAGGTAGTTTATCGGCTTTATTTTCCAACATCTTATACGCTCTAATTAGTCTTTCGCGAGTATCTTCGGGAGCTATAACTTCATCAACATAACCCCTTTCGGCAGCACGATAAGGATTTGCAAAATGCTCAACATATTCAACTTCTTTTTCCTTCATTTTAGCACCTTTATCTTCAGCAGCATCAATCTCTTTCTTAAAAATAATCTCAATAGCTCCTTTAGCGCCCATTACAGCAATTTCGGCTGTTGGCCAAGCAAAGTTTAAATCGGCGCCAATATGCTTACTGTTCATTACATCATAAGCTCCACCATATGCTTTACGGGTTATAACAGTTATGCGCGGAACGGTAGCTTCACAAAACGCAAATAATAACTTAGCTCCATTATTAATAATTCCATTCCACTCCTGATCGGTACCGGGTAAAAATCCGGGAACATCTTCAAATACTAAAAGAGGAACATTAAACGCATCACAAAAACGAACAAAACGAGCTGCCTTGGTAGAAGCATTATTATCTAAAACTCCAGCCAGGAATGCGGGCTGATTGGCAACAATACCAATACTTCTACCGGCTAAACGAGCAAAGCCCACTACTATATTCTCGGCATAATTTTTATGAACTTCAAAAAAAGAATCAGCATCAATTACTCCGTTAATAACATCGCGGATATCATAAGGTTGATTCGGATTTTCAGGCACAATTGAGTTTAATTGAACTCGTTTCTCATCACCGTCCTCGTATGGTAAAAGCTCAGGATCTTCTTCGCAATTCTGAGGAACAAAGCTCAATAATTTCTTAATATTATTGATGCATTCTATTTCATTAGCACAAGAGAAATGCGCTACACCCGATTTACTTGAATGTACCGAAGCCCCTCCTAAATCTTCAGAACTCACCTCCTCGTGTGTTACAGTTTTAACTACGTTAGGGCCTGTAACAAACATATAAGAAGTATTCTCCACCATCATTATAAAATCCGTAATAGCCGGCGAATAAACTGCACCACCGGCACAAGGGCCCATAATAGCCGAAATTTGTGGCACAACACCCGATGCTAATGTGTTACGATAAAAAATATCAGCATAACCACCCAAAGACACTACCCC
>JBIICS010000250.1:0-2604 GCA_044238735.1 Bacteroidia bacterium
ACCCGGATTTATAACTATTCCTTATAACGATATTACTGCCCTAGAGAGTGCGTTGCAAGACAAGAACGTGGCCGGATTTTTAATAGAACCAATTCAGGGTGAAGCAGGTGTATTTGTACCTCATGATGGATATTTAAAAGCTGCATTTGATCTTTGTAAAAAGAACAATGTATTATTTATAGATGATGAAATACAAACGGGTATTGCTCGTACCGGAAAAATGCTAGCAGTAGATCACGAGGGCATAAAACCGGATATTTTAATTTTAGGTAAGGCGTTAAGTGGAGGTACTATCCCAGTTGCTGCTATTCTGGCTAATGACGAAGTGATGATGTGTATAAAGCCCGGCCAACATGGTTCTACATATGGAGGCAATCCACTTGCCTGTAAAGTAGCTACTTCATCTTTAGAAGTTGTATTAGAGGAGCGATTGGCTGAAAATGCCCAACGATTGGGTATTTTACTTCGTTCCGAATTAAATAAAATTAAAGAACAAACCGATGTAATAGAGCTTGTAAGAGGTAAAGGTTTATTAAATGCAATAGTGATTAAGGAAAAACCCGGAAAGTCTGCTTGGGATTTATGTGTGCGTTTTTCTGAACTGGGTTTATTGGCAAAACCTACACATGGCAACATTATTCGTTTTGCACCACCTTTGGTTATTAATGAAGAGCAAATGTTGGAATGCGTTGAAATTATTAAGAAAGCCGTTTTGGAGTTTTAATTTATTGGAACAAAGAACAAAGAGACAAAAGATTGATTTTGATTAATTATGATTTGTGAATTATAACCTTCTAAACCTTCTAAACCTTCTAAACCTTCTAAACCTTCTAAACCTTCTAAACCTTCTAAACCTTCTAAACCTTCTAAACCTTCTAAACCTTCTAAACCTTCTAACAAGTCAACTAATAAACTAATGATCAGCCAGTCACTAGTTACTATGTACTAACAACTGAAAAAGTGTTTTCACAAAACGAAATAACCTTAAAGGAAGCGATTAAAAGTCTTATCCAGTCGTATAATATGCACGACAGGATTCATGAGGCACAATTAAATGCGGCTTGGTCTAATATAGTTGGACCCTATGCTGCGAAACATACTGTGGACATGTACTTATTTAAAGGGGTTTTACAGGTTAAATTAAACTCCGATGTAATCCGCCAGGAGCTTAGTTATGCAAAGAGCAGAATTATCGTTCACATTAATAAGTATTTAGGTAAAAAAGTGGTTGAAAATATCATTTTTAGATAATTAACTGCTCTAAATGTAATAATCAGTTTTCGGGTTAAAGTCAACCGGATAATCTTTTTAATTGGTTTTAAATCCCTATTTGCTTGATTTATAATCCTTTTTGAGGGAAATTTAGCTTTAATTAACGCTAATTTAATAGCGCTAATCGAATAATTTGTAATTTTGCATAAATTATAAAAATTATGAATACGAATAAAATTTTAGTTCCTACGGATTTTACAAAAGTTGCAGAGTGTGCTGTAGATCACGCTACTAAATTGGCAAGCTTATTAAACGGTCAAATTGTTCTTTTACATGTGGTTGGAAAAGAAGGAGAAATAAATGACGCAAAACTTAAATTAGAAGGGTTAACCAAAAACATATTTGATAAATACAACGTTAAAGTTGAATACATAGTTCGTGTTGGAAATATTTTTGATGATATTGGGGCAGTAGCCGAAGAAATTACGGCAAAACTTATCATTATGGGCACCCATGGTGCAAAAGGTATGCAAAAGATTTTAGGTAGCTATGCTTTAAAAGTAATTACAAATTCTGAGGTGCCATTTGTGGTGGTGCAGCAACGTCCAATCGCCTCTCATGGTTACAAAAAAATTATTTTGCCAATTGAAGCAACTCGCGAAACTAAACACAAGATTAAACAAACTATCAGTGTCGCTAAATACTTCAATTCAGAAATTATTTTAATCGGACCTAAATCATCTGATGAAACTTTTGTTAAAAATCTAAGAAATAATATGGCCTTTACTGAGGCTAATCTTCGTGATGAGGGAATTGTTTATAAAGTGAACTACGCTCAAGGAAAAGATTTTACCCGTGAGATTATGGATTTAGCTATCGCTGAAAACGCTGACTTAATTGCCATAGTTAATGAACAAAAAGGTTCTTTCTTCAGTCCTACCGAGGAACAAGATATTATCGCCAACGAAGCTCAGATTCCGGTTTTGTGTGTAAATCCAGCCAATGTTACCATAGCCGGTGGTATTTTAGGAAGCTAAAATCTTTTTAAAATAATACTTTTTTGAAAGGAGTCTTCGGACTCCTTTTTTTTATACCTGACATTGAGAGAATAGTTCCGATAATTCTTTTTCGGTAAGCAATCGCCATTGCCCCGTTTTTAGATTATCAAGTCGAATATGCATAACTCTTACTCTTTGTAGTTTTAAAACCTGATAATCGAAAAGATTGCACATTCGCCTGATCTGACGATTAAGTCCTTGAGTTAAAATAATCCGAAACACTTTTTTGTTGTTCGGCACAGTAAAGGCTTTACAGGGTTTCGTCAATTCATCATTTACAATAACACCATTCTGAATTTTCTCTAAAAATTCATTGGTAACAGGATGATTTAGC
>JBIICS010000251.1:0-2594 GCA_044238735.1 Bacteroidia bacterium
GATTCTTGTGACAATTACCGCTAACGTTCCGCCGCTTCACGCAGTTGCGAACTTCGGAACTGATTATTTTCTGTTAAAGATAAAAAAAATTGCGGAACGCAAAAGTTAACTTACCACAAAATTCGCAATTGCGAGAAACGGCTGTTAGCTGTAGTTATTTTATTGTATCATTTTTCAATTTATTATGTTCAATGTTTATTAAATTTTCGCTATTATTCTTAAATTTAAGCATATAGTGGGCATAAGACTTTTTAGAATAGTCTGTAATTAAATTCTCGTTTTTAAGTTTTCCAATTCTAAATTTTGAGTTATGGTACATATTGAAAATAACCAATGGAATAATATACGTTTTTCGGCTTTGTTCAAAATATCCATTTTTTAATTTTCCTTTAAGGATATATGACTTTAGAACTTTATTTTCAACATAAATTGTTATTTCAATTTGTTTTTCAGTTAATACCTTTAGTTTAATAAAATATGGCTTTTTTTGTTCATATACCAGTTTATAAACAGATTCATATTCTTTACTTTTGTAATTCTTACCCCAAAAATAATCCATTGTCAATACTTTAACGTTGGTATTATTTAAATAAATACCATCTAGTAAATTGATATTTTCCTTTGTTAGATGTATTTTTTCTTTATTATCCTCGATTTTATTAAATGAAGAACAAGAAATGTTAATTTCACAAATTAAAATTACAATCAATAAGTACTTCGAGATTTTAAACAAATGTGACATTTCCGATTCGGTTTTTATAATTACAGCTAACGTTTTGCCGCTTTGCGAAGGCGGGGATTTTTAGCACTAAACTTCATTAGATGCACAAAGTTTGAATTTAGCACTTCACTGTCATAGAAGCACGAACCCCCCGCTTTTGCAAAACGGCTGTTAGCGGTTCGGCTTTCTGTCTGTCTATAGAGTTTCATTCGTTTTTCTGGGTCGTTTACGTTCTAAAAAATATGTCGTCAACAAGTAAGCTAAAGCAGTAGTCAAACTAATTATAAAATACTTGTCGTATGCTGGTTGATTGAAATGTAGTCGTCTTATTCCGTCATTACAAGCTGTGCATTCAACGACTAGTCGCATACTGTCAAACGCAGTTACCAAAATTATCGTGGCGAAGAAAAAAATAATTGTCACGCAGGTTTTTTTTAGTCTGTTAGGTCGGGAAGAAAACTTTAATAACAAAAATGTCAACGAAGCAAAAAGTCCGAATGCAATAACAAAACTGTCGCTGGCAAACAAGTGGAAGTTCTTGCCAAAAAATTGAATCTTGTCACCGTTAAATAACTTGAATGAAAACCTAACAAGTTGTCGGTAATAGTCTTCTAATAAGAACGCAACTACACATCCAACAAGAAAAAGTCCTATTGTAGTCAAAATAGTTTTGTAATTATTTTTTATTGCCGTCCACATTTATTTGTCTGTTGTGTTGTCGTCTTTTAAGCTGACCGCTAACGTTCCGCAGCTTGTAGCAGCTGCGATAAATTTAACACTAAAAATTCCAAGTACAAAACTCCTTTTGAAAATCCGCAGGATTTTCCAAGAAAGCCCAAGCCAAGCAGTTGCTACAAACTGCTGTTAGCGGTAGTTGTGTGGTTTAATACGCTAACTTTTTGACAAAGAGAAAATATTCTATTCCACAAAACAATGAATACACAAAATATATTATAAGCGTCAATACATAAGAACGATTATTTAAATATTCTCTAATAATAGATTTAAATATGATATAAACTATTGCGGAAAAAATTAATGCAAATAAACTTTGAATAAATAAGCACTCCAATATAAATCCAGCCAGTGACTTTTCGGAATAATTTATAACCAATTGTTCTTCTGAAGGTGATAAAGGACGCAGTGACAAAAAATAAATTATGAAAGCGAATAAAATATTGATTGGCCAAAATAAAATTTTCAATATGATTTTCATGTATTTTTTCGATATAAGATGATTCTTGTGACAATTACCGCTAACGTTCCGCCGCTTCATGAAGTGGCGAACTTCGTAACGGCATATTTTCCACTAAGATAAAAATTCTTGCGAAAGAAAAATGTGAATTTTGCACATTTTTCGCCATTTCTTGAAACGGCTGTTAGCGGCTGGCTTTTCTCTTTTCTACTTCCATTTTTATTCTGTATGGAATTTCGATTACAGTTATTACTGAACTTAAAAATAATGGAGTGACCAAAACTAATCCTGTTACAATATGGTTTACATAAAACTTTAAAACTTCCATTATTGGTCTTGTAAAGTAAATTACAGGGTTACTTGGATATTCAATTAATTTCGGTGCAGTAAAAAATTGATACCAAAATGTTGCAACAATAATTGTCAACAGTATCAATGTAATTCTATTGTAAAACAAATAGCAAATTAAAAACGCATATAAATACAAGTTTCTCAAAGCAAAGATTGCTTTAAAGCTTTCTTCATTATAGCAAAGAATTAAATTCAGCACAATGCAAATCGAAATAATTGAAATTGCGAAATATTTAAATGTCCAATATAGTTTTTTCATTTATTAGAGTTGTCTTTTGCAGAGTTCCCGAAAGCTTGCCGCTAACTTGTATATACCCGAAACAAACT
>JBIICS010000252.1:0-2590 GCA_044238735.1 Bacteroidia bacterium
TTATTACTGGCAAGTTGCTCTCCAGCAGAGCTCGCTTCCTCTTCAGGTTTACGGCTCCATATTAGTGTTTTTAATTTGAAAATCCACCAACTATTTTTTGCCACATTACCCTTAATTGAAAAGCAGTTTTTTTTTAATCTCTATTCTTTAAAATCGTTTTAAAATTTAATTATTAACTAATTCATTTTTTTGCATAAAAAAAGAGAGATAAAAATCTCCCTCAATTATTTATTAAGATATCTTAATATTAAAATCTTTCTAAACCTGAAAAGAAAAAGTTTGCTTCAATAGAAGCATTTTCATCACTATCAGATCCATGAACGGCGTTTTCACCAATTGACTTTGCATATAACTTACGGATAGTTCCCTCTTCTGCATTTGCAGGATTAGTTGCGCCTATTAGTTTTCTAAAATCTTCAACGGCATTAGATTTTTCAAGAACGGCGGCTACAATGGGACCGCTGCTCATGTATGCAACCAATTCACCATAAAAAGGGCGTTCCTTGTGTACTTCATAAAATTTACCAGCAGCATCAGCCGACAAACGCGTATATTTCATCGCTACAATTCTGAAACCTGCTTTATTAATCATTGCTAAAATGTTACCGATATTGTTATCTGAAACAGCATCCGGTTTAATCATTGTAAAAGTTTTATTTCCTGCCATAAGATTTATATTGAGCTGCGAAATTAATAAAATAAAGCCATTTAAGGATGATTATAAACAAAAAAACCCCGCAAATGCGGGGTTTTAAATCTGAGAAAAGAGATTATTGAGCTTTTTTCTCTTCAGTTTTTGTAGATCCTGCTTTTGCTTCTTCTTTACCAGCGCAAGCTTTACCTTCTTTTTTAGCGCAACAAGCTTTCTTGTCTTTGTCACATTTTTTCTTGTCATCACCAAAAGTTCCAGCTTGAGTTGAAGCTACGAATCCTAATACTGCTAATGCTAAAAATAATTTTTTCATGTTTTTATTGTTTTTCTTGGTTATCTGTATTCAAATATAGTAAAATATGTGACAAAAAAAAATCTTAGTATATATAACAAATGTTAAACTTTAACCTCTTGATTTGCATGAACTAAGGTGCCAACACGTTCCCCATTTATTACTTTTTTAAGGTTTCCGGTTTTGTTCATATCAAAAACAATAATGGGTAGATTATTTTCATTACACAATGTGAATGCAGTTAAATCCATTACATTTAAGTTCTTTTCATAGGCTTCTGTAAAACTAATCATCTCGTATTTAACGGCATTTTTATCTTTTTCCGGATCTGCAGTATAAATTCCATCCACCCGAGTACCTTTTAAAATTACATCAGCTCCAATTTCAATAGCCCTTATAGAAGCAGCCGAATCGGTTGTAAAATATGGATTACCGGTACCTGCCCCAAAAATTACCACCCTTCCTTTTTCTAAATGTCGAACTGCCCGTCTTTTAATAAAAGGTTCAGCTACTTCCTCCATTTTTATAGCGGTTTGAAGTCGCGTTTTTATTCCGATTTTTTCGCATGCAGCCTGAAGAGCCATAGAATTAATCACGGTTGCCAGCATTCCCATATGGTCGCCCTGAACACGGTCAATTCCACTTTCCTCGGCCTGAATCCCCCTAAAAATATTACCACCGCCGATAACAATAGCCACTTCAACTCCCAAATCTACTATACTTTTAATTTCATTAGCGTATTGAACGAGCATAGCGGGGTCTATACCATATACCTTTTTACCCATTAACGATTCGCCACTCAGTTTTAATAATATTCTTTTGTACTTCATTTATTTAATTTTAGAAACTATTTAAAGGCATCAAAAAAAAAGAGAGCTAAAAGCTCTCTTTTTATAAAAATTATCCTAATGCAATTCGTTTGAAAGCAACAATCTTGCGATCCTTGTCTCCTTCTTGCACATATTGAGCAACTGTTTTCTTATTATCCTTAATAAACTCCTGGTTGTTTAAAGTAGATTCTTTATAGAATTTATTTACTTTACCAATAGCGATTTTTTCTACCATTTCTTCAGGTTTACCTTCGGCGCGAACCTGATCTTTGGCAATTTCCAATTCGCGATCTAAAACATCCTGAGTAACATCATCCTTATCAAGAGCGATTGGAGCCATAGCTGCTGCTTGCATAGCCACATCTTTAGCCATATTATCATCAGTAGCTTTATTAAAGGCCACAATAGTTGCAACACGATTACCAGGGTGGTTATAGGCCACTACAGATTCACCTGTAACAAGTCCATAAGAGCTGATTTCAATTTTCTCACCAATTTTTCCTACAGCATCCGTAACGTGATCCTGAATAGAACGACCATCAGCCATATTTAAAGCCAAAACTTGTTCTAAAGATTGAGCTTTGTTATTTAATGCAGTATCCAAAAAACTAGTTGCCAAAGTACCAAAATCAGCATTTTTAGCAACGAAATCAGTTTCACAGTTTAAAGATAAAACAACAGCTGTATTACCTGCAGTTTTAGCTATAACATATCCTTCTTTAGCATCGCGATCGCTGCGGTTAGCTGCAACCTTTTGTCCTTTTTTACGAAGGATATCAATTGCTTTTTCGAAGTCACCTTCAGCTTCGGTTAAAG
>JBIICS010000112.1:0-9389 GCA_044238735.1 Bacteroidia bacterium
CGCAACCATTGGCTGCACCACCATTTATAGTATAGGTAGCGGTGTTGTTATTAGCGGTGTAAGTATTACCATCAATCCAGGTTAACGAGCCACAAACTGTTTTTACATCAACCCCATTAGCTATAGGTTTAACGGTAAGGTTAAGCGTTACAATACTGTCACAACCATTGGCTGCACCACCATTTATAGTATAGGTAGCGGTGTTGTTATTAGCGGTGTAAGTATTACCATCAATCCAGGTTAACGAGCCACAAACTGTTTTTGTATCAATCCCATTAGCAATAGGTTTAACGGTAAGGTTAAGCGTTACAATACTATCGCAACCATTGGCTGCACCACCATTTATAGTATAGGTAGCAGTGTTGTTATTAGTGTTGTAAGTATTACCATCAATCCAGGTTAACGAGCCACAAACTGTTTTTGTATCGATACCACTATTGGCAGAAGGATTACATAAACCATTTCCTTGAATGATAAAGTAGTAATCACTTTCATTGAAATCATTATTTAGGATATTAAGAATAGTCGATTTAATACCGGTTGTAGTTGGTTGGAATTTAACAGTTAAGTTTTGAGATCCATTAGCCGGAATAATCAAAGGAAGTGTTGGTGCATTCACTAATGAAAATTCACTTGCGCCTGATAAAAATAATGAATGTATAATTAAGTTGCCATTACCATTATTTTTTATTTCGAAGGTTTTTTGAATTGTTGCTGCAGGCACTATATCTCCAAAATCAGTATTATCATTAATAGAGGGAATAGTATCTTGAGCAGTAATATCTATATTATTGCCTTTTATAGCAATTTCCGAATTAGTAGAAGCGGATGCAGAGTTGTATAAACTTAATAACTGACCACCTTCAACTAATTCAACCGGAATACTGTAATGAGCCTGATCTACAAATATAAAGTTGCCTTCACCTAAGATAGATTGAACATCAATAATACCAGAGGATTCTTCGTCTTGAGTTAGAAACTTAGAACCGCCGGAAATGAATCGGGCAGTATCATGTTGAGCAATAAGTGTTACAGCATCACCTGCAATGGTATAGTCCCAAATTTTCGCATTGTAAGATTGATTTCCCGGATCTTCTTGTAAGTATATATGGCCAGAATGATCAACGGTTATGTTATCAATCATTTTAGGACCTTCAGTGCCATCTAATACAGCAGTAATGGTACCTCCAAGTTCAGGGTTTTGTATGTCATTGAAATGAACTTTCCATAAACGGCTTGGCGCAGAGAACGAGTTGGTTGTTGCAAAGTATAAATCACTTGGATTAGAAGGATCCCATGAGCAGTCTTCCGGTCGCAAGAAATTAGTAACATTTGCTGCGTTGCTATTCGAATTTAAAGTAGCCCCCGTTAAATTTTGAACTTGACCTAAATTAACTAATGTAAACGAAGTGCCTGGAGCAGGGATAGAAGCACTTTGTTCAGCAGTTAATCCATTAACAGCAATACCATAAAGAGAACCGCCCGTTAAACCGGCTTTATCAATTTCATTGCCGGAGTTGGACTTATTACCAATATATATATACACTTGGCCTGGAGTTTGATCATCGGTAGAAGCCACAATAGTTTTATTACTTAAAAGTGGATTAGCTACAAGGTTTTCAAAACTTAATTTACCTAAAAAGGGTAATTCATAAGATTTACCAGCGTTAGATCCAGTAACAATATGAGCAAAACCTCTACCTTCACTTCCGGCTTCTTCACCATTTAAGAATAATTTTTCTTTTGTACCTAATCCTGTTAAACGGTTGTAGAAGGCAGATGGAGCAGCAAGATCGGCAGAACAAAATCTGTTGAAAGCAGTTGGCATCGGTGACGCATTGTTATAGGTGGTATAGTTCGTTCCATTCCATAAGTATACTTCTCTAATTAAATCTGAACCACTTAATACTTGTTTTGTGGATTTGTCAATCGTCCATTTTGAAACAAAAGCACCTTTAGATCCATGATCTCGGTTAATACCAACAGTGGAGCCTAATTCGTGATTCATTAATAAGGTGAAAGTTCCGTTTCCATTATCAAAAGCACCCAATCCATCAGGTATACCAACCATTTTATAACCATTAGAAGCAGTATCGCCAACGGTTAGAAGGGAGTTAGTAACTGTTGAGGCGGTTAGAGGATTTAAATATGGGCCCTGGCTACTGCTTGGTTGAGCAAATGAATTTACTTCAAAAATAGAAAGTGTACTACTGGTCTCATTGGATAAAATTAATAAATTCTTACCACTTGGACTTTCATTAGCGGGTATAAACAAGATCCCCTCTGCACCTCGATCTGGCCCTCTGTTGTTTGCATAAGTGATGTATTGTGGGGAGCTTGGTTTTGTAACATCGTATACCATAACCCCGCCTATTCTTTCTAATGCTATGAATGCATATGTTTTTCCATTTATAACCCCTGTGGTTACTCCCTCGGGTTCTGGACCTTTATCATCACTTCTATTTTTGGGTGTTGTAGAAGTTGTATTTGTAGCATTAAATAGAGTAGAGTAAACAGGGTGTTTAGAGGTAATTCTCTCTAATTCATTGCCGCTGTCGTAAACCTGATTAGCAGAAGTTGCATCCCAGATTGAAAATGATCGAGAACCATAAACGTAAATTTCATCAAAGTCTCCGTCATTATCGGTATCACCTAATTTATTTGTAGTTTTTAATTTGCCTAAAACACTGTTGTTTTTTAAATCTGCCGCATTTGGAAATAAAGTTGGATCTAAAATATATGAGGAATTACCAATTGTAGTTTCTTCATTAAATCCCGGATACGCTCTAGCATCCCCCTCATTTGCTGTAATCAGATATGTTTTTCCATTTAAAATAAAATGATCAATTGCATCTGGTAAATAAAGGCCTCTAACCGGGTAATTAGAGAAATTGATAGCAGAAGTAACATCAGAAGCATCTAGGCTATTCCCTGTTAAGTTATGATTTTTAGAACCTAATGGAATGATGCGAATAACAGAGTTGTTGGTTAAGTTGAGTTCTATCAAAGCATTATTCTCTTGAAGTGTTACCCAAGCCTTGCTATCATCATCAGAAATGGTTATATATTCTGGTTCAAAATCTTTTGATGCGCTGGCATTCAATCCATAAATTCTTATGCCTTGCGCTCTTAAAGAAGCTTCGCTTCCGTTAAATGAAGTAAATGTAATATGCCTAACATTAGAACTGTTAATGTTTAAGACTCCACCTGAAATATCAATAACACTAATCGATCCATCGGGATCAACAGTATAAGCGTCATTAGGCTCTCCTTCATTTGCCGTGTATACTTTTGTGCCGGCGTTATTAAATACAATCATATCGGGCATTGCGCCGACTGTAACTTGGTTTATAAAAACGCCATTTGTATCCATAAAAACAACCTTTCCGGAATCTTGTTTATTAGTTCCGTTCTCAATAGCTAAAGCAACTAGTCCATTATAAACGGCAACACTATTGATACTTCCATAGGTGCTTATGTTTATTGAGTTTTTTAAAACAGGGGCTGAGGGATTCCTAAAATCAACTATATCTAACTTAGATCCTATACTGTTTGCAATAAATATGCGTTTGCTTAATTTATCGTAAGCCGAAATTTCAGCAGAATTTGCCGGCGTTGGACCATTATTAAAACTTCCTAATAAGTTTAATTGTATTTTATCATTTCCAATTGGGAAAGGGCTATCGTTATCTCTAATGTAAAGTGTATGTTGCGCCGTAGATGAAAAACTGGCATTGGTTCCACTTGCTAGTTTAACAATTAGATATTCATCGCTTTCCGAAATTACATCATCAATAATGTTAAAATCAAATGCTATAGAATCATTTAATAATAAGGTGTTAGAGAAAGGTAATGTTAATGTTGAGTTTGTATAATCGCTAACAGATAGGTTAGATGCATTTGAAATAGATGCTGTTATTGAGCCGGATGTATTACCTACTCCAGTAACTTTTAGCCATACTTTAGCAGTACCTATGTTTTCATTTAAAGTTCGGTCTGCTCTTAAAAATGAAAAAGTATACGGTTGAACAGACGGCAAACTGGAAATTTTGATTAAATCAAATCTGCATGTTCCCGATGCTGAATAGGAGCTTGTAGAAGAGGAGGCTAGATAATTTCCGGAGGTTAAGTCGAATGCCGAAACAATTCTGAAAGCAGCATTGGCATTATTATTAATACCTGTAATGGATGAAAAATTAAAGCTTCTTTGATACCAAACGCTGGCAGTTGAAGTTCCGGGAACAAAGGTGAAGGTCTGGGCATCCTGCCAAACAGGGGTAGTGGCAGTTCTGTCTGTAGTGTATTGCAATACGTAAGTGTTTGCGGCTGTATTGCTGAGGCGTTGTTCAAACTCTAAAAGAATGTTTGTTAATCCAATTGTGCTAACGTTTATTTGTATGCCGGCCGTTTTATTGTTTGAGCCTTGTGCTGGAAAAGAAGATACATTATATCCAGTATTATCAGTGGTATTAGCATCAGTTAAAGTTCCTGCAGCAAAGCTATTCGTTGTTCCGCCAATATTAGAAATTAATCCCGCACCTTGAGAGGGTATAGTAGATCCTGTAGTTGTATTTGCATCCCCTGGAGATGAATTAAAATCCCAAAAAGCAATAGTTTGACTGTATGCATTTAGTATTAGTAAAGTTGCACTTAATAAGGAGTATAATTTTTTCATAAGAATTTAATTTGATGCAAAAGTCAAATTATTAATTAATAAAAAAATTATGTATTCTTTAGTAAATCAACAACAAAACAATAATGGGAAGGAAAATAATTGTAAAAAAAATTAACGAGATGCTAGTTAATATTTAAATTAAGTAAATAACCAATACCCTTAATTGTTTTAATGTATTGGCTACCAATCTTATCTCTAAGTTTACGAATGTGAACATCTATAGTTCTCGTTTTGGAAGCGTCTATACCATCCCAAATAAGGTTGGCAATTTCATCGCGGGTATAAACTTTGCCCGGTTTGGTATTTAATAATTCAATTAATTCAAATTCTTTTTTAGAAAGATTAACCTTAGAACCATCAATAAAGATTAAAAACTTTTCACGATCTATAACCAAGCCCTTTTGAGAATAAGTGGTTTCAACTTTTTCGGCTAATTTTTTACTTAGTTTCGAAATTATTAAGTAGAATAATCTGTTTTTTTTAGGCTTATGAATAAATAAATCTATTCCGGCCTCATAGCAAGCTAGTTCAAAGAAAGGATCTTGTATAGTTGTATAAAAAACTATTTTTGTATTTAGAAAATTCCGTGTTCCTTTAAATAAATGAAGTTGTTCAATAAATTCGGCTTCATTTTTATCAAAGTCAAAAACAATAACATGGGGAGACACATCTTTAATCTTACTTAGAATTTTAGGGTTAAAAAGATAAACGGAGGTATCAATTCCTTCTTTGGATAGGTATAAACTAAGATTCTTGTTTTGTGGATCTTCGAGTATATACAAACATTTAATCTTTTCTTCCATGATGCCCTGCAAAACTAAGGCAATGGTATTTTAAATAGATTAAACTATTGTTAACTAATATTTATGACTTTGGAATTGAATATTAATCTAATGTTAACTTACTATATCTTTGAGGACTTATATTCTTCGTATAGTAAATGTATTAAGCCGTCGGCAAGCCCAATTTCGGGTACAAAAATTTTCTTTGTTTTTGCTTGTTTCATCACTGTAATAAATATCTCTGCTGCCGGAACAATCACATCTGCTCTATCCGGATTTAGACCCAATAGCTCTATTCGTTGCTGATAGGTGTATTTTTTAAGTACGCCCTGAATTTCAATTAATCTTTCCAAACTAACCGGTTTGCCGTCTTTTTTACCGGCTAATCCATGTAATTTGTTGATATTCCCACCCGATCCTATTCCGAATATTGGCTCATTTATTTTAGTTGTATTTGTATCTATCCAATCTAATAAAAATTGCCATTCGCTTTTTTCAACTTGTTCTTTAAGTATTCGAATTGTACCAATGTTAAAGGATTGAGAAGCCACTACTTTCTTATCTCTAAATAAAGTGAGCTCGGTACTTCCTCCACCAACATCTATATACAAATAAGCCTTATCTTGGTCTAATAATTCTTCAATGTGGTTAGAATAAATTATTTCTGCTTCCTTTTTTCCGTTTACAATTTCAATATTAATTCCCGATTCCTGTAGGATTCGCTGTGCTACTTCTTTGCCATTAACTGCATCGCGCATTGCAGAGGTTGCACAGGCTCTGTAGCTGATGGGTTGATGTACATTCATTAAAAGCCTAAATGCCTTCATGGTGTCTACCATTCGCTGAGCATTTTTTTCAGATATTCTTTTTTCCGTAAAGGAATCTTCTCCTAATCTTATAGGAACTCTAATCAATGAATTTTTTTTATACTTAACACCCTTCTCTGTTTCGTGTACATTACAAAATAAAAGTCGAACAGCATTTGAACCTATATCAATGGCGGCAAATTTCATTAATTTTCCCGATTGTTAATTTTTTGTAAACTTAGCACTAAAAAGTTTATAAGTTTCTAGTTGAGAAGATATTTTTAAACTACTTCGGTTATTTTTATAAACAAGGCTTGAGAAGTTGTCTAAAATCCTTGCTTTGGTATTGTCTTTCCATTGAATTTCCAGGTGTTTCTTGATTTCTTTCCTTAAAATTGGATCTAAAATAGGGCAGGCCACTTCTGTTCTCTGATCTAGGTTTCTAACCATTAGGTCGGCTGAGGAGATATAACATAATTCGTTTCCTCCATTTCCAAATAATAAAACACGACTGTGTTCTAAAAATCGATCGATGATACTAATAGCTTCTATATTCTCACTTTGTCCTTTAATACCTGGCACAAGTGAACACACGCCCCTAATGATTAATTTAATTTTAACACCTGCATTACTGGCTTTATAAAGTAGATTAATGATTTGGATATCGTTCAGGTTATTTAACTTCAGCCATATATAACCGTTGCCTCCTTGTTTGGAAATTTTAATCTCATTCTCAATCATGGCTTCAATCCTTTTACGCATGAAAAAGGGTGATACCAATAGTTGTTTAAAGTTGCTAATTCTGAAATTTACCTTTAAAAAGTTAAACACATTTTCAACTTCATCGGTAATTGCTTTGTTTGATGTTAACAATCCATAATCAGTATAAATAGTAGATGTATTTTCATTAAAATTTCCAGTTCCTATGTATGCATAATTTGTTGGTTTTCCGTTTTCATTTCTGGTAATCAAAAATAATTTCGAGTGAACTTTTAGTCCGGGTACACCAAATATTACACGTGCTCCTTCTTCTTTTAATTTTTCAGCCCAGTAAATGTTATTTTCCTCATCAAAACGAGCCTGTAATTCAACCAAAACTGTAATGGATTTGCCATTTCTAATGGCATTCATTAATGCACCTGCAACACGTGAGGTTTCCGATAATCGATAAACCGTTATTTGGATGGATTGAACGTTTGGATCAATAGCAGCTTCTCTTAATATGTCTACTACATGCGAAAAAGTTTGATAAGGAAAGTGAAGTAAAATGTCTTTTTGTTTAACAGAATCTATCAAACTCCTTTTATTTATTAAATCCTTATGAGGCAGAGCAGGCAGTTTAGAATACATCAGATGTTTATTATCCAGGTGAGGAAATTTCATGTAATCTCTGAAGTTGTGATACTTACCACCCGGAATTAAACTGGTAGTTTCGTCAATTTTAAGTTTGCTAAGCGTAAATTCTAAAAGATCGTCCGATATGTTTTTATCATAAACAAAACGCGTAATTCTACCCGTTTTTCTTTTCTTTAAACTCTGTTCTATTTTTTGAGTGTATGATTTGGTAATATCATCCTCCATTTCGAGCTCTGCATCACGTGTTACCTTTATATTATAGGCCTCTATACTATCGTAATCAAATATTCTATAAATATCATCAAGATTAAATCGAATAACATCATCAAGCATTACAATATATTTCTTAACTCCAACAGGGGGTAACTCAACAAATCGATTGAGTTTAGTGCTGGGTATTTCAAGGATTGAGTAATTGGTTATGTTTTCTTTTTTTATCTTCTTAACCAGCTTAATAGCAAAGTAGATCCTTTTGTCCATAAGGTATGGAAATCGAATACCTTTGTTTATCATTATTGGAACCAAATTTGGTTTTACCGTTTGTTCATAATACTCCCGAACAAATTTTGCCTGTTGCGTATTTAGTTGTTTTTCGTTTAAAACGTAAATATTATTTTTTTCTAAATCCCCAATTAAGCTAAGATAAATCTGACTGAATTTTTTTTGATACTCTAAAGTTAGATCGGTGATCTGCTCTAAAAGTTTTGACGGTTCCTCTCCAAATATTTCTTTCATTTTTTTTCCTAGATGGGCCACCCGTTTAATTGTAGCTACTCTCACTCTGTAAAACTCATCTAAATTATTAGAGTAAATTCCTAAAAATCGGATTCGCTCTACTAATGGAACTTTCGGATCATTGGCTTCCTGAAGTACCCTTTGGTTAAATTGTAGCCAACTTATTTCGCGGGGGATAAATGTTTTATATTTTTCCATGATTTAAATGTCTGCTCGGAATAAATTCAGAAGTCAAATTTCCACAATTTTTCTTAACATCGTTCGGTTTAATTTTAGAGATGTTAATCTGAAGTAAACTTCCGGTTAAAACTTCTTTTGGATACCCGCATAAAAAGGATGCTAAATTGGTAATAACTGGATTATGTCCTACTATCATGAGGTTTCTATTTGAGTCTAAATTTTTTTTTATAACGTTTAGGTAGTTTTCTAAACTAGACTCATATAGTTCTTTATTTAATTGAATTTTATCTTGATTAATTTTTAATTCGCGGTTTGCAATTAAAAAGGTATGATAAGTACGGATGCTAGGACTGCATTCTACTTTATTTATCGTTAATTTATTTTTTTGTAACCAATTGCAGAGTTCATCCGCCTCTTCAAATCCTTCCCGGTTTAATGGTCGCTCAATATCCAGGAGTTTTTCATGTTTCCAACTCGATTTAGCATGTCTGAGTAAAAAAAGAGTAATCATTTCTGATATCGATGATTCGTCATGTTTATAATTCGGATTTATTTATACTTTAATCAACTAAATTGTTTACGATTTCTTCCATTTTCATACCGCGTGATCCCTTAACATAAACTACATCATTAGCTTGCAGGTTCTTTTTTAACTCTTTAACAAGTTCCGATTTATTCTTGTAATGTTTATTGTGTAATAAATTTCCGGCACTCTTAGAAGTCTCCTCACTATCTGGACCAAAAGTGTACAAATAGTTTAATTTATGTTTTCTTAATTGTCTGCCAATTAAACCATGTTCTTTTAAACTACTTTTCCCTAATTCCAGCATATCACCAAGAACAATATGTTTTCTG
>JBIICS010000025.1:0-27252 GCA_044238735.1 Bacteroidia bacterium
GATTGCGGCTCGGAGGCCGCAATGACGATGTGTAGGAATCAAAATTATAAAGAATTAAACTAATGAACTACTATTCCTCTTCCGATTTTTGTTCCTCCTCGTTTTTAAAGGCATTCCAACCTTGAGCAGTAATTGGATAAACCGAACCACTTTTGGCAATAAGCCTATTTCCTTCGGCTGCATCGGTTATATGACCTATAGGCGTAAGGTTAGGATTTGCTTTTATTTTATCATAATCCTTCATGTCTATAGTAAAAAGTAATTCATAATCTTCTCCACCATTTAAAGCGCATACAGTGGGATCTAAATTAAATTCGCGCGCCATGTGATATGTTTGAGGGTCGATCGGAATCTTTTCCTCATAAATGGTGGCTCCCACCTGCGATTGATTACAAATATGAATAATCTCCGATGCCAAACCATCACTTATATCAATCATTGAAGTTGGTTTTACATCCAGTGCTTTTAGTAAATCTTTTATATCGGTTCGAGCTTCTGGCTTAAGTTGTCGCTCTAAAATATAATCATGGCCCTCTAAATCGGGCTGCATATTTGGGTTAGCGATATACACTTCTTTCTCTCGATTTAACAACTGCAGCCCAACATATGCTCCTCCCAGGTCTCCGGTAACTATTATTAAATCGTTTTTCTTAGCCCCATTTCTATAACATAATTCTTCAGGCTCAGCATAACCAATAGCGGTAACCGAAATTATAAATCCTAATTGAGATGAAGTAGTATCTCCCCCCACTAAGTCTACCTTGTATTTTTTACAAGCCAGAAATACTCCTTCATAAAACTCTTCTATCGCTTCTAACGGAAAACGGCTCGAAATGGCTATGCTCATGGTAATTTGTGCCGGCGTAGCGTTCATGGCACATAAATCTGAAACATTAACCGCAACAGCTTTAAATCCTAAATGTTTAAGCGGGGTATACATCATATCAAAATGTACTCCCTCTACCAGCATATCGGTAGTTATTACCTGGCGCTTACCTTCCGAATTTAAAACTGCGGCATCATCGCCAACCCCCTTAATGGTGCTCGATTGTTGTGTGGAAATATCTTTAGTTAAATGCTCAATTAACCCAAACTCACCAAGAGTTTTTAAATCGGTTTTTTCTCCGGAATTTTCAAACATATTTTATCTCTCCCTTTAATTACAAATATTTTAAACGATGGGTTCGTTTTTTATTTTTTGTGAATATATAAATTATAGCTTTTAAGCCTGCACTTTTCTTCTTGGCTTAACTTTCAAAATCAACCCGGTAAAAATATTTATAACACCCTCTTTCCCCTTAAAACAGGGGTTTTTGTCGCTAATAAATTCTTTTCTCCTTTAAAACTTCTTATGTTTTTGTTTATCAAGCCCTTAACATAAATGCTGATTTTTTGACGTTTTTTTAAAACGAGTTAAAATTGATTATTTTTTAGGTATAAACCCCCTCAAAATTGCCATTTTAAGCTTGTTTTGGTATCTTTGCATCCCTAAAAATTGTGAAAATGAATATTATCAGAGAAAATGTTGATGCTTTAAATGCAGTTTTAAAAGTAAAAGTTGCCGAAACTGATTATGCCGAAAAAGTAGAGAACGCCATCAAAACCGTTAAAAAACGTGTTTCAATGCCGGGTTTCCGTCCAGGTATGGTTCCCACTTCGTTAGTAAAAAAGATGCACGGTAAATCTATATTGGTTGACGAGATTAATAAGCTTTTAAATGATGAGCTTAATAAATATATTGTTGAACAAAAACTAGACGTGCTCGGTCAACCTCTTCCTAAAGTTGACAACGAATTAACTATAGACTGGGACAATCAAAAAGAATTCGAATTCTCTTATGATTTAGCATTGGCCCCCGATTTTCAATTAAACTTTTCTTCTAACGATAAAATCACTTACTACTCTATTTCGGTAGATGATAAAACAATGGAAGACACTATTTTAAATATTCGTCGCCGTTATGGTAAAGCCGAATATCCTGAAAACATTGAAGCAAACGACTTAGTATTTGTAGGTTTAACCGAACTTGAAAACGGTGCTAAAAAAGAAGGTGGTCAACATAAAACGGCAGTAGTTTCTTTAGAACAAATTAACGATGAAAGTTTTAAATCCCTTTTAATCGGTAAAAAGAAAGAAGATGCAGTAATTATTGTTCCAAGCGATTTAATTGGTAAAGATGCCGAACTAGATAATGCCTTTGCTTTTGCAAAAGATAACGAGGTTCTAAAAGGGGTATCTTTTGAGATGAAGGTTAATAACGTTTCCCGTATGTCTCCTTCCGAACTCAATCAGGAATTATACGATAAAGTGTATGGTGCATCCACTGTTAACGGGATAGAGGAATTTCGTGCTAAAGTTAACGAAGAGCTTTCTTTAGCATATAAAGCAGAAAGCGACAAACATTTTAAACACGAGATTAATCACTTGTTAATGGAAAAATTTAACTTGTCTTTACCTGATGCCTTTTTAAAGCGTTGGATTAAGGCGGTTAACGACAAACCAATCAGTGATGAACAATTGGAGTTGGAATACCCTCACTATGCTAACAGTCTTAAGGTACAACTTATCGAAAATAAAATTATAAAGGAAAATGATATTAAGGTTAGCCGTGAAGAAGCAGAAGAATATACGGCCAAACTTATTAATGATAATTTTAAACGATACGGACACGAAGCCGATGAAAACGAAGTTAAAGACTCTGTTAAACGTGTTCTAGGCAACGAGGAAGAAGCTAAACGCATTTTTGAAAAACTATACAGCGATAAGTTTATTACCTATTACCAAACCAAATTAGGCGTAAACTACAAAAATGTAACAGTTGAAGAGTTTAATAAAGAACTCGATGAACATTACAAAAATCATAAGCATTAATAAAAGAGGGCTTTAGGGCCCTTTTTTTGACTTAATGACAGCTAATTGTTGACAAAACAACTGTATTTTAATTGCGGTTAAAACTTTGATAACTACTTTTATCACACCAAACAAAATTTAAAATGTTTCCAAAAGACGAATTCAGAAAATATGCTGTAAAGCATAAAGGCATTAGCTCTAATTTATACGACAGCTATGTAACTAATTTAACGCCATACATTATCGAAGAAAGACAATTAAACGTTGCACAAATGGATGTGTTTTCACGCTTAATGATGGATCGTATTATTTTCTTAGGCACGGGTATTGACGATCAGGTGGCTAACATTATTCAGGCACAGTTACTATTCCTGGAAAGTGTTGACGCAAAGAAAGATATTCAGATTTATATAAACTCTCCGGGAGGTTCTGTATATGCAGGACTAGGTATATACGACACCATGCAATACATTTTGCCAGATGTTGCCACTATTTGTACGGGTATGGCCGCCTCAATGGGCGCTGTTTTAATGTGTGCAGGTGCTCATGGTAAACGTACCGCTCTTAAACATGCCCGCGTTATGATTCACCAACCATTAGGGGGTGCTCAGGGACAGGCATCGGATATCGAAATTACAGCACGCGAAATTCAGAAATTAAAGAAAGAGCTTTATGATATTATTGCTCAACATTCTAATCAAACTTACGAAAAAGTATGGGCTGATTCTGATCGCGATTACTGGATGACAGCACAAGAAGCAAAAGATTATGGAATGGTTGACGAGGTATTAATCCGAAACAAAAAATAAATTTAATTGTTGATGTAAAAGCGGGGTCAAACTCCGCTTTTTTATATTTTAAAGATGGAGAATAACAACGGAGGAAATAAGCGCATTAAATGTTCTTTTTGCGGCAGAGATAAAAGCGAAACTAAAATGTTAATTGCGGGAGTTTCCGGCCATATTTGCGATAGCTGTATAACACAGGCAAATGTAATTGTTCAGGAAGAATTAAAACCGGAAAAAACAAAAAACAAAGAACACATACTAAATGTAGTGTCTCCGGCTGAAATTAAAACGCATTTAGATTTACACGTTATTGGACAGGATGAAGCAAAAAAAGTATTAGCTGTTGCTGTTTACAATCATTATAAAAGATTAAACCAGAAAACTATTCAAAACAACGACGATGTTGAGATTGAGAAATCCAATATTGTAATGGTAGGTGAAACAGGTACGGGTAAAACTTTACTTGCCCGTTCTATTGCCAAAATACTTAACGTACCCTTTTGCATTGCCGATGCAACTGTATTAACAGAAGCCGGATATGTGGGGGAAGATGTGGAGAGTATTTTAACTCGTTTACTTCAAGCGGCCGATTACGATGTGGCCGCAGCAGAACGCGGAATTGTATTTATTGACGAGGTAGATAAAATTGCACGTAAAAGCGATAACGCTTCCATAACTCGCGATGTTAGTGGCGAAGGAGTGCAACAGGCCTTATTAAAATTACTGGAAGGCTCGGTTGTAAATGTCCCTCCACAAGGCGGAAGAAAACATCCCGAACAAAAACTGGTTCAGATAAATACTAAAAATATTCTGTTTATTGCAGGCGGAGCATTTGATGGTATTGACAAAAAGATTGCCCGTAGATTAAATACACAAGCTATTGGTTACAGTGCCGCTCAAACAGGCGATGTATTGGATAAAAACAATCTAATACAGTATGTTAGTCCGGCCGATTTAAAGAGTTTCGGTTTAATTCCCGAACTAATCGGACGTTTACCGGTCTTAACTTATTTAAATTCACTAAATAAAGAAACCTTAAGAAGAATTTTGGTTGAACCTAAAAATGCTTTAGTAAAACAATACATTAAGTTATTTGAAATTGATGGTGTTAAACTAAGTTTTGATAAGCAGGTATTGGATTTTATTGTAGAAAAGGCCATCGAATATAAATTAGGCGCACGTGGTTTACGTTCAATATGCGAGGCTATTATGATTGATGCTATGTTCGATATTCCTTCAAGCAAGACTTCGGGAGAACTTAAAATAACCCTAAACTATGCTCAGGAAAAACTTAATAAGTCGAGCATTAATCGTTTAAGGGTTGCTTAACGAATAAAAAAGACGCTTTAACATGTCTTTTCTTGCTCTTTTTTATTGCCTCATCCACCTTCTAAATACGGTAAGCTGTTCTGCGTTTTTATTTGAATCGTCAACCAGATAATATTTTGGAAGATGATTGCCCCTTAAAGTAACTTTAATTTCTTTTAGAACATCATCACGACTAATTAAGATCTTAATTACATCGCCCGGATTAAGGCCTTGCAAATAACGTGTAAACTTATCCTGATTAACTCTGTAACCATCTACCGCAATAATTTCGTCGTCGTAATTAATTCCATCGTCATACGCAGCAGTACCTCTTTGTAACGACTTAACCATCAGTTTACCTCCGGCATCCTGCAAGGTGGCTCCAAACAAAACCTTATTTTTTTCCGGTGCTTCAACAATAACTAAACTAACGCCGGCATAACTAAAGTACTTTTTATAATCAGGAGTCTTGGTAGTATAAATGCTCTCAAATAATTCATCTAATTTAACACCGGCTACTAATTCTGCGGCTAATTTAAATTCCTCATCGGTAAAGCCACGCTTCTTTTCTTTATGATAATTAAAGTATAAATACTTCATTAAATCATCCAGATTTTTTCTTCCCTTAGTAGCATTTATTATTGCTAAATCTAACAATACTGCAATGCTCTCCCCTTTACCATAATAGGATATAGTGGAGTTAGAACTATTTTCATTAGGCCTATATCCCTTAATCCAGGCATCAAAGCTAGATTCGGTGGCCGATTGGACTTTATTTCCGGGAGAGATCTCGATAGAACCAACCGTGCCCGCCATATAATCGAGGTACTCTACGGGTTTTTTGTATCCGGCTTTTACCATTAACAACTCCTCGTAATAACTGGTAAACCCCTCCGAAATAAACAGAAGGTTTGTATAGTTCTCATTATCGTAATCAAAGGGCCCCAGCGCAATGGGTCTTATGCGTTTTACATTCCACAAGTGAAAATATTCATGCGCCACAAGCGTTAAAAACTTCATGAGATTTGCTCTTGGTTGATATGTAAAGCGATTAACCTGAAGTGTGGTAGAACTTAAATGCTCTAATCCGCCTGACGGTATAGTTAAATTGTGAACAATAAACGTGTAACTCTTATTTGGGTTCTCGCCTATTACTGAATTACATGCATTTACAACCCGAGTCATTTCTTTTTTTAAAGTGTCTATTTGATAATTCCCATCACCAACCATTGCCACCTCATGCTTTATTCCTGCTGCTGTAAAATCAAAGGTAACATGATTACCCATTTGAATCGGACAGTCTGCAAACACATCATAATTTTCGGCTATGAAATTATTGTCCGATACCTTCTCCAAGTTAGTTGATATCTTCTTCCAGTCTTTAAATAAATTAATTTTTAGTGAGCACGGTAATTGCAACTGTTTATCTAAATACATAAAAACACTCGTTCCATTAATATAACCGTATTCACTGTTTATAAAACTGGTTCTAACCGATAACTCGTTGGCATAAACTTTATATTTTATACTAATTTCCTTTTGCCCGCCCGTATTTATTCTCCAGCAATTTTTAGTTAATTTCTGATTAGGTATAATTTTACCATCGGGGGATGCAGATATAAAATCTTCTACATTACGCGCAAATTCTCTAACCAAGTATGAGCCCGGAGCCCAAACCGGCATCTTAACATCTAACGTTTTGGCATTTATATCTTTAATTAACATCTCTACCTCAAAATAATGAGTATGAGGTTGAGGCATTGATAAAATATAATTAACCGCCTTTTGTGCATTAGTATTAATAGTTAGTAAAATGATGGTTAACAGTGTTAGAGATACTTTCATTACTTCTTTAATTTATTATGTATTCTTAATTAATGATTGGCCCACATAAAGATGCGATCGTTATTTATATAAGGGGTGAGGTCTTTGCTAAACACAATAACCACAAAATCTATAAAGGGAAGAATACCAATTGCTCCCCCAACAGTAGCTACATAAACAACGGGAACAAGCGGAGATGTACCCAGGTATAAACGATGAACACCAAAAGGACCTAAAGTAAGGGCCAGTATGGAGGCTGTAATCTTAACCTTACGTTGATCGTTATAATTAATTTTGCTTTGTAACGACTTTACCAGTAATTGCTTTAACTTCGGTTTAACGGGTTTATCAACCAACAGAACCACAAGCTTATTGGCTTCATTATTTAAAATAAAATTATTATTTATTTCAGCAAGCGCCGAAAATGAACTTAATATAAAGGAACAAAACAGCGCTATCCAAAACACTTTAGGCATCGCACTAAGTTAAGGAAATTATCTATTTTATTAGATCTAATAGATGATAAGGTTCCTTAAAAATAGTAATGTTTGGAGGTGTTATAAGATTTGGATTCATCACCTGAAAACCCGAAACCATAATTTTAGTTTTTGTAAAATCGGAGGATAACTGGTTTATATAATCTTGCGTATTAGAGTTAATAAGTTGGCAGGTAAAAATACTTACAACAAAAGCTGGCTTTTTGGTATCAATAATAGATTGTAAATCGTTATATGGAACAGACTGGCCCAGGTAAATTACTCTTTTTCCTCCTTTTTTAAGGAGGTAATAGGTGTATAGTAAACTGATTTCGTGTAATTCACCTTCGGGCAAAAACAACAAAAAAGTTTGTTCGGGGTCGTTAGTTTTGTAAATTAATGAATCTATCGCTACAATAAGTTTTTGTCGAACCAGATTACTAATAAAATGTTCTTGCGCAGGAGCAACTGCACCGGCCTGCCACATAATACCAATTTTCTTAAGGAAAGGATATACCACTTGATTCATGGTTTCCTCAAACCCAATATTTAAAATACTGGTATTTACCGTTTTCTCGAATCGATCTTCATCCATTTCAGACATGGCAATAATTAAAAGATCTATAACGGTTTCGTTACTGCTCGACTCTTCGGTAACTTTTATAACCTCGTTGGCTATTTGTTCATTACTTAACTCGGCTATTCTGGATATTTTATAGCCCTTATTATTAAGAATGGCGATGTTTAGGATGTGCTTTAACTCCTGATTGCTATATAATCGAATGTTGGTATTAGTTCTTTCTGGCTTTAGAATTCCATAGCGTTGTTCCCATATTCTAAGCGTATGTGCTTTAATACCAGATAGTTTTTCTAAATCTTTAATTGAATAGTGTAACAAGACTCCTCCCTTTTAACTGACCAAACAAGTAAAAGAAAAAAAAGTTTAAAAAATCCTATCTATTTTTCACAAACTGCAAATAAATCAAAACAATTTTCGTCAGCCTGTTCTAAATAAAAATTTTGAGCTGAAATTTCATTTACCAGTCCTCCATTTTCCTTTTGAAGTTTTAATCTGTTCATTCTATTGGCAATGTCATACGGTATTCTTAAAACAGATCGGGGCAGCAAGTATTGTAAATTAAAAACATCAAAACGGGTAAATTTTTTAACAGAAGCCTTATTTTGTTCAAAATATTCCATTGCCTTTTTATCACCAAAAATTCCTTTAAGTTCAACCTTAGAAAAATATTTTTTTAGTTTTGCTTCTAATTCCTGCCAGGTATATTCCCTTACGTGATAAGGGTTACGGGTTAACGACATTTTTATGTTTGGCGTTGTAAGAACCAATTTTGCCCCTGGTTTTAAAACCCTGTGTATCTCTTTTATAAAAAGATTATCGTCATCTATATGTTCAATTACCTGAAAGGAAACCGCAACATCATAGGTGTTATCCATCAAGCCTTTAAATGGCGGAACATTCATCTGTTTAAACTCTATTCCAGCGAGGTTTTCTTTGTTTAAGGCTTCAAACTTATCTAATGCTGTATATTGATTTGCTTGCGGTCTTAACATTTTAGAGCCATATCCCTCACCACACCCAACCTCTAGGGCATGTCCCTTAATAAAAGTCAACGCTTGCTCGTAAGCATATATATGCCGTTGAACTATCGGATTGTCTGAGGTGCTTTTTTCGTTTGAGCGTTCTGCCGTGTATAACATAATTAAAAATTAATATAATCCTGAGGGTTTACGGGCGTTCCGTTGTACCACAATTCAAAATGCAAATGAGGACCCGATGTTAGCTCCCCCGAATTTCCTACAATAGCAACAGGGTCGCCCGCCGATACACGATCGCCCTCTTTTTTAAGTAAGGCCGAATTGTGTTTATACACCGAAATTAAATTATTACTGTGTTGGATTTGTAGGGTATGTCCGGTTTTTGCCGACCATTGAGAAAAAATAACCGTACCATCTAAAACCACCTTTACGGCTTCGTCTTTTTGGGCTGCAACATCAACGCCATAATGGTTTTCACGCTCATTAAAAGACGATGTAACCATCCCCTTTATTGGTACAAAAAAGAAAAAGCTACTAATATCATTTCTATTATTTGCATTCTCGCTAACTTTAAGCGAATAGCTTTTTTCCTGGTCCTCAATCTCCTCCCTAAAAGCCAGATCCTGTTCGCTCGGCTTACTACTAATATTTAAATATTTATTGGTGGTATCTTTAGGGTTTGCCGATTTATCAGCATTAATATTGCCATTAATAACATTCTTTATGTTTAGAATATATGTATCTTTTAACTGCGATTCTCTTTCAAGCGAATCAGCCTTAAGTGTTAAATTTAAAAGGTTTCTACGCATGTTTACATCGGCATATCCGGGAATGTATTCTCGTAATGGCGTAAATGCTATTATATAAATGGTAGAAGTAATTAAAAATAAGGCCAAAGAACCCACCACAATAAAAACGTTTAAAGGCGAGAGTTTAAGCGATGCTTTCTCTTCAAACGTTTCATCATTTAAGATTACCAGTCTGTATTTAAGTTTTAACTTAGATACAAGCTCCTTTCGCTTTTGTTTTCGGGTGTTTTCTTCCATCTAAAGGGCCTCAAATATCCGAAAAAAATATACTTTTTCCTTCACAAATATTTATAATGGCGTTTTGTTTAACTTTTGTTTAATGTTTTTTTGTTTAATGTTTTTTAACAATTAATAAACAGGCTGGATTTTTGCGCAATATCGGATGAGAAAAGCCTCTATTTATTTAATTATATATTTGTATATCAATACTTTAATTAAAATCAAGGGTTTTCTAATTTGGTAAATATCATATCGGAAATTATACTTTTATCGCTTTTTAATGAAAACTATTTGTCGTTTTGTTTAATGTTTACATATATTTGTTCAACATTATTGTTTAAACATTTTGTCTAACCCTTAAACAAAGTAATCATGTCAACGATAGAATTTAACAAATTATTAGTAGAATACCGCAACCCGCTAAAGTATTTTGCCTTAAGTTTAACAAACGATTCGGACGATGCTCAGGATCTTTTACAAGACACTATGTATAAAGCATTACTTTATCGTGAGAAATTTTCGGAATCTACCAATTTAAAAGCGTGGTTATACACCATCATGAAAAATACTTTTATTAACAATTATCGTCGTTCCAAAAAAACTAACGAGATAATGGAGTCTACAAAAGAAATCATGATGAGTAATATTCGCTCAAACAAAAGTTTCGAATCACCCGAAGCATTAATCTCACAAAAAGACATTAAAAAAGAAATTGATGGTTTGGAGAATGATTTCAAAATTCCTTTTCAACGCTTTTTTGATGGATACAAGTATAAAGAAATTGCTGATGAAATGGACTTGCCGATTGGCACCATTAAAAGCAGGATCTTCTTAGCCAGAAAAAAACTAAGCAGTCAGCTAAAAGATTTTAGATAAAATTTAATTATAGAATGAAGAAGGTTTATGTAATAGGATCAGGTTTTGCAGGATTAAGTGCCGCTACCATGTTGGCTGCCAAAGGGTATGATGTTACCGTATTGGAAAAAAACAATACCTACGGAGGTAGGGGCAGAAAATTTGAAGAAGACGGCTTTGTGTTTGATATGGGCCCCAGCTGGTATTGGATGCCCGAAGTATTTGAAAAGTATTTTAATCTTTTTGGTAAAAGTACGTCCGATTATTACGAATTAATTCGCCTTAATCCTTCTTACAAAGTTTTTTATGGCAAAGATGATGCGATAGAGCTACCCGGCGACTTAAATGAGCTTTATAATTTATTTGATAAAATTGAGGCCGGATCGGGCTTAAAATTGAAGGCCTTTTTAGAAGAAGCCAAATATAAATACGAAGTAGGTATTAATAATCTTGTTTATAAACCCGGGCAAGAAATAAGTGAACTAATAGATAAAGATCTTATTAAAGGTTTGTTTAAGTTAGATGTATTTAAATCGATTAGTAAGCACATTAAAGAGAGGTTTAAAAATCCTAAGCTTGTTCAATTACTTGAATTCCCCGTTTTATTTCTGGGGGCTACACCTGCCGACACTCCTGCTTTATACAGCCTTATGAATTATGCCGACATGGCATTGGGAACCTGGTATCCAAAGGGCGGTATGCACAAGATAGGTGAGGCTATGTATAAACTTGCGGTGGAGAGGGGAGTTAAATTTAAATTTAACAGCCCGGTTCTACACATCAAAAATTTAAGTGAAAATCTTTGCGAAATTAAAACTTCTAACGGTTTGTATACTGCCGATATAATAGTTGGAGCAGCTGATTACAATCATATTGAGCAAGTGCTACTCGAAGAAAAAGATCGTAACTATTCCGTTAATTATTGGAACAAACGCGTAATGGCGCCCTCCTCCCTTATCTTTTATTTGGGAGTAAATAAAAAACTAAATCACTTACTGCATCATAATTTATTTTTCGATCAGGATTTTGGTTTACACTCCAACGAAATATATAAGAATCCACAATGGCCCAGCAATCCTTTATTTTACGCTTGCCTAACTTCTAAAACAGATTCAGGTGTTGCTCCTGCTGGTCACGAAAATTTATTTATCCTTATTCCGGTTGCGCCAGGTTTAACCGACACTAACGAAACAAGAGAAAGGTATTTCCAGTTAATTATGAAGAGACTGGAATATCTTACCGGTGAGGAAATTGAAAAGCACATCGTATATAAACGCTCTTATGCCCATAACAACTTTATAAGCGATTATAACTCTTTTAAAGGTAATGCTTACGGCCTAGCAAACACGCTTATGCAAACCGCACATTTAAAACCCTCCATAAGAAGTAAAAAAATAAACAACCTGTTTTTTACAGGACAACTTACCGTTCCCGGGCCCGGTGTTCCACCCGCCATAATATCCGGACAAGTAGTTGCAAAAGAAATAGAAAAAGAATTTAAAAATTAATCCGTCATGACATTATTTGATCAAGTTTCAACCGAATGCAGTAAAATAACTACCAACAAATACAGTACTTCTTTTTCTCTTGGGATTAGGTTGCTTGGTAAAAATCTTCGCGAACCGGTATATTCCATATATGGATTTGTTCGTTTTGCAGATGAGATTGTGGATACATTCCATGACTATAACAAACGCAAATTATTAGATCAGTTTAAAAAAGACACCATAAGTGCCATAAACGACGGCATCAGTTTAAATCCTATTCTACACAGTTTTCAATTAGTTGTAAATAAATACAACATCGATTTCGAATTAATTGAATGTTTCTTAAACAGTATGGAAATGGATTTACAAGATCAATCATACAACAAAGGTTTGTACGAGAAATATATTTTAGGTTCCGCAGAAGTTGTAGGATTAATGTGTTTACAGGTTTTTACCAATGGCGATAAAAATGAATATGAAAGACTAAAGCCATATGCTATGGCCTTGGGCTCTGCTTTTCAAAAAATAAACTTCTTGAGAGATCTTAAGAACGATTATTTTGAATTAGGCAGATCTTACTTTCCGGGTTTCGAATTAAATTCTTTTAATGAAAAAACAAAAGAAGAAATAGAGAAAGATATTGAAAAGGATTTTGAAATGGGATTACAGGGCATTAAAATGCTTCCGGTTTCTTCCCGATTGGGTGTTTACGTTGCCTATGTCTATTATAATTCTTTGTTTAAGAAAATCCGTAATAAAAAGCCACAGGAAGTTTTAGAAAGCAGAATCAGAATCCCCGATATCCAGAAATTATCTCTTCTCGTAGGCTCCTATTTTAAGCATCAACTTAACTTAATATAAATCGTGCTCGCCATTTTATTAATATATATAGGATTAACCATGCAAGACGATTTGCTAGAATTTTCTCGTGTTAAGTTTAAACAAGCTTTACAAAACGAACAGGAGGCTATAGGTTTAGACAATAAGCTGCGCGACATTACCGTTCAACAGCCTCTTTTATACGCATACAAGGGCTCTACAAAAGTTATTCTTGCCAATCACACCATTTGGCCCTACAAGAAATTAAGTCTTGTTAAAGAAGGTTTATCTATTATAAACAGTGCGGTAGACGCTAAAAAAACAGATGCCGAAATCAGATTACTGCGCTTTAACATTGAAGATCATATACCTGATTTTTTAGGTCTTAAAACACATGTTCAGGAAGACTATATTTTCTTAAAAACATTTATAGAAAAGAGCCACACAGATCTTAACAAAGACATTTATAACGCCCTTATTAATGCCAAACATTTGGATGCTAATCAGAAAAAAAACATTAAAAATCATATTTAAATCCAACAGCCATGCTTAATCTAAATATAACTATAGATCAAAAATCGGGCTTCTGCTTTGGTGTTGTTTATGCCATACAAATGGCCGAAGAAATTTTAAACGAAAGAGGTTATCTTCATTGCCTTGGAGATATTGTACATAACGATGAAGAAATAGAGCGTTTAAAGAAGAAAGGTTTAATTACCATAAACCATGAAGAGCTTAAAGGTCTTAAAAATGAGCACGTTTTAATCAGAGCTCATGGCGAACCCCCTTCCACATACGAACAAGCTATTTTAAACAACATCACCATTATCGATGCTACTTGTCCGGTTGTTTTGAAATTACAAAATCGCATTAAGCAATCGTATGATAAAAAAGAAAACATCTTGCTTTTTGGTAAAGACGGACATGCAGAAGTAATTGGACTTATGGGCCAGATAAATAATAACGGCATGGTTTTTCAGGATATGGAAGACTTAGAAAACGCAGAACTGCCTCAAAACTTAACCTTATACACGCAAACTACCAAAAGCAAAAGTAAATTTAACTCCATTGCTACCGATTTAAAACAAAAAGGCTATAATGTTACCGCACACGATACCATTTGTACTCAGGTTGCGGACCGCGATGGTGAATTACGAAAGTTCGCGACCAAATTTGATAAGGTTGTTTTTGTTGCAGGTAAGAAGTCTTCTAACGGTATGGTATTGTACAATGTATGCAAGGAGATGAACCCAAACACTTATTTTGTATCGAGCACTTCGGAGCTAAATAAAGATTGGTTTAAAGAAAACGAAAGTATTGGCATTTGCGGAGCTACCTCAACTCCTCTTTGGCTCATGGAAAACGTGAAAGAGGTTTTAGAAAAAATTTAACTAACTTTATATTACGATGAAAGACGAAAAGATTTTAATTAAGATTGAAGAAATGGGTGATCATCATGTAGCTACCTCGGTAGATACCCCCTTAAGGCCAGATGCGTTCGACTTAAATGATGAATTAAAAATGGAACTTATTGAGAGCCATTTTAAAAGTATAATGGAAATTTTGGGCTTGGATTTAACTGATGATTCGTTAGCCGGCACTCCGCACCGCGTTGCTAAAATGTACGTAAAAGAAATTTTTTGCGGGCTTAATCCCAAAAACAAACCTCAAATTGCCCTGTTTGAAAATAAATATAAGTACAACGAAATGCTTATCGAGAAGGATATTACCTTCTTTTCTAATTGCGAACATCATTTTGTTCCCATTATGGGTAAAGCCCACGTGGCCTATATTTCTAACGGGCATGTAATTGGCTTATCTAAAATAAATAGAGTAGTTCAGTATTTTGCGAGAAGACCTCAGGTACAGGAAAGGATGACGGTTCAAATAGCAAACGAGCTTCGCAAGATTCTTAAAACTGAAGATGTAGCTGTTATTATTGATGCCCAACATTTGTGCGTCTCATCAAGAGGTATTCAGGATATCAGTAGCTCTACAATAACCTCTGCTTTTCATGGAAAATTTAAAGAGGATAAAAAACGCGAGGAATTCTTAAAACTAATTTCAATTAACAAATAGTTTCTTGAAAGTATCTATCTTTTGGCACCGCAGAGATTTGCGGGTGGATGATAATGCAGGACTGTTTAACGCATTAAGCTCTGAAAGGCCGGTTCAGCCAGTTTTTATTTTTGATACAGAAATCCTTTCTAAACTTGAAGACAAAAGCGATGCTCGTGTTAACTTTATTTATCAGTCTTTAGTATTATTAAATGAAGAATACAATAAGCACAAAGGTTCATTAAAAGTTTATTATGGCAACCCCCCTGAAGTTTGGAAAAAAATAGTAGCGGAATTTGATGTAGCTGAGGTATATACGAACAGAGATTATGAGCCTTACGCCCAACAAAGAGATCAGTTAATTTATGAGTTTCTTAAAAAGAAGAACATTCCGTTTAAAGGCTTTAAGGATCATGTTATTTTCGAGAAAAAAGAAATAACTAAAGACGATGGTTTACCTTATACTATTTTTACCCCATACTCTAAAAAATGGAAATTAAATTTAACCCCTGCTCATTTTAAATCATTCGACTCCTTATCATTACTGCATCGTTTAAACGGATCTAATTTTAAAATGCCCTTGCTAAAAGATATTGGTTTTAGCAAAACTCATTTAAGTTTCCCGGCAACATATACCAGTAACAGCATTATTAAAAATTATCATCAAAACCGCGACATACCCTCTTTAAACGGTACCAGCCGGCTGGGAGTTCACTTGCGTTTTGGTACTATTTCTATAAGACGTTTAGCTACCCAGGCGCAAGGTTTAAATGAAGTTTTTTTAAACGAGCTTATTTGGCGAGACTTTTACTCCATGATTCTTTACAATTTCCCTCATGTAGTAGGTAATAGTTTTAAGCCTGCCTACGATAAAATAAAATGGCGAAATAATGAAGCCGAATTTGAAGCATGGTGCACCGGAAAAACCGGCTACCCTATTGTTGATGCGGGTATGCGCGAATTAAATAATACAGGCCACATGCATAATCGCCTCAGAATGATAACAGCATCATTTCTTACCAAACATTTGTTAATAGACTGGCGCTGGGGAGAGGCTTATTTTGCTCAAAAATTACTGGATTTTGATTTGGCCTCAAATAATGGAGGCTGGCAGTGGGCCGCAAGCTCGGGTTGTGACGCTGCACCTTACTTCAGAATTTTTAATCCCTACGAACAAACCAAACGTTTCGACCCCCAATACAATTACATTAAAACTTGGGTTCCGGAGTTAAACACCGCTAAATATCCTCAAGCTATTGTAGAACATGCCTTTGCGCGCAAACGAGTTTTGGAAACATATGCTAAGGCCCTCAAAAACGATTAACATTTAAATTACTGGCAATAAAAACTTTTTGATTAGCGATTTAATTTACATACTAAGTTTAAGATCTTAATTTAGGCTCATTATTTTCTATATGAAGTTTAATCTATATCAAATTGATGCTTTTACAGATTCCGTTTTTGGTGGTAACCCCGCTTGTGTAGTTCCGCTTAAAGAATGGTTGCCAGATTCTCTATTATTAAAAATTGCTAAAGAAAATGCTGTTGCCGAAACCGCCTTTTTTATTGATAATGGCGATAAAATAATGTTGAGGTGGTTTACCCCGGATATTGAAATGGATTTATGTGGGCACGCCACTCTGGCTACTGCACATTGTTTAATAAGTATTTTGGGTTATAAAAAAGATGAGCTGATCTTTGAAACTATCAGTGGCGACTTAAAAGTTAAAGTAAACGGCGATTCATATAAAATGGATTTCCCATCGCGTATGCCTATTTCAGCTACCCTTCCTTCCCCCATTTTTGATTCTTTAAACATTAAACCAACGGAAGTTTTAAAATCTAGAGACTACTTTTTGGTTTATGAAAATGAAACCGCCATCCGAAACATTACCATAAACCGTGCGCTTTTCGATCAGATTAACTTAAATACGGGCGGTGTAATTGTAACGGCAATTGGAGATCATTGCGATTTTGTTTCTAGATTTTTTACTCCACAAGCTACTATTTTGGAAGACCCCGTAACCGGTTCTGCTCATTGCTCTTTAATCCCTTATTGGTCAAATAGGCTTCAAAAGAATGAAATGATTGCACATCAATTGTCGGAACGCTTTGGAAAGATCATTGGGGAGAATAAGGGCGACAGGGTTTTTATAGGCGGGAAAGCTAAAACTTTTTCTGAAGGCTATTTTTGGATTGATTAAACCCAAATTTTCACTTTGAGATGCAAAATCTGCCTAATAATACTAATGATCACTCCCTGCTATCAAGGAACCGAATTACTACCTCTTAAGCCTAACCCTTTATGCAATGGTTAATTAATTTCAATTGCCTATTTAGGTTATAATTTTTAAGCCTTCTAACTAAACTTTATTTTTACCATTACGCTTTATATTTACAATCTAACTCCCTATTTTTAATTTCTTTATGTTTTCTAGTGTTTTTTAGTGAAAATTCGACGAAAATGAGGGTTTTTTTAAATAAAATGGAGCATTTTAGCCTATATTTGCCACTCTACAAAACACAAGAAAATGGAATTAAAAGAAATTCAAGAGCTTATTAAGTTCGTATCTAAGTCAGGTGTTAGCGAAGTTGAATTAGAATCCAAAGGATTTAAATTAGTTATTAAAACAGGCGCTACTCAAATTGCTGCTCCAACCGTTATTCACACTATGCCTGCTGTTGCTCCTGCTCCAGTTGCTGCCGTAGCTCCCGCACCAGCTGCGCCTGCGCCCGCTGCACCTGCTGCACCAAAAGCAGATGATTCTTCAAAATACATCACCGTTAAGTCTCCTATGATTGGTACTTTTTACCGTTCACCAGGTCCGGATAAACCTACTTTTGTAAATGTGGGCGACGAAATAAAAGCAGGCCAAGTGGTTTGCATTATTGAAGCAATGAAGTTATTTAACGAAATTGAATCAGAAATTTCCGGACGTATCGTTAAGGTACTAGTGGATGATGCAAAACCTGTTGAATACGATCAGCCTTTATTCTTAGTAGAACCTATGTAATTAATGGATGTGCTTTGTTTCCATTAAGAAGATTTTATCAAAAATAATTTTTACATCCAAACAATCTGCACATCAGCAAATTAACAAACTAACTAATTAGTAAGATGTTTAAAAAGATATTAATTGCCAATCGTGGCGAAATTGCACTTCGTGTAATTCGTACTTGTCGGGAGATGGGTATAAAAACAGTAGCTGTATATTCTACTGCAGATAAAGATAGTTTACATGTTAAGTTTGCTGATGAAGCGGTTTGTATTGGTCCGCCCACCAGTAAAGAAAGTTACTTAAACATCCCTAATATTATTAGTGCTGCCGAAATAACAAACAGCGATGCTATTCATCCCGGATATGGTTTTTTGTCTGAAAATGCTAAATTCTCTCGTATTTGCCAGGAATATGGCATTAAGTTTATTGGTGCTACACCCGAACAAATAGAGAAGATGGGAGATAAGGCTACGGCAAAAGCAACCATGATTGCAGCCGGTGTTCCCTGTGTTCCTGGTTCTGAAGGGTTGCTTCAAAGTGTAGAGCACGCTAAAGAGACTGCTAAAGTAGTTGGTTACCCCGTTATGTTAAAAGCAACAGCCGGTGGAGGCGGACGAGGAATGCGTATTGTTTGGAAGGAAGAAGATATTGAGAATGCCTTTAACTCTGCACGCCAGGAGGCAGGAGCTGCTTTTGGCAACGATGGAATGTATATGGAGAAGTTTATTGAAGAACCCCGCCATATCGAAATTCAGGTGGTTGGAGATCAATATGGTAAAGCTTGCCATTTAAGTGAGCGCGATTGCTCGGTGCAACGCCGCCATCAGAAACTAGTAGAAGAAACTCCCTCTCCGTTTATGACTCCTGAACTACGGGATAAAATGGGTGAGGCTGCTGTAAAAGCTGCGTTGGCGGTTAACTACGAAGGCGTTGGAACCGTTGAGTTTTTAGTAGATAAACATCGTAACTTTTATTTTATGGAGATGAATACCCGCATTCAGGTAGAACATCCCATTACCGAAGAAGTTATTGATTACGATTTAATAAGAGAACAAATATTGGTTGCGGCCGGTGTACCTATTTCAGGTAAAAATTACTACCCTAAATTACATGCCATCGAGTGTCGTATTAATGCCGAAGATCCTTTTAACGGTTTTCGACCTTCCCCCGGAAAGATTGGAAATCTGTTTACACCCGGTGGACACGGTATTCGTGTTGACAGTCATATTTATTCGGGTTATATTATTCCTCCCAATTATGATAGTATGGTTGCCAAACTTATTACAGTAGCTCAAACCCGCGAAGAAGCCATAAGTAAAATGTACAGAGCTTTAAGCGAATATGTAATTGAAGGGGTTAAAACAACTATCCCTTTTCATTTACGCCTAATGCAGGATGAAAACTTCCGTAAAGGGAACTACACAACTAAATTCCTGGAAGATTTTGATCTTAGTGAATAATTGAAATCTAATATAACTTAATAAAAAGCTGGTAAATGCCAGCTTTTTTTATTGGGCAGCACCACTGTTTATCCAGCAGTAAATTTTCTGAATGTCTGTTTGACTTAATTTACTTCCACCTTTTGGCATCGCATCATAACCGCTCCTGTGCTCTATAGAACCCAAAAAAGCCTGAGAAGATGCTGAAGATTTTACCGAATTATACGTAGACAAATCGTAGCCAGAACCCTTACTAGAAGAATTGTGACAAGAAACACAATTCTTATCCATTATAGTTTTAATATCACCAGTGTAAGTTGCAACTACAGCCGAACAGTCGTAAGATCCTACATCCGATTCTTTCTTACAGGAATTAGAAATTACTAAAAGTAATAGAGCGCCTAATAATATTGGTTTATGATTATTCATTATAATGATTCTTTTTAATTATTATTTATTATTCTTTATTCTTAGTATCTATGATGATGGTAACTGGCCCATCATTAATTAAACTTATTTGCATATCGGCTCCAAACACACCGGTTTTAATCTTTTGAGGTAATAATGCTTTGCACTTTTCAATAAACCGATTGTAAAGAGAAATAGCGATATCGGGTTTTGCTGCTCTAATATAGGATGGTCTGTTGCCTTTCTTAGTTAAAGCATGCAAAGTAAACTGGCTAACTATTAATAATTCCCCTTTAATATCAACAACCGAAAGATTCATCTTTCCTTCATTATCACTGAAAATTCTGAGCGCCATAAGCTTTTGAGATGCCCACTCAAGATCTTCTTCTGTGTCTGTTTCCTCAAAACCGGCTAAAACCAATAATCCAGCCCCTATTGAGCTGAACTCTTCACTGTTAATTTTAAGTTTGGATTCCAAAACCCTTTGAATAACCAGACGCATCTTTTGCCTTACTTTTTATTATACGCCTCAAAATATCGCTGAACATATTTTCCAATGATATCAAACTCTAGATTAACCTTGTCACTTTCTCTCATATATTTAAAAACAGTATGCTCAAACGTGTAGGGTATAATTGCCACCGTAAAATAAGCCTCTTTGCTATCTACAACCGTTAGGCTTACCCCGTTAACGCATACACTTCCTTTAGGTACAGTCTGGTGTTCAGATTTAGCATCATATGTAAACTCAAAAATCCAACTACCCTCTTTTTCAGCTATTCCAATACATGTTCCGGTTAGATCTACATGGCCCTGCACAATGTGCCCGTCTAATCGCCCTCCCCATTGCATACATCGTTCTGTGTTTACAAAATTACCGGGCAAAAGCAATCCCAAGTTTGTTTTAGAAAGTGTTTCATCAATCGCTGTTACTTTGTACTCTTGATTCTTAATATCTACAACGGTAAGGCAAACACCGTTATGAGAGACGCTCTGATCAATCTTTAATTCATTAACAAATGGAGAAGAAAACCAAAAATGCAGATTGCTTCCTTCTTTCTCTATTTTTTCTAGTTTGGCAATTGCCTCAATTATTCCCGTAAACATCGCTTATTTTGCTGGAGGATTGTCTTGTCGGTACATATGAGCATATCCGCTAATCTCTCTGCTTATTATACCCTTCAACCGTATTTCGTTTATTTTACACAAATAATAATATACTCCGTCTGGACAATATTGATTGGTAAACGTATTTAAACCATCCCACAATATGGCGGGGTCAGTTGAAGTATAAACCAAATTACCCCAACGGTTATAAATCCTTAGGTCTATGCTCTCTATAAATTTCCATTTGGGAAGAGGTTCAAAAAAGTCGTTTTGTTTATCGTTATTGGGAGTAAAAACATTAGGCAGTTCGTAGTAAGGACAATTATCAATACATAGTGTATCGCTATTAGAGCTCTCATTATTAAAAGTATCTATTGCGGTTACCACATAACAACCGGCAATACTTTTAAAAAGTGAATCTATAAAAAAACTAGTATCGGTTTTTGCATAATTGGTTCCCGCTAAAGCAAACGTTCCGTTTTGGGTAGGCGTTCGGTATATATTGTATTTTACAACGTCGTCGGCGCAACTGGTTTTAGGCTGGTTCCACACAAGCTGATTATTAAAATCGTCGCAGTTTCCCTTTAAATTAAAAAGTTTTGGCGGACAGGGGGCAGTTAAGTCCTGCGGTATACCGCAAGCAATTTGAGAGAGATTAATAAGTGGTTTAGAAACACCTGAAACAGAGTACTCGCCTTTAGCACTAATGTAATAGCAATATGTTTGCCCATTAATCAGGTTGTAATCTGTATAATTGGTTAGTGCGGTTGAATCGAGTAGTTGAAAAACTCCGGGACTAGTTTGTTTATAAACATAATATTTATAATTGTTCCATGGCTGGCTATTTAACCAATTTAAAGTTAATCGATTATCGTTAGGTGTAATTTGAAGAAAAATATTAGGCGCGCTTTGGGTAGTTCCGATTAGCTGTGTGTTTTGCGCATAAAATTCTACCCTATAATAATTTGTTTGAGCGTTAGTATTAACAAGCGTATGGGTATATGTAGTATCATTTAAATTACCAAAAAGCGATTTAGAGATATTTAAAATTTCGCTCCATGCAGACTGATTAAGACTGTGATAAAGTTTAAATCCATAATTACCACCAAAAACAAGAGTATCTAATCCAGTATTTACGTTTGCGATTGGTTTGCTCCAGGCAACATAAACAGAGCCGTTTACAGCATCAGTACTAACTACAGAAGCGTTAGTTATAATTGGGATATCTCTGCGTAAAGAAATACAAACTTCATCCGACACAATGCTTTCAGAGCCGTCGCTAAAGGTAGCTACAACCCGGTAACAATATTCTGTTCCCGATTGCATTCCAGAACCATTATTATTATCCGTATAGCTTGTAGAATTATACCCACTTAATGTGTTAATTAGGCTGTATCCTCTAAAGGATGGTATACCGGTTTCGCAATGATCGGGTATGTATGGATTTGCACCGTTGCGGCGATAAAGTTTATAACCGGTTGCCTGACTGCATGGATTAGGATTCCAGGATAAAATGATATTGGTACCAAGGGCCTGTGCCTGAAGATTAAGGGTTTTAGGAGCAATAACCGTAATATTAATGCTTTCGAAATCTACCAATTGATTAATATCATTATCAACCGCCTTAAAAAATACGGTATACGGTTGAAGTTTCACATGCTCACATACTGTTTTCCATTCAAAGGAACTTATAGCTGGGTTTGCGGGCAACACACTATCAAAAGAAGCCTTACTAAAACTTACCAGATAGGGTGAACCGGTAGAGGTTAAGGTTACTAAATCATTGGCATCAGGATCAATAGCCCTTACATTAAAAGTTAGAGTAGAGCCTGCCACCACACATGTATCTAAAAGTTGATTAATTTCGGGAGGATTATTGGAACAATTCTTAACGGTAACCTGCATATCTCTTAAAACATTTCCTACCAAAAAAGTTTGGTCACCAATTCGTTTCCACTCTTTAATTAAAATAGCAAAATTATATTCGCCGGAAGCTCCGGGGCAAGGCCAGGTAAAATCGCCGGTTACAGCATTAATAGTAGCGCCCGATGGAACATAATAGCCGCCAATATCTACACCGTTTAACCCTTTACACGATACTAACTCATAAGAGAGACTGTCGCCATCTACATCAAACGCACCCGGATTATGAATATAGGGCTTACAAACACACGCATCGTCTATAGGGGGATTAAGTAAAACAGGAGAATTATTAGCACCCAAAAAAGGATTAATATTTAAACTGGTTTGTATATAGAAAACAACGTCTACCGAATTAGGAATATTTACCACATCTGCGTTTCGGTTAGGGTCTTCCACCGATATAATATAGGATTTTGCGCCTGGGTAAGTATGTGTAGTAATGTAAACATTTTTCTTAACGTCATTACCCAGTAGCTCACCGTAATGCTGACAGCCATTTCCGGGAGAACCGTTTACACGAAATATAGTATCTATTGGAGATCCATCGCCATAATTTATTTCCAAGTTACAACGATCTGCACTGGCTGAGGATTCCTTTGTGTAGGTAATTACAGTTATTTGATAGGTTAATTGACCGATTTTTTTGTAAATGATTTCTCCGGCACGGTTATGCGTTGCCTTTGAAATATTAGCCCAAAAAAGCAACATAGTAAACAACCAAAAGGTTGTTTTATTAATTAATATGCTAATTCTTTTCTTCAAGCTAATATGTTATAACCTGTTGCTCTATATTAGTAGGTATTTCGCGGTATTCATATTGTTGATTACGAAGCTGTGGTTGGAAGCCTGCTTCTTTAATAGCTTCCTGTATGCCCTTGCTTGTAAAGCGGTGAGGGGCACCTGCTGCAGAAACCACATTTTCCTCAATCATAATAGACCCAAAATCATTAGCCCCCGCGTGCAAACATAATTGGGCAGTTTGTTTGCCAACAGTTAGCCACGAAGCTTGAATATTTTTGATATTGGGAAGCATTATACGGGATATTGCTATCATTCGGATATACTCTTCTGCCGTAACATTGTTTGATATTCCTTTCACTCTCTTTAATAAAGTGCCGTCGTCTTGGAATGGCCAGGGAATAAACGCAACAAAGCCTTTTGCATCAGCTGGTTTCTCCGATTGAACCTGACGAATCCAAACAAGATGCTCAAAGCGCTCGTCAAGGGTTTCTATATGACCAAACATCATGGTTGCAGAAGTAGTTAAATTTAACTGATGTGCTGCCCGCATTACATTTAACCATTCCTGACCGCCACACTTTCCTTTGCTAATTAATCTTCTAACTCTATCGTTAAGTATTTCAGCTCCTGCGCCCGGTAAACTGTCGAGGCCTGATTCAATAAGTGCTTTTAATACCTCGGTATGCGATTGTTTTTCGAGCTTGGCAATATGCGCAATTTCGGGCGGACCTAACGCATGTAACTTTAAATTAGGATAAAGCCTCTTTAACTGCTTAAAAAGATTTGTATAAAATTCCAAACCAAGTTCGGGATGATGCCCGCCTTGCAGCAGTAACTGTTCGCCACCATACCTAAATGTTTCTTCTATTTTCGTTTTATATTGCTCTATAGAGGTTATATAAGAATCGGCATGACCCGGAACTCTGTAAAAATTACAAAATTTACAATTTGCAATACATACATTTGTTGTGTTAGCGTTTCGATCAATAATCCAGGTAACCTTACCATCGGGTTTTTGGATTTTACGGAGCTCGTTCGCTAAGCCCATCAGCTCTGAAAGAGGTGCATTTAAAAAAAGATATTTTCCCTCTTCAGCGCTAATAAACTCGAATTGTTTGGCTTTGTTATACAGGTCTTTAAAATTCATTGTTTGGCTACTTATTCAAATTTATAACAATAAAGGGAGAAGTCTGTTTCTAAAAAGTGTAAATTTTAGTTTTTTATGAAATTTAAGTTTGTTTATGTGGTTGGAAAGGAGATGATTAAGAAAAAAGGTAAAATTTATCTTTAAAAAACCACCTCAACCGTGGTACCGTGGTTTAGTTTCGAATAAATTTTAAGTTTAATATTATGCAAATCTGCAACACTTTTTACCAATGCTAATCCAATTCCCTGTCCACTAATTCCCTGTGCGTTTTTTCCACGGAAGGCTGGCTCTGTAATTTTTAATAAATCATCATCATCTATACCAATTCCACTATCTTTAACTAGCAAACTAATTGTATTATTTTCCTTTTTAAATAATATGTCAGCTGTATTGTTTTCCGAGAATTTACATGCGTTTTCAACTATATTAAGAATCAACAATTGAAGAAGGTGAACATTCCCCCAATAATCTACTTCACTACCCTCATCTAAACCCTGATAAGAGATTTTAATTTTATAGTTTTTATTTTCGGTTGTTAAGATCTCTATTGCGTGCCAAAGTAATTCAGTTAAGTCAAGTTTATTCATGATAACATTAGACTTATCGATGTTGGCCTTAGCTAAATCTAGCAATCCATTAGAAAGTTTTATCATTCTATTTATCTGATCCAGAGCTTTTACTAATAAATTTTTATAATAATCCTCGTCACGATTTTGCTGAAGAGCAACTTGAACTATATTTTTAATTGAGGCTAATGGCGTGCGAAGTTCATGCGAAGCATTTGCAACAAACTGTTTCTGAGCTTTAAATCCTTTCTCCAAACGATCTATCATTGAATTATAGCTTTCTGCTAGTTCACCTATTTCATCCTTACGTTTAAGTTCAATACGAGATTTAAGGTTATTTAGAGTGGTGTTTCTGATTTGATATATCAGGAGTAATATAGGCTTAATCATTTGATTAGCGAATATTACACTTATTAATGATATTAATATAAACCCCGCAAAGAAAATAAAGATTAACTGCTTTTTAAGTTCATTAAGTTTATTTGCACGAGAGTAATCAAAAGCCTCAATAAATGTTGTAAATGTTTTACCTCTGAATTTAACCTTTATTCCAACACACTCCATCAAACCATTGTTAAAACGAATAGAACCTACATCTTTAATTCGCTCTATTTTGTCTAATAAAACGTTTTGTTTTTTCTCGGGATGATTAGTAAAGAGAAGCTCATTGTCGCTGCTGTATATATTTATATTTTCATCGTCGAGGGTAAAATGGGGTCTTGACGAAAATTTAAGAAATAACTCGTGATTAAAACTATCGAACTCGGCAGCAAGTTGCGTTAGTAATATTGCTCTATCCTGCAATTTTTCATAAAACTCAACCTGTCTAAAATTATAAGAAACCCAATAGATAGATAGAGAGAACACCAAGTGAATCCCTCCCAAAATAGAAGCAAAAATTAGTGAGAAGCGAAATTTAAGACTCATTAACCAAACTATCCTTTAAAATATAACCCATCCCTTTAACGGTTTGAATTAATTTTAAATCGTGTTCTTTATCTATTTTCTTTCGGAGAAAGTTTACATAAACGTCTACAATGTTGGTTCCGGTATCAAAATTTATATCCCAAACTTTTTCAGCCAAGAAAGGGCGTGAAAGCATTTTGTTTTTATGTAAAAGAAAGGTCTCAAGTAATAAATTCTCTTTGGCCGTCAATTCAATCATAGAGCCCGCGCGTCTAACCTCTTTACTTTCCAAATTAAACTCAAGGTCGGCAGCCTTTAACACCGAATTTAAGGCAACTTTATTTTGAGAACGATTAATCAATGACCTTATACGAACTACGAGTTCAGAAAAATCAAATGGTTTAACCAAATAATCATCTGCGCCCGAATCAAACCCATTTATCTTATCTTCAGTAGTTCCTAGGGCTGTTAAAGCTAGTATTGGTGTGTTTATTCCAGAGGCCCTGAAAAGTTTAAACAACTCCAATCCGTTAATTCCAGGCAAAAGAACATCAATTAACATAATATCAAATTTTTCATTAATACCAGTTTTTTTTGCTGTTAGGCCGTCTGCAACCCAAACAACTTTATACCCATTTTCTTCTAAGCCCAATTTAACGGATTTAGCTAGTTCTTGCTCATCTTCTACTAGTAATATTTTGTTTGCCATTACCTAAAATTTAATATAAAACACTAAAAACAACAATATGTTTAACAAAAAAGTTTTTAAACCTAATTAGTTGCGTAAATTTACTCAGTATGAAATATGTTTAAAGCCTCGTTTAAATATTTAATTAAATTTTCATTTTTAATCGCAACACTATTTGCGGGCTTTAACTCTTTTTCTCAAGAGGAAAGAGGCTTTCTGAACTTCAAGGGTGAAGCCTATTTAAACAATATTCACTTGGCTGGTGCTCAAGTTAAAGT
>JBIICS010000189.1:0-4452 GCA_044238735.1 Bacteroidia bacterium
CAAACCCAATCAACTAAAAAGGGTAAGTTTGATTTTAAGTTAGAATATTTTCATAACTATAAAATTGAATTATTTAAGGAGGGTTGCTATAGGATGTTTATTGATGTAGATACCGATATTCCGGGTGAAATTCTCCCACATTGGGCTACTTTCTATCTTAAAGTCCCTTTTTTTGAAACATCTGATACCTCTATAAATCCAACACTGTTTAAACAAAGTATTACTCGTGTATTGTTTGATAAAAAATTAAATAAATATATTGATGTTAATCCGTTTAATACAAATTCTCCTGCTAATATTAGTTTCTCTCCCTTAACACCAAAAAAAATTACCCAGACTCCACAAAAGTTTAATAATGCTGAGAAAAAAGAACTATTAAAACTAGATGCCAAACAAAATGTAATTGTTAAAAGAAAAGAAGAATCTCGCTTAATCTTTAAGGTTAACGTGTCTAAAAGAACTACTCCTAAAGCAGACCCTTACAAAATTGGATGGGAAGGTACTATTGAAGGAAACTCCGGTCAGGAAAGGACTTTTCTGATGAAAGAAGAGGGCAAAGAGAATATTACTCTAGCAGAACTAGAAACTGTTAAACTAATGACTAAAAAACAATTACTTAACAATAATTCAAAAGCTCAACTCCGAATAGATAAATTAGAAAAAGAAAGCTTTTTAGAGAAACAAAACATTACAAACGTTTACAGATTTAAAACCTTACTTTATTGTTTCAAAAAAGTTGAACACTCCATAACGGGAGAATCTTTTTACATAAATGATAAAGAAGTTTCTTCGCTAGAATTTTATTTAAAGTTAAAACAGTTTATTAGATGATGTTCCGATTATTACTATACTTATCATTACTATCCTTTGCCGTTAAAGCACAAATGACGCCATACAGGCTTTATAATACCTCTAACGGGCTTATTCAATCACAAGTTACTTCGATTACTCAAGATTCTAAAGGCTTTATTTGGATTGGGACTATTGCGGGACTTAACAGTTTTGATGGTAGAAATTTTCATAAATATACCATTCGCGATGGATTAAGCGAGGATTGGATTACATCGTTGTGCAGCGATGATCTAGATAACATTTGGGTTGGGCACTGGAGTGGTACCATCAGTGTTTATGACGCTAAAAATAATTACTTAAAATCGTTCGAATTCCCCAAAGGTTTTAAATCGCACGAAATTGTAAAAATCGTAAAGTCGCCCATTAAAGGTGTGTGGGTGTGCAACAGTTCTACTAAACTTTATTATTACAAAGATCTAAGCGGAAAGCCAGAGATATTTGACATCAGCAGCCTTAAACTCGCCCATAAAATTAACGACTTTATAATTAATGAAAAAAATATCGGAATCGTTGCAACGGATAAAGGTGTATTTAAAATTGATTTTAATAAAAGACGTTTAATTACTGCCGAATCAGAAAATGATGAAGTTATTGATGTTGCCTTTTCAAAGAAAGATGTATTGGCCTTTATTAAAGGAAAAGGCTTATACCGTTTTAATATCGCAAATTTTAAAAAGTCTACTTATAATTTATCCGGAATTAAGCCAGATGAGTTAAACGATATTAAACATTTTACAGCTTTAAAGGGTAATCGCATCTGGGCTACCTCACAATCCAGTGGTGCTTTCGAACTTTTTGTTAATGAAAATAATATTTATTTTAAGAAACATGATTTTAAGAGCGGCTTGGTTTACAACGAAACTAATACTGTTTTTGCTGACAACGAAGATAATGTGTGGATTGGAACCAATGCTGGTTTAAATCAATATCTAGGAAACGGTTTCCTGCTCAATAATGAATGGACCGGATTATCAGATAATATCGTTTGGGATGTATGTTTAGATAAAACCACTGTTTTTTGCAGTACAAACAATGGTATTAGCCTTGTTGATGCTAATACCATGACCGTTACTAAAAACTATAACGGTATTAAATGTAAATCTATTTGTAATTTAAATGGCACTGTTTTTTGCAACGACGAAAGTAATGTTTACCAACTTGTAAGTAATAGTTTAAAGAAAATATACAGCTTTGAATACACGGTATACGGTATTAAATCTTTTAATAATTTGATTTACGTGGCTACTGAGAAAGGACTGTTTGCATTCAATAATTCTACAAAAGAATTATCCTCTGTTTTGGAAGGCGATTTTTACAGAATTAATGCTGGGCCGGAAAATATTTATGTTGCCAATATAATTGGAGAAATTTATTCGATAAATGCCGGGGGTATACAAAAATTAAAAGCAGAAGAACTAATAAATGAATTGATCTTAAGTCTTCATGAGGATAAAAAGGGAAGCCTCTGGATTAGCACTTATCATTCGGGCATCTTCCAATATAAAAACGGCACAATTAACCGCTACGACCTTACCGATAACGAGTTTAACTATATTCCTTTTTCTATTCACTCCGATGGCGATTATTTGTGGATTGGCTCTAACAGGGGTTTAATACGAATGAATCTCGCTGATAAAAAATTTATTGTATTTGATGAACACGATGGATTTGAAGGAATAGAAAGTAATGCAAATGCAATTTGCGGCAATAACACTCACGTATACTTAGGCACTATTATGGGTATATGTTCATTCAATAAATCTTTTGCAAATAAGGTTAACTATATGCCAACTCCGCTGGTTAAAAATGTAACAACGTTTCCAAACCAATCTCCAATTCAAAATAATGGGAGGATTAATTTTGGCAGTAATAGCCTTAAATTTGATCTACTGGCTTTGTCCTCAACATGGTCAAAAAAGATACTATATCAATATCGGTTATTGGGCATGGACAGTAATTGGACAACTACCAAAAACGCGGAGGTTTGGTTTAAATATTTAAAACCCGGTACTTATATTTTTGAATTAAAAGCCAGTATCAATGGTTTCCAATCTATAAACACCAAAACCGAACGCTTCAAATTTTATGTGAAACCTCCGTTTTGGAGAACCTCCTGGTTTTTAGGATTATGTCTTTTCGCTTTAATCCTAATTCTTTATTTTATTCTGAAAACTAAAACCCGACATTTAATTATCGAAAAAATTGAGCTGGAAAGCCAGATTCTCGACCTCCAGAAAAGAATAGATGAACAAGAAATAGAATTAAAGCGAAGCCGTAAACCCTAGCAATTATTCAAAACAAGGACCTGGCAATGTTTAAACAACTGGTTCTCTGATTCTTGCAATCAAACAATCCGCTTTTATATTGGTTTACTTTATTAACTTTGCCCCTTATTAGTTAAGAATGAAAATTGCCGTAATTGGAGCCGGTCCGGCGGGTATGACAGCCGCTTACGAATTGGCGAAAAATAATATTGAAGTTGAAGTTTTTGAAGCCGGCCCAAGTGTTGGGGGAATGGCTAAAACCATAGACTTATGGAACCAAAAGGTTGATATAGGTCCGCACCGTTTCTTTAGCAACGATACCCGTATTAATGAATTATGGTTAGAAGTAGCTGGAAACGACTACGAAATGGTAGATCGTTTAACCCGTATTTATTATAATAAAAAATTTTTCCATTACCCTATTAAGGCAATGGATGCCTTAAAAAATTTAGGAATTGGCGAAGCGGTAAATTGTGTTTGGCATTATGGTTTAGAGCAACTATCGCCAACTAAAAATATCAGCACTTTCGAGGGCTGGGTTACAAATCGTTTTGGAAAAAGACTTTACCAGATTTTCTTTAAAACATATACAGAAAAACTTTGGGGAATCTCTTGTGATGTGCTGGATGCCGATTTTGCAGCCCAACGGATTAAAAAATTTAGTTTAGGCGAAGCCATGAAAACGGCTTTATTTGGCAACAGTGGTAAACATAAAACCCTAGTAGATCAATTTGCCTACCCACACGGTGGAACCGGTATAATTTATGATCGCATGGCTAAGTTTGTAGAAAGCAAAGGCTATAAAGTAAACCTTAGCTCACCCGTACAATGCGTTATTACCAAAGAAGGCAAAGCTTGCGGAATTGAATTGGAAAATGGAATAGTAAAAGATTTCGATCATGTTATCACCTCCATGCCGTTTACGCAAATGGTACAACGTTTACCGGATGTACCCCAAAACATAAAAGAGGCGGCAATTAAGCTTAAATTCAGAAATACCATTATAGTTTATTTAAACGTACAGGCTAAAGATTTATTTCCTGACAATTGGCTGTATGTACACAGTAACGACTTACAAATGGGCCGTTTAACTAATTTTAGAAACTGGGTTCCTCAAATAAACGGCAAAGAACAAAGTACCATTTGTGCTTTGGAATACTGGTGCTACGATGAAGATGAGTTCTGGAGTATGGATAATGAAAAACTAATTGCTTTAGGCAAAGATGAGCTTCGTAAAACCGGATTAATTGGAAATGCCCAAATTAGCGCTGGTTTTGTTTACCGCATACCGAAATGCTACCCCGTATACAGTACCGGATATAAAGAAATCTTAGGC
>JBIICS010000253.1:0-2567 GCA_044238735.1 Bacteroidia bacterium
GGAGTTAATACTTTGGGTACATTAAACTTGATTAATGGTGAAAGTAAAAAGCATGAAACAAAAAACACATTGGATAGAAAAGGAGCGTATGGAAAATTGCCCAAAGCAAATAAAACCGCATTAGGGATATAAAAAAAGAAAAGCAGAACTAAATAGATTCCAAACAAAAACGAAGAGCGCTTTTGCATGTAGTTAAAGAATAAAATAAACCAAATAAAAAAGAATTTGCTTATCGTCCATTTTAAATAATTGGGCTCCCAGGTGTAACCCATGTAAAAATATTTAGCGCTTATAAAGTATTTGTAAAAAAGCTCGAGCAATAAATAAATGGCCGTAAGTAACCAAATAGGTGCAAAAACATATTTAGATATTTTAAAACTAAAGTTCACCTATATTTTGTTTTGATATTGTTTTACGGTGTATATAAAAATTAAAATCAAAATAATCTGAAATGCAATATCTATACTGATAAACAATTGCAAAAAATTATCTAATGGTAAATTACCAAACCAATATAAACTACTAATGCCTGCCAAATAGGTAATTTGCCAAATGGCGTTAATCTTTAATTTTTGAAAAGTAATAAGTAAAAACGAAAAGGTGGATGTAATAAAACTAAAACCAAAACTTAGTACTAGCCATTTAGCATATTCTCCCGAAACACGGTAGGGTTCGCCAAAAACAAAGGCAAACATTGGTGGGGCAATTAATTCTACTATAATTATTTCTATTATAAATACGGCTAATACAATAAATAAAACTTTTTTAAGCTCATGGTACACCGGTTTTTTATGTGCCTTTCGCTCGGTTATATCCTGAAACAAAATTTGTGAAAGCGTAGACGATACAAATACTAGAGGTACCGACAAAGCCAGTCGGCATAAATCAACATGGGCTACAGTTTCGGTGGAATAAAATTTATTGATAAATAGATAGGGCAGGGTAGTGGCTATGCTACTGGCCAAGGTAGGTAAAGCATTGTATAGAGGAAATTCTTTATACTTTTTTAAAGCCCAGCCTAAACGTTTTTTTGTAATAACATCTTTACTAAAGTTGTTTTTAAACATTTGTTTAACCCCCGAAATAACGTTTGCCAGGTTTCCTAATAAATCGCCCCAAAACAAACCTCCCTTAAGTTTTAATATTCCGCTAAGTATCTGACTAATTCCTTCGATAACTCTACGGGTAATTTTATTTTTAGTAGAAGCCGCAAATGCTTTTTGTCGGATGAGCCAGTAGTTAATGTTTTGGTAAATACCAAATGCTAAACCGGATAAGGGTAGAATTAATAAATAGTTTGAATATTTTTCATCCAGCCCCAAAGCTTCACTTATGGGTTTTAATCCGGCTAAAAGAACTAAAAAAATAATTCCATTAATAATCAGATTAATTATAAATGATACTCCCAAAACGTTAGCCGCCTGATTGTGTTGTTTAGGGAGCATTATAGCCGCTTCGTACCTTAAGGAAGATACAATAGTAATAATCCCAAAAAGATTTAAATAAATGGCTAATGCGCCGAAATCTTCGGTGCTGTATATCCTTCTAAGAACAGGTTGTAATAAAATGGGTATAAGCTGAGCAATAAAAGTACCGCTGATTAAAGTGGCGCTGTTTTTAATAAAATCCGATTTTATGTTGAGTTTGCTAAGCAAATTATTTTTTTAGAATTGGGTCTAATAGCTTTAAAGTTAAGTTTTTAATAGCAGAATTTTTTAGATTTTCCTTGTTAAACCATTCTTCGGTTGGTAATTGAATAATCTTGCCCTTGCCTTTATATAAAACGCCAATGGTGCCTTTTCCTGGATTTTCTTTATAAAAACAGTTAGAGGTGGCTAATATTTCAATTCTATCGAATTTGCAAATTTTAGTATCTGCTAAACAGTTTTCCTTTAGTGGAATCCCATTAAAATAAGGTGCTTTAACCAGAAATGAATCCGTTTGGTTGCAAAATTTAAAATATCCGTTAACCGGTTTGTCGGCAAACATATAGTCCATGCCAATTATTTCATAATTCTTCTGAGAACTTAAAGAATCGTTGAATCGGATGGCGGAGTTAACGGAATCTTTAATCGGATCTTTTCCGCTTAGTCCGTAAAAGCTAATTAAATGTTTGTCCCGGTCAATTCTTACTCGATTGTTCATTATTGAACAGGCAGCGATTACCAAATTTCCGCCTTTTTTTACAAATTCATCCACTTGATCAGCCACTTTGCTTTCCATAAAAGTATAATTACCACAAAAGATATAGGTTTTACTGATATCCAGCTGTTGTATGTCCATGTCGCTAACAAAACCTATTTGTTCATTGGGGTATTGCTGTGTTAAAAAATGATGGAGGTATTGCAGATTAGCAATTTTTAAACTGCTTTTTGCATAATTGATTACAAAGGGAATCTTATTATGAGGATTGATTAATTCTGCGTTTGATTTAATAGAGCCTAAGGGACTATAAAAGCTGGCTCCTGAGCTGTTACTAGAGCACAATTGAAATATATGTGGTACTATAATATTAATTTTGGCTTTAAGGTTTCGAACACAAAAAGTAAAATATTGCTCCAAATGAT
>JBIICS010000254.1:0-2552 GCA_044238735.1 Bacteroidia bacterium
TTTTCTATCCAATCGTAAATAGTTTCTTTCGAAATATAGCCAAGCTTAACTTTATCAACTAATTTACCAATATCATCAAAGAAAGATACATAAACAGTTTTATCGAAGCTCCTGAATGGTTTATCTTCAATATCGATTGTGTAATTTAAATCTTTAGAATCTAATATAGACTGATCAATCATTTAAATAATTAATTAATTAAATATAAATTAAAAAGATCAAAAGTCATCTTTTTTAGTTTCAAAAAGTAAATTATAAATAAATTCACCAATTATTAGTTTAGATAAATAAATGATAAAAGAATTTATCACGAAGCAATTAATAATATTTTTCCTTAAATATTATTTTTTGCGAAATTAATTCTTTTAAAACCGGTTCGTATATATCTTCAGTAACAGGTATAACTACACCTGTTGATTTTATTTTACCGGTAAGCAACAGCTTTACACAGATTGCAGCCGGTAAACCAACCGTATTGGCCATTGCTGTATAGGTTTGATCGAGACCTTTTACAACCAAAGATGATGTTAATTTATAGGTCTTACCATTTAATTTATACTCGAACAAATGCTGCATTAAAACAAGATCGAGATCTTGAGGTTTAAGCACCCATTTTCTTTCTAATAAATCCTGCAAAAGCTGTGCAGGGCTTCCCAATTTAAGTCTTATTTTTTCTGAGCCATCCAACATCCCTAACCACTCAATAGGTTCAATATCCTTTAAAGTGGCTTCGCTACCCATAAATTGCACTAATCTATTTTTTAGAGACTCGTTAGACTTGGGCAGAAAACTGGCAATTAATTCTGAATATGCTTTATTTTCAATTTCGTTTAAAATGTAGGTATCATCTGTTAATCCTAATTTAACAAACACATTCCAAGATTTACAATAACCGGCGTAGCGCAATGTTCCTCTTAATAGGGTGGGAATGTCTTTTAAACCATAAGGTTCGCGGTAACTAAGCGAATCGCGATTAGCATATGCGTCAAAAGTTCCTATTCCATCAAACTCTATAGGTTCTGTTTGGATAAAAATGCGATTATAAGGAATATATTTTAATTCATTTTCTTCAATATATTGCGCAGTGCCTTGTCCGGCCAAAATCACATTCCGAGGATTCCATGTAAATTTATAACCCCACGGATTATCATTAGATTCCGGTGCAACCAAACCTCCACAAAAAGATTTAAAGGAAGTTATTTCAGCGCCTTTCGATTTAAGCTCATTAATTATTTGCATTGCGCTCATGTGATCTATTCCCGGATCTAAACCCACTTCATTTAAAAACAAAAGCCCTGCCTTTTTAACTTCCTCATTAAGTTGCGCCATTTCTTTCGAAACATAGGAGGCGGTAACCAAATTTTTACCGAGTCTTAAACAATCTTTAGCTACATTAATATGCATCGTGGCAGGCAACATGGAAACAACAACATCTGCCCATGAAATTTCTGTTTCCCTTTCGTTATCATTATTAATATCAAATTTTATTGCTTCACCATTGGGATGATTATTAACTTTTAACTTTGCAAAATCCAAATGAGTATCGCCAACTTTAATTTTCCAGTTAAATTCATTGGAATGATCTAACAGATATTTAATTAAGGCAGAAGAAGAACGTCCGGCACCTATAATCAGAATATTTTTCATTTTAATAATTTGCCCCGAAATTACAACTTATGAGGTAGAGACCAAGCATGGTTTTATAAAAAAAGAAGCCCTGAGGCTTCTTTTTTTAAATGAGAAATAAAATATCTACTATCTAACCAAAGTAAACGTTCCCGTTAACTGACGGCGTTTTGAAAATATGTCTCTGAAATTAATTCTATATACATATACATCCTGTTGGCAATCATCATCATAATTTTCCACTTTACCATCCCAGCCCTTGTTGTTTATATCTTCTATTCGGGCAATATAGTTCCCCCATCGATCGTATATACGCATCTCAAATTCGATAATTCCTATACCCTTAGGCATAAAATAATCGTTAAAATTATCGCCGTTAGGTGTAAATGCATTGGGAACGTATAACGTCCAATCAGGTCCAATATAAACTGTTTTGCGAATGGTATCCAAACATCCATATTCAGTTTGTACTATTTGCGTAACAATGTATTTACCCGAATCGGCGTATTCATGTAAAAATCCTTCCCCTATTTCGTTTATAACTATTGTTGAAGTACTGTCGCCAAAATCCCAATATACCGTGTCGGCTCCACTGGAAAGATCTGAGAATAAAATGGTTGGTTTTAAAACGGTTGTTGGTTGAGGACCAAAATTAAAATCGGCCACTGGTAAAGGATAGGCCTGAACGTAACTAAATAGAGTAGTATCATCTGTACAGCCATTATTGGTAACAACAAATAAAGAAACCGAGTAGGTACCAGCCTTGTAAATATTAACTACCGGGCTACCACTACTGGTTATGTTTGTTGAACCATCTCCATAAACCCAACTGTAGGTGGCAATTTGATCGTTGGCGGTTGGATTATTAATAGAAGTGACACTGGATAAGTTTGTAAATGTTACAGGCAATGGTTCACATCCCCGCA
>JBIICS010000256.1:0-2535 GCA_044238735.1 Bacteroidia bacterium
TCGGTTCTTGTTACGTTGGTATAATATCCCATTTCTTTTAGTTCTTTCATCTTATTCTTATTTAAAGGTTAATTAATAAATTATTATAATACTCTCTGCATTCTTCAACACGTTGTTTAATCTTTTCAATTATTTCTTCGTCTTTTGCTATTTTAAAGACTTTTAAGCGCTTTTCTTTTGGAATGTGGTCAAAGTTATGTTTCTTTTGCACAAAGTCCCTTACATCCAAACTTTCATCTATTAAGTTTTGTTTCCAATGTTCACGCCTTACTTCGTCTTCAACTATCTGAAAAGGTGTATTAACAAGGCAATAACATAAAAGTGCTTCCGTTTTGCCAGTTAGCCACATATACCCCTGTAATTGATAGTAATAATCTTTGTTTGGTATTTCATCCTCAAAGAACGGAAAAGTAGTTGCGTCCCAAGAAGTTTTAACATCCAAAAGTATTTCGTTCGTGTTTACGTCAGGCGTTCCTGTTATCCATTCGTTTGTTATGTTTTCTTCATTCTTGTAAATAAAGCCTAAATTTAAAACATCGTTAACAAGTTCAATGGCTTCGTTTTCGCATTCGTTACCTTTGTCCGTGTATCTACTCCAAAACTCTTTTCGTATTCCGTACGTGTTTTCGATTGCAAGTTCCTGAAGATACGTTTTGCAAGTCTTGGATAAAACTTCCCCTTTGGTTTTTGAGGAAGTCATTATTTTGCCTAATTGCGATGCTCTAATTTTCATTACCATAACCATTTTAAGAATTTACGAATAACTCCTAATTCACTTTTTGGCTCGTTATTAACATGAACTTCAACTTTTGGTGTTCGTGTTTTTATAACCTTTGGCGGTTTTGGTAGTGGTGTTTGAGGCATATCAAATAAATTTTGTTGTTGATTATTGTATTTTATATTTTTACCATTAACGTATTCTCTAAATTTGTTTATTAATTTATGTGAAACAGGTATTTTATCATTCCATTTATAATATCCATTTTCTTTATAAATTATTTTATTTTGTTTTAAAAATGTACTCCAGCACCTGCTAATTGATTTATCCGCTAAGTAATCATGAATTGTAATTACTTTATTATTATCAATTTTATATTTTAATTCTTGCAAAGTATTTAACCAATTTTTAGCTGTTTGTTGGTGCGTTAATCTAATTCTTTTCATAACTATTGGTTTATTAATAACAATGATTTCTTTTGAACTTCGTTTAAATCGAACTTCGCTTGTAGTTCTTCGGCAGTAAATTGACCAGACCTAATTGATTCAATGGCTTTTAAAAAGCGTTCACCCTCTATTTTAGGTTTCTTAGTTTCGTGTTTTACTTGTTCACCTGCTGCGTCCGTATCTTTGTCGGTTACGATTCCTAAAATAGTTGATAGGCAGTAACGTCTATAATAAGTGATTCCAGAACCAAAAGACTGATAATCGTTCATTCCTTTTAACTGAATCATTGGAATATCAGTTTTGCTGTCAATACTTTCTCCACTTTCGCAATGGAATAACACAGTAACGATTTGTTGACCATTGATTAATTGAGTAAATCCTAATCCGTGTTTTTGTAATAACGGGTTAATTACTTCAAAGATTTTAGGTAAATCCGCATAGCTATATCCATAACCTTGCGTCCCTTTGTGAATTACTGGCACTTCTTGTTGGAAGTCTGCCAATGCTTTAAATAAATGTTTCATAAAATATAAATTAATTGTTTAACGTTTACAAATATAACTATTCTTTTTAATATAACAATAAAAATATTTTATTTTATTATTTCATATTTTAAAAAATTATCTCTGCAAATTATAGCCTCTTCAATTGTTTTAAAGGTTCCAATACTTTTTTTGATATTATTTATTCGCAACCTAACTAAATAGCTACCTGAGTTTAAATAAATATTGTGATGCCCACTTTTAGATGTCTTATCTTTATATGAGTTTTGCCTATTTGTAATATATTGCAAATTATCTAAATTATTATTTAGTTTATTATTATCAATATGGTCAATTACATATTTAGTACATGACTTAATTCCATAAAATGCTTCATACATTAATCGATGAATTAATTGAGGTGAACTTTTTTTATTTTTATATAAATTAACCATCAAATATTTATTTGTACACAGTAATGGTTTTAATGTTTTACCATTTTTATAATAAATACTTTTAACACTCCCTAAGTTGCTAACTTGATATAACCCTTCATATCCAATTACATCTTTCCAAATTTCAGTTTTCATAAAATAAAAAAGCCTTAGTGCTTTCGAGATTGCGGACTCTACTAACACTAAGGTCTTAAATAAGTTTTTAAATGTAGCCGCAATTCTACAATACAAATATACTATTTATTTTCTAATTCTTTGCATTTTAATTTATATTTCTGCATTAAATTTTTCAATTCTTCTTTTGTGAATTTACGTTCAATACTTCCATTATCCTCCAACCATTCAACACGTTCAATTCCTATTTTTTTAATCAATGCTTTTCGATATTCAACTTGATTACCACTAAGCATTACGTTACACTTGTAACAACTTAC
>JBIICS010000257.1:0-2522 GCA_044238735.1 Bacteroidia bacterium
AGAATATTCAATTAACTTATAAAATAAATTCATTTGAAATATATACAGGTCTTAAAAATATTTTAGATTTTACACCGCCTGCAAACAGTATAGCACGTGCTTTCGACCCGTATGATAAGCAAGTTTTATTTGATACTAAAGGAAACGCTATAGCTACTCCGAATAATCCCAATGCACTTACATTTGATCCTACATATGTTTATGCACCCAATCAAGGCAGAAGATTTTTTATAGGAATTAGATTAACCATCAAATAATCTTCTTATAAAATTTTAAAATCACCTGCTTCCGGTAAATCGGCTTCAGTATAAGTTCCCCAGTCGATAACATCAGCTTTATAATGAGACCTTAGTGCTCTTATCCACAACCTGGCTCTTTCTGTTAAATTAAAATCATTTGTCATTAATCTGCCGCGCATAATTAAAATCCCAAGATCGGCACCTTCATACATATAATCACCTTTTTGAGTAATTTGAAAAAAGAAAGCCTCATTATCATTAACAACAGACAAACGGCGACTATCCATTTTTTTATAGGCGATATTTCCATTTTTTTTCATCTCCCAAATACCAGTATCCGGAGCATCTTTTGTTAGCTCCAGAGTATCGCGCGTATGTTTAATTACTAATTGACTCCAGCTATCCATATTTTCTGCCAAACACCACTTGTCAGTATATTCTGAAGCATTTAAAGAATGGGGAATATTTAACCATTCCAACAGATGAAAAAGGAAAAGAGGTACATCTTGGTATGCAAACATAGCATGATTAGTTAAGGAGCTTACACCAGAAACCCTTGGATTTAATTCACCCAGATAAATCTCACCATTATCCTTGTCAATTAAATAATCCAATTCGAAATAACCCCTGTATCCCTCTTTGTATAATTGATCGCCAAAACGCCGCGTATAAAGTTTAGCTTTAGCTCTTATGTCGGTATTAAAAGCATTACCAAAAATTTCATTGCCACACCACCCGCCTTTGTATGGAGTTAATTCATTAAAACCAACTAATTCAGTCATTAATGGTCCAACAAATGTTCCATTTGAAGTTACACACCCTTCTATTGCGGTGCCGTAACAGTTAATTCTGAGCATAATTTTAACTTCACGCTCTTTTTCAATTTCAACCTTATGTTTATTATAATCTTCCTCATTAGAAATAAAGAAGGTGGTATGGCCACTATCCCCGTAGGGAGTTTGTATTACGAGTTGTTCGCCTAAATCTTTTGAAATTTCCTTTAAATGAGCATAACTATTTACAGGAGACAACACATAAGGCACGCATTTAACTCCGGCCTTTTCGGCTGTACGATTGGTGTTTACTTTATTATCTAGAAAACTACGAAGCTGAGCGGTTGGAAAACAAACTTCAAGGCCCAATTCTTTAGCCAATTGTTCTGTAGTGCTATCAAACATTAAGAATAAGGCTTTACCTGTCTTACCATCTACTGTATTACTTTTTATAAGTTCGATTACCTGAGGATGTTGAAGGAGATAATTATTAATATCCTCTATACTGGTAAAATCGGCATGAGGGATTTCAAAAGTAGGAGAAAATGAGTTGGGGTGCTGTCCTTGAAAAGAATCAATATAAGTAATGAATTTAAAATTACTTACCCATTCGTCAATACCCAAAAGATTAAAGTTTGTAGCACTGATAAAATAAATAGGCATTTTATTTTCTTTAAAGAAATTTCTTATTTCTGAAATATTATTTAAAACCATGTTCTTATTTTTTCTTTACTTTTTTTTCTTTATTATCATTATTACTTAGATTCATTGCTCCCAGAGTATGTATGGCTCCCATTGCAGATATTGTGTTTTTACGGTTTAAAGCTTCTTTTGTGAAAATTTTCAACCCTAAGTCTGCTCTGTAACCGTGAATTTCCTTTACATCCAAAGCAATCATAAATTTCAATATTTCCCCACTTACCACTTGTCCGGGAACTAAAATGGGAAAACCTGGCGGATAAGGTATTACAAAGGAAGTTGAAACCAACTCTCTACCTTCTTTAATTAATTTCAGACAATCTTTAAGCAAAACATATTCACACATTTCTTCATCGTACGCCAGGAAATAGGCTTCACGCATATTACCCCCCGGTACACCCGGCGATGCCTGAAATGAAGAATGGAAGTAACTAAAATCCGGCAATGGAGGCACATCCTGAATTAAAGATTGGATTTGATTTCTTTTAATTTCCGCCTCGCGACGATTTAAAGATCGCATACTTTCGTCTAATTCATCAGCAATTTGCAAAAGAGCGTTTATTAAATACGTTACACTACCTCGGGTAGTGCCTATATTCGTCATTAAAAGTACGGTGTTCCGAGAAGTCTTGTTTACCTGAATATTAAATCGATTCATTAAATATTCGTTCTTAAATGAATCTCCGGTAATACCCGCCTTACCTACCGATAATGTGATTTTTGTAGGATCTAAAACAAATTCATCTTTTTCCCAAGCATCTTCCAAGCGATTCCACCCCCCTTCTTCGGTATAATACTCCTGATTTCCACA
>JBIICS010000258.1:0-2521 GCA_044238735.1 Bacteroidia bacterium
TAACAAATAAACATGAATACCTTAACGATTTTTACAAATTTTATTAATCCTCCGGTTTCTTTTTTCTTTCTAGGATTATTAGCCGCATACGTTAAGAGCGACCTGGAAATACCTCAGCCCATAGCAAAGTTTATCTCACTCTACTTATTAATGGCTATTGGCTTTAAAGGAGGTTACGAATTACATCACAGTGGTTTTACCATGCATGTTATACTTACCATGTTGGCGGCACTTATTATGGCTATAGTGGTGCCTATTTATAGTTTCTTTATTTTGAAAAGAAAGCTGGATGTGAAAAATGCTGGGGCTTTAGCGGCCTGTTTTGGTTCGGTAAGTGTGGTTACTTTTATTGCAGCAGGATCGCTTTTAAAGATGCACATGATTGAATATGGAGGTGAGATGGTAGCGGCACTTGCAATTATGGAATCTCCTGCAATTATAATTGGGGTATGGTTAATCAGAAAATACGATTCAAGCGAACATGATGAGCACCATACGATGAAAGAAATTTTTCAGGAAGCCTTTTTTAACGGATCTATTATGGTATTAGTGGGAAGTTTATTAATCGGGTATTTTTCTAATGAAAAAGGCATGACCATTCTTTCTCCTTTTACTGAGGATCTATTTAAGGGGATGTTAAGTTTTTTCTTACTCGACATGGGGGTTGTTGCCGGGAAACGTATGAAGCCATTGTTGGAACAAGGCAAATTCCTAATAAGTTTTGGAATTTTAATGCCAATTTTAAATGCTTTTGTAGGAATTGGTATTTCAAATTTACTTGATTTACCCGTTGGCGATTCGTTTATGTTTACCGTTCTTTGTGCAAGTGCCTCCTATGTAGCGGTTCCTGCAGCAATGCGAATAGCGGTTCCTGAGGCAAATCCTGGAATTTATATTCCAATGGCACTGGCAATCACCTTCCCGTTTAATATTACGATTGGGATGCCGTTTTATCTTTATTTGATTGAAAAAGTATTTTAAAATTATTTTATATGAAAAAGTTAGAAATTATTATCGATTATGTGATTCTTAATAAATTATTGCAAAAGCTGGATGAACTTAAAGTTGAAGGTTATTCAGTTATTAAAGACGTAATGGGTAAAGGTTCTCAGGGCAATCGAGATGGGCATGGATTAATGGCCGGTTTTAAAAATTGCTATATTATGCTTATAGTAAAGGAACACGAATTAGAAGGCATAATAAACGGAGTAAATCCCTTAATTAAATCGTTTGGAGGTATGTGCGTAGTAACTAATGTAGAGAAATTTGTAAGTAGAGATTAAACTTTATAAAGTTAAAACAAACCCTAAGGCGGGGTCTTTAAATACTACTATAATTCTAGTTTATTCCTCTTTGTTTTTTAATATTCTCGTATGCTAGCTGAACTTCCTTAAATTTCTCACTGGCTGCTTTTTGGGCTGCATCACCTAAATGACTCACTTTATCCGGATGATATTTAACTGCCATTTTTCGGTATGCTTTCTTAATTTCCTCATTAGTAGCATTAGCATTTATTTCTAAAATATCATAGTCTGCTTTAACATTTGTCTTTTTAGTAAACATTGCCTTTATAGAATTTAAGTCGCGGGAGCTAATAGCCAGAAAGTGTCCGATGCGTTCTACAATTTCTATTTCAATAGAATTGAGTTCGGTGTCTGAAGTGCATAAACCATATAAATAATGAATTAATTGAAGGCGAGAGGGATAATCCATGTGTTGTTTAATCTGGTTGCACACTTGATATACATCAATCTTTTGGTTTATCAATTCCCTTAGCATTAAAAGCATTTGTCCAGCCTGCTCTTCGCCAAATTGTTTAATTAGAAATTTTCTAACAAAGCTCACTTCCGATTTAAGAACTCTGCCATCCGCTTTCATAACAGCGGCTGATAGAACAAGTAAGCTAATGTTAAAGTCGCCAGGTTTTGTATAAGCTCTTTTTTGTCTTTGGTTTAAAGGTGGATCTTCTTTTAATACAGTAATGTTTGCGGTATCAAACAATGAACCTAAAGCAAAGCCTAATAAACTCCCAATCGGGCCTCCCATTACCCAGCCTAAAGTACCTCCCAGCCATTTTCCAAATTTATACATCGTTACTATTTAATGGGTTGAGATTTATGTTTAGGTAAATTATATCCAAGGAGAGTGAATGGAACATAACAAGATAGGCTCAATATCCAAAACCAAACCGGATGAGAAAATGACAATAAATTAAATAGTCCCAAGAACATCAATACTAAACCCAGTCGTATAGCCATAAATTTATTAAATACATTACTTAATATTCTTAATATTAAACCACCCGTAAAGCTTCCCAAAGCATAGGCCAATAGCACAATTAGCATGGCTTTTGTACCTGTCTTTTGAGTATACTGCTCAACCTTAACAATATCATTTAGGTTAGTGTCTGGATATAATGGAAAAAGATAAACACTAAACGCCTCCATTAGCATGATTATAAAAGTAGCCGCCAAAAATGCGGTACAAAAGGAAAGAACCTTATTAATCATTAACGGAATTC
>JBIICS010000015.1:0-31164 GCA_044238735.1 Bacteroidia bacterium
TTTTAGTGAGCCTTGATTTTTTTGTTTACTTTTTGCATCAAGGCAAAAAGTAAATCGGGGCTTGGGGCAGAAGCCCCAAGGACGAAATGAGTTTAAAATTATTATCAAAAAACTCAAAACTCAAAACCATCCCTCTAAGTCTTTCTGTCGCAATCTGGAATCTAAGTCATAGAAAGATTGCGGCTCGGAGGCCGCAATGACGGGGTGTGTTGATCAATTAGACATGTACTATATTTAACCCCACTTCGTCATCCCGGGCTTGACCCGGGATCTATACTATTAAGTTCTCAAATTAAATAAAGAACCTAAATAGATTGCGGCTCGGAGGCCGCAATGACGGGGTGATTAAAACTATAAACTCAAAACTATAAACCATCCTCCACGTTCTCTCGTCGTAAGCCGAAATCTAAAACACAATTTTTTTTACTCCCGACCGGCCTTCTAAAAATGCCCGTAACTTTTGAGTGTGCTTTTTTCGGGCGGGCCCTGGTAAGCGTTACAGGCGGCCCGGCAGGGTTACGGAACAAATTGCGTTGAACAACAAATGAGCCCTAGTAACGCGTGCAAAAAAGCATACGTAAAAAGTAGGGCATTTTTAGTAAGCCTTGATTTTTTTGTTTACTTTTTGCATCAAGGCAAAAAGTAAATCGGGGCTTGGGGCTGAAGCCCCAAGGACGCGATGAGTTTAATTTTTAAAAACAAAAACCATCCCTCTCGTCCTTCCGGCGCAGGCCGGAATCTAAGTCATAGAAAGATTGCGGCTCGGTGGTCGCAATGACGGGGTGATGAAAACTGCAAACTCAAAACTCAAAACCATCCCTTACGTCTTTCCGTCGCAATCTATAATCTAAGTAATAGAAAGATTAGGGCTCGGAGGCCGCAAAAACGAATAATAAATTAAATTACCGGCAATTATTATATTTGCTACCATTCAAAACTTTGAAATAAAAGAAGGCAGTTGATTTGTTAAAAAATCCAACTTTCCAAACCCTCACTTCTCTCTATCATTAATTAAAATACACTTTTATAGTTATAATGGCGTTTTTTTAAAAAAACATTAATTTTTTTGTGGAATTTTATAATGCTTTGCATCTTATACATAAACAAATAAAATGAACGTATATTCTAAAACAACTTTATTAATTATAAAAGGAACCTTATTAATTCTATTTCCACTGTTAGTCAGCATTGCCTGGGGCATAATAACTAAGGAAAAAGATTTATTTGATTTTAACCAGGCCTGGAAAGAAGTTGATTCTCTTCAGGCAAAGGGATTGTATCAGGAGGCAAATAAAAAAACGAATGATATATTGTTAGCGGCTGATAAGGAAAAAAACGAGGTACAGTTTACTAGAGTTATTTTAACTAAAATGAATCTTCTCGCCTTTTTTTCAGAAGAAGCAGTAATGGACGCTTTGTTTTTGGTTAATGAACATTTAAATACAAAAAGTGAAATTAGAAAAGGAATTCTGACTGCTTTTAGGGCCAACTGCTATATTCGTTATTATCAACAAAACCGCTATCGGTATAAGCCTAATGAAAATATTAAGATCGTTTCTGAAAATATTAGCGATTGGAGTGAAGAAAGGATTAAAACTGAAATATTATCAGATATGCTCAACTCTTTAAAATATAAAAAGAATTACGATGAATATACATTGTTTGATTTTGAACCCGCTTTAGTTCCCGCTCGCGAAGGGAGACTTTATAGACCCACCTTTTACGATTTAATGGTTTGGAATGTTTTGGATTATACGCTATCGCAACCCGATAATGCTGAAAAAGTAAAGTTTGATAATTGGGAATTAAATACAAAGTTAACTAAATCCGAAACGCTTGATTCTTCCGATACATGGTCGGTGAGTAATTATCTTTTTAAAGAGCTAATTAATGTGCATCAAAATAGACCTGAGGCAAAATTATCTAACCAAATTCACTACTTGAACTTCGTTTATTCTAATTCTTCTAACGATCAAAAAGATTCGTTGTTTGAAATATCTATTAATCGTTTGATAAATGAAAATTCAAAAACATCATTAATGGTGATGGCTGCAAATAGGTATGCCGAACATCTAATTAATAATACAGGTAAATTCAACAAAGAAAATGTAAAGTACCGTTGGAATTATTTAAGGGCTAAAGAGCTTTTAGAAAAAACAATAGCTAAATACCCGGATGCACCTCAGATTAATCATAGTAGAAACATGATGGCGCAATTGCTTACTAAGTCACAAAGTTTAAATATAGAGGACTATATTTTGCCTAATCAGCCAATCTTAGTGAAGCTAAATACCCGAAACTGTAATAAACTATTCTATCGCATTCTTGATTTATCCAGAAACGACTTTGAAAATTTTAAATCACGGTATGATTCGGAAGAAATTAATAAGGTGTTGTTGGGCAGGAAAGCTCTTTTGCATAGTAATATTGAATTTAATTTAACGAATGATTTAAGAGAACATTCTTTCGAATTTTTAATGGACGGTTTAAAAGCGGGTTTTTATGCCGTTTTAGTTTCTGATGGTCCGGAATTTAAGTTAAAAGATGATTTGATGACTTGTTGCTTTATTAATGTTTCTGGTCTAACCTATATTAATCAAGATATAGCGGATGATAAGTGCGAAATAATCGTAAGATCTCGGTATGATGGTACACCTATTAAGGATGCTAAAGTATCTCTTTTTAATAAAAGATATGATTATAAAAAAAGGGCTTATAATTTCGAATTAGCAGAATCCTATAAAACCAATGAGTATGGAATGGTTGTTTTATCTGTATCCGGTGAGAGGGATGAGTATAATATAGTAATTGAAAAAGGAGGCGATGTATTACTTTCTAATGATTTTATATCTAACATTCAATATGCAAATGATGATCGGATGAAATTTTCAAGTACTCTGTATACCGACAGGCTCATTTATCGTCCAGGACAAACCGTTTTCTTTAAAGGCATTTTAATTAATAATGACACAAAGGATAAAAGAGTTGTTGCTAATGAGGAGTTGAAGGTAGATCTAACAAATGTTAATGGCGAAATAGTGGGCGAAATGGAAATTAAAACCAACGAATTTGGCTCCTATGCGGGTCAGTTTGTTTTGCCTGCAAATGGTTTAACAGGTATTTATACAATAGCCGATCAATACAGCAGCCTTAATTTTAATGTGGAAGAATATAAACGCCCCAAGTTCGAAACCTATTTTAATAATTCACCTCAGGTTTATCAGTTAAACAGTAATGCGGTTGTTTATGCAAGTGCCAAAGCTTTCTCAGGCGCGCCGGTAGCCAATGCAAAAGTAAGTTATACGATCTACAGGTCAAAAGTAATGCACTATACATGGAGAAGTTTCTATACTCCATATCAACCCGAAAAAGTTTTTGATAAAGGTGTAATTACCACAAATGATACGGGTGGCTGCTTGATTAAATTTTTACCCTTACCTGACCAAAGTAATTTAATTAACTCTAATTATAATTTTAGAATAGAGATGAATGTAACGGATTTAAGCGGCGAATCGCATTCGGTTAGCAAATCCATTATAATTGGTGAAAAAGAGTATAATTTTAATTTTAGTGTTTCTGATCAGTTGGAGACAAATACTTATGGCATGGTTGAATTAAATGATACATCACGCTTTAAAATTGATTTAAATAATAATGAAGGGCTACCTGTAGACCGTGATGTTAAAATTGTAGTTGAAAGAATAAAATCAACAGATCGACCTTTGCAAAGTAAATTATGGGAACAAACAGATACTGTATTATATAATAATATAGATAAATTACCTTTTCTGGTTTCTCAGGAAGAAGAAAATCCGGCTAATTGGAAAACAATACAGATAATAGGAGAAAGTACTGTAAAGGCTAATAAATACAATTTAATACATAAGCTGGTAAATGCAAGATTAACCGAAGGTTCATACCGATTAAAAGCGCAGGCTCTTAATAGTAAAAACAGGCAAGAGCAAAGTGAATATTATTTTGTTGTTAAAAAGGGAAATAGCATAGCCTCCGATTTAAACTGGTTTGTTGTAAACCAAAACAAAACTGAGTATCAGCCCGGCGACAAATTAGTGCTGGATATTTACACTCATTTAAAGAGTTCAAATATATTTTATTCAATTGAGCAGGTTAATCCAAATTCGGAAAAGCCTGAGCTTAAGAGTCTATTCTTGAGTACGCGTGAAAACACGGGAAAAATTGAATTTGAGATAAAGAATCATCATCGCGGTGGTTTCTTCATCAATCTTTCTTATCAGGAAAACAACAGATCTTATACACGACATTTGTTTATAAATGTTCCCTATTATAACAAGGAACTACTTATAAGTACCGAATCTATTCGTGATAATCTTTTACCGGGATCAAAAGAAAAATGGACTGTTAAGATTAGTGGCCGTTTAAAAGATAAAGTATTGAGCGAATTTCTTTGTACGATGTATGATGCCTCGCTTGATGAGATGATGCCAAATTATTGGCAAAATATTTTTTTCTCATCAAACGATAGAATCTATAATTTATCAGAAGGGGCTGTATCTCAACTTTCTCGTATAAACAACATTAGCTATCCGGAATTTAACTATTTTCCATATTCATTGCCTTCGTTTGATGAATTTATTTATTATGGTAAGTATAGTAATTATTACGACTATGCCTATACCGGACATTCTATGAGAGGATCGCGCGCAAAAGCTTTAATTCCTCAAAGTGCAATGGCCATGCCTTTAGCGGAAACTGATGTTCGTTTTGATTCTAATGTTGCAGACAAAAACGAAGATGTCTCACTTCAAGGCGTCAGTTCAATGGAGCAATTAGAGATAACCAAGAACAGTCTTCCATCCTCTAAATCGAATTCTAACTTAAATACTGCTCAAAATAGTTTACCCCGTTCAAATTTTAACGAGACTGCTTTCTTTTATCCTCAACTAAAAACAAACGAAAACGGAGATGTTGTTTTTTCCTTTATAATGCCCGAGGCGCTTACTAAATGGAAATTTATGGGTCTGGCTCACACACCGGATTTAAAGTCAGGAATAATGGAGCGATTTATCACAACTAGTAAACCGTTAATGTGTTCTCCTAATTTACCCCGCACATTTAGACAGGGAGATGAAGTAATCATTAAAGCTAAAATTGATAATATAAGTAATAAGCAGCAAAACGTTAGTTGCAAGTTAAATTTGGAAGATGAATTAACAAATTCAAGCGTAAATTATTTAATTAATGATATAAGTGAGAAATCTATTTTAGTAAATGCTAATTCGAGCGGTGTAGTTTCATGGAAACTAAAGATTAAAGATGCTCCTGATCTTTTAAAGATATCCACTACGGCTTCTGGAAACGATTATACAGATGGGGAAGTAAATTATGTGCCGATATTATCAGATAAACAACTTGTTATTGAGACTTTACCTTTTTTGCTTGACTCCGGTTACGGTCATTTTTATTTTGAATCGTTGGCTACTAATAAATCGGATACAAGGATAGATAAACACTTAAGTATTGAGTTTACCGCAAACCCAATATGGACTGCGATTCAGAGCATGCCCTATTTGATGGAATATCCTCACGAATGTAGTGAACAATTATTCGCTCGTTACTTCTCCAATAAACTTGCACATCACGTTGTTGTTTCGCATCCCGAAATACAACAAACATTTAATAAGTGGAAGATAAAAAGTCCGGATGCTCTCATCAGTAATCTGCAGAAAAACCCTGAACTAAAACAAGTATTATTAAATGAAACGCCCTGGGTGTTTGAATCAAAAGACGAAAATCAACAGCGATTAAACCTTGCCCTTCTTTTTGATCTCAATAAAATGAATAACGATCTTATCACGGCACTTAAAAAATTGTTAGAAGCTCAGTCGCCAAACGGCGGTTGGCCATGGTTTAAGGGTATGCCCGATAATGAATACATAACTACGCATGTGGTAGAGGGTTTACTTAATTTGATTAGATTGGGGGCTCTTGATTTAACTATTGATGGTGAAGTTAAATTGGCATTGGATAGAGCTGTAAATTATCTTTCCGATAGGCAGAAGGAAAATTACCAATCTTTAATTAGAACAAAAATCAATTTAAAAGAATATGTTCCAAACAGGGAGGAATTGATGCGTTTACTTGTCTTTAGTAAGATGGATGAATATAAACCATTTTTATTGAAAGAGAACAATCAGTATTTTATAAGTCAGGCTAAAACGCATTGGTTAAAATTATCGTTAGACGAGAAGGTGATTTTAGCTAAGGTGTTATATTTATCCGATAAAATTAAGGCGGATGAGATTGTAAATTCTTTTAAAGATAATGCAATTAAAAATAAAAAAATCGGCTGGTATTGGAAAGAAAACAGAAAAGAGGGGTATTGCCTTAATTCTTCTGTTGAACTCCACTCCGAAATGCTTGAATTATTTTCTGTGTATAAGCCCGATCAGCTAATGGTGAAGGAATTGAGTAAATGGCTTTTATTGAATAAACATTCTAATAAATGGGATAATACAAAGGCTACTACTAAAGCCATTTATGCTTTATTATTAAACGATGCTAAGATAGATGCCAATATAAAGGCTGAGATTTCTATGGGTAAAAAGAAGTTTGTTCTTAATAATCTCAATACCGAACCTGGAAGTGGTTATTTTAAAGAAAATATTTCAGTTACTGATTTAAATCCCGATTTAGCTGATATTTTAGTCATGAAAGAGGGTAGTGGCATCTCCTATGGCGCGGTTTATTGGAAGTATATTGAAAGTGTGGATAAAATAAAAAATACGGGTAGCGGTTTAACGGTAAGTAAATCATATTTTGTAAAGCAGATAATAAATTCGAATATTAATTATATTCCAATCTCGGAGTCTAACCTGGCACTGGGCGACGAAGTGATGGTAAGGTTAAGCATCAGTTCCGACAGGGATTTAGAGTTTGTTCATCTTAAAGATTCTCGCCCCAGTGGGTTTGAGCCAGCCGATATATTCAGTGGTTCCCATTATGATAAGGGACTTTTTTATTATCAGTGTACTCGTGATGCCAATACAGATTTTTTCTTTAATTATATCCCAAAAGGAATACATGAGGTTACTTATAAGTTAAAAGTAAATAATGCAGGAAATTATAATAGCGGTATCTCTACTATCCAATGTATGTATGCTCCGGAGTTTACAGGAACTTCAAAATCACAAAAGGTTAATATTAAAGAATAATATTATATAATTATAAAGGTGCTGAGAAGTGTAAGTAAAACCCATTTTGGTTAAGTCCATTGCGCGTGAGTTCAAATCGAATAACCAAATCGTTCTGACCCACAAAGTCTAAACCAATTCCATAGCCATGTAAAAAAGTATTATTGAGTTTGTTTAATTCGTTAAATTGATTGTCTTGAACATATGCTCCATCAGCAAAAGCATTTAGATAAAAACCATATTGAATTCTGTTAAGGGAATTATTTTTTATTTTCTTTAATTTAATTGCCCCGGGTTTAACTAAATTGTATTTGAGGTTGGCTTTTAACAACCCAAAATTTTGTCCGTCTATTACATAGTACTCGTAACCCCTTACATAATCATTCTGGTAACCAAGCCCTCTTTGTAAATAATAAGGTTGAAATCTTCCGGTGCTGATTTTTGTTTTTAAAGAAGTTCCGGTATACCAACGTTCACTCCATTTAAAATATTTCCTGGCCATTAAATAGGCATACTGCATGTTAATCTTTTCTCTTTTTAAAATACCTAATCCATGTTGGCTTGCATTTAATTCAATATAATAGCCTTTAAGGGGATAGGCTCTGTAATCTCTTCTATCGTATCTATAAACATATTCGAGTGAAAAAAACTGAAGTGATTGAATGGAGTTGCCTAAATAAAGGGGGTTTAGGTGTTTAAGAGTATCCGAAATATTTACAAATGTATAACGGAGCGAAAGGGCATTATAGCTGTATATTTTCCGCCGGTAAGTGTAAGTAATATTTGTATTTATCTCTTTTCTGTTAAACTGATCTAACTCTTTTAAAAATTGAATGCGGTTGTTAAGGGTATTATAAATTAGTTGCTTATTGGTAGAAAAGGCAAACGAAAAGTTTAAACCTGAGCGTTGTTTTTTATCGATGTAGGGTATGTTATACGTTAGGCCAATTTGCCTGGTAAATCCGTACTTAAATCGTAAGGATATGGTTTCTTTTTTACCTCTAAAATTGAATTTAAAAAGGTATAACCCAAAATTTATACGGCTAAAGTCTTTAGTAAGCCACCAGGCATTAATGTTACGATCGGCAAGTTCAATTATCGGAAAAGGCCAAAAATACCAGCGCTCGGTAAGCATCACAACAATCTTAACTTTACTGGGTCCAATTGGAATGTAGTCTACACTTACTTGATGAAATAAACCCGTGTTAAATAAATTATTTCTTGATCTTTCGAGCATCTCTCTAAACTCTTTTCCATTTACCAAAGAGTTGGCTTCAATTAATAACTCTCGTAATACGATGAGATCTTTTGTTTTGTTGTTACCTACAATAATAATATCCTCAATAGTTACCTGTTGGGTATCGGGTATTATTCTAATGGTGTCTAACTTCTGCTCAACAATTCGATTAGGTGGTTTTGATATGCTATCTGCCGGAGGCGAAAAGAGATTTATCTGTAATAAAATAAATGCTAAAAAGCTAAGCATTCTGTTTTACATGTTAAGATAATTCATAAATGATTCCAGCTTTCTTTTAAGATCTTCCTCATACTCGCTATGATGATAGGTGGCAACAACAGTATAGTTGTAACGGTAAAAAGTTTGCAATATCGGACTAAGATCTTCTCTGTTTACTTTTAGGGTTACTTCTGTTTTAGTGGAATCTTGGGTACTGGTAATGTAACTGCTTAGTATTTTAGCGTCGTTTCCTTCCACAATTTGAGCAATTTGAGAAAGGGAGTAATCATGAATATTTACATTAAGTACAATTAATCCCCCTGGTTCAACAATAGAGGCCATCTCTGCTATTTTAACAACTAATGTTTCAAGGGTTATTATTCCCAAATAGTTTTGCTGAGTATCTACTACAGGGAGGATACTTAATTTTAAACTGGTAATGGTTTTTATTACTTCGTATATATGCTCGTTACTCAGCACAAAAGGTCGTAGTAAGGAAAGACTATAGGAGCCAACCGGATCATGGATGTTAGAGGAATCAAGAATGTCGGTTTCAGCTATTACTCCTAATAACTGCGCATTATTTACAATGGGTAAATGATGAATCTTGTGTTCGTCCATCCATTTTAAAGCAAGTTCTCCGGTATCGGAGGTCTTTAAGGGATGTATATCCTGACTTATAAGATTTTGCGCAATAATCATTTGTTCCGAAGATACTAATTTTAAATATTTGTTAAGAAATAATTAATGACCGTGTAATCCTATTTAAATTATAAAAAAAACAGCTTAATAAACTAAACAGCTGAAAATTAATGAGGTGTAAAAAGGTTAAAAACCGCGTACTAATTTCTTTACAATCTTATTACTACAACAAGTTTAAACTTATATTGTTTCCATGTAGTTTAAATCTTTACCCGAGGTCTCCTCAAGTTTAAACCATGCAACATAAGCAATGGCTATAATAATAACGCCAACTATGGCTGCCGCTTTAATAGAATTCGGCTTGCCGTTGTCGGTTAAAAGCATCGATTCAAACGTTTTAAACATAAAACTACTGAGTATTAAACTGGCTCTTACAAAATTTGGGGCTGTTGTGGTGGCGGTACCTCTGATGTTTGTGCCAAAAAGTTCCGAGGCCGTACTCATAAATACAGCCCAATAACCGGTGGCAATACCCAGAAATATATCAATGGCATAAAAAGCAAATAGTGAGTTGGCTGCAAAATTAAAATAAAGAACAACTGATATTGCAGTTAACGTTAAAAATAGGCCTAGTGCTTTTTTTCTGCTTTTAAAAACATGACTAATATATCCGCTTAAAAAATCTCCTGCAGTGATACCTATATAGGCAAACATTATTGATTTACCGGGATCTGGTCTAACGGACGGATTAATGGTGCTAATAAGCTCGGGCGCTAGTGTAATTAGTATACCTATAACATACCATACGGGAACCGTTACAAAAATAATACTAAGATATTGAGTAGCCCTTCGTTTATTATTAAAAAGCGATAAGAAAGTTCCTCTTTTTACATTCGATTCTTTAGTTAATTTAAACATTCCTGATTCATATACTCCAATCCTTAATAATAGGAGTAATAAACCCATTCCGCCACCAACAAAAAAAGAATATCTCCAGTTGGAAATAACGTCACTCATAAATCCAGCTACCACCGCACCAAATACACCAACCGTTGCAACTATCATAGTACCGATGGTTCTCTTTTCTTTTGTCATGGTTTCACTAACTAATGTAATTCCGGCGCCTAATTCACCCGCTAAACCAAATCCGCTTATAAACCTTAAAATTGCATAAGTATTTACATCCTGAACAAAGCCATTAGCTATGTTAGCAAGCGAATAAGTGATAATGGATCCAAACAAAACAGATAAGCGCCCTTTCTTGTCGGCAATTATACCCCAGATAATACCTCCAACCAACATACCGAACATTTGCCAGTTAAGGAGTTTAAGACCTTCATTTTTTATTGAGGGATCATTCTTAGGAACATTTAATATTTCTGATAAACTATCTACTCTCTCTACACTAAATAAGAGTAAGTCGTATATATCCACAAAGTATCCAAGAGCGGCAACAATTACAATTGCATTAAAGGGGTTAGAAGTGTGTTTATACTCCATTACTTTAGTTTGTTATTTTGTTTGTGGCGCATAGTATCCCGATTGGTTTTTTTTTCAATGTTTTTTTTGAATGCATCAGTAAGGTCAATTCCGGTTTGATTCGCTAAACACATCAATACCCATAGTACATCTGCCATCTCTTCAGCAAGCTGTTTCCCATCTTCTCCTTCTTTAAATGATTGCTCTCCATAAGTTCTGGAAATAAGTCGGGCTACTTCTCCAACTTCTTCGGTAAGAATTGCCATATTGGTTAATTCGTTAAAATACCTGACACCGTGGTCTTTTATCCATGTATCAACTTGCTCTTGCGCTTCTTTTATAGTCATAATTTTATTTTATAACGGTTACCTCCGGGGTGATAATGGTATTGCTGATATTGCCCGCACGGTCTTTAATATAAATACTATAAGTTGTTTTTTGTAAGGTAGAGTTATCTGTAATAGCTGTATTTTTTAATTCTACAGTCAACACTCCGGTAATCTTTACGTTGGCATTATCAGGGGCCAATTGTTTTATTCTGTATTCATAGATGACTTGATTACGATTGTCGGTAAGGTAAAGATTGTTGACGCTTGGGTTATTTTCACCAAGGTCTCCGTCCGAATCAGTATAAATAAAGCTAAATTGTAATTTATCATTATATTCTTTAACGGTTAAGGGGTTTACGCTTACAAAGTTAATTTCAGGAGCCAGCGAAGGTTGAGATATTTCTTCTTTCTTGCATGAAAAAAACAGTATGCCGTAGCACATTAAAATTGAATAGTATAATGATTTCATTTTAATCCAGTATAAACGACCAGTAGGTTTTGTATTCATGAATCAGATTATTTGTTGGAAACTGAGTGTCGGTAGGACGATCGCCATCATTGGTGAAAACTCGCATGTAAACAGGAGTGTCATTGGGTAGTCCGGCCGGACTGATCATAAATCTCCAGGCATTGGCACTGCTAAAATATCCTCCTGTAATGGTTCTTAATGGGTTAGAAAAGTCGTTTTCATTTAATGATAATTTTATTTTAGTGTTTATAAGCGCATTTGACGCAGTACTGTCGTCAGTAATTGGAACCAAAACGTTAATAGTTGTATTTCCGGATGATACAGATGGATTCAATAAAACAGAATTATACTCCACACCTCCTACCCGAATGGTATCGTAACGGTAGTTAAATAAATTGTTAAACATAACAAAATACTGAATTTGTGGCTCGGAATTAGGATATGAAGGTGAATTTCCTAAATAATCTTTTGCTCCGTTCATTATCCAAGTCTTAATCTGATTTACTTCACTGGTATTTAAGGGCGAACTATATAGTGGCATCTTACCTAAAGAGGCATCTCCTGTAATTAAACGCTCATGTAGCCAAGAATTTTGATAATCGTATGGCACAACTCTAAATCTGAATGTATTGGTACTATTGTTCTTAATTACTTTGTTCCAAACCAGAGTAGAATAGCTGGATTGAATGGTTCTAAAGTCTGGTTCAAAGTGTCCATCGTGGCATCCCGGTGTTGCACACTTAGGCTTTAAAATGCTCTTGTGTATCCCTTCAATTGTATTCGGATTAAGGCTGATGGGATTGTTGTTTTGATTGCCTTCATAATCTACTGCATCGTAAGGGTTAATGGGATTTTTTTCTATAACTTCTTTTTTGCAAGATATAAGTATTATTAACCAAAAACTAAGAATGCATACTATATTTAAGGTGATTTTCATTATACAAATGCTTGATTTAAATGAGACCCCATTCTATTACGATAGCTGGAAGGGATTTCCTGGTAATATCCTAATATCTCACAAATAGTTGGAACAATATCAATACTTTCGCCTGTTTCAGTGGTAATTACTTGTCCTTGCTTTACCACATTGTTGGGCCCTGCTATTAAACAAAAAATTTCTCTGGAGCTTTGATCGCTGGTGTGATCTAATGCATAACGACCATAACTATCAATAATACTGTTGGGTGTGGCGTTTCTGCCAATTTCAGGCGCAACAATTAATACAGTATCATTGGCCATACCCGGAGTACTTTGTATGGTTTGCCATAAATGCCAGAGTGCAAAATCGGCTTTGCGAATATTATCGCAATATTGTGTAAAATTACTATGCCCTATGTCTATTCCCTGCATGTTAACAATGGTAAGCTCCGGCTTAAATTCCTTAATTACTTTTTCCGCAAAAAAGATATTATACATATCGCTGTTCATAGGAGTATTAATACTCCACGGATTATTATAAACACCCATTTTAGCTTCGTTTAATAGGGTGTTTAAAAAGGTATTTAGTTTTTCTGTATCAACTTGATTGTTGGTAGGTCCTGCATCTAATGAGCTAATACTACTGGTTTTAAAATTATTATCTAATAATGATTTTAATTTTACATTACTGTTTGCTTCCGCCGAAGAGAATACGCGTGGACTACCCAGTAAATCATAACCATTAAAACTATTATTGTTTGGATTATAATTTATAATAGAAAGTGGCTGAATATAATTACCGCCGTATAAAGGGCCGTAATTACTATCCTTACTGTAATTAAGTGCAGGGTATGGGCCCAGCGTGTCTGATATCCACCATGAGTTTAAGGGAGTTGTAGAGGGAGAATTATGCTTGCGGTAGTATTCAAAAACGGTAGGATTAGAGGGACGTTCTTTTAAATTTAAATCGGTAGTAGTGTATGCTCCTGTAATAGCAACGGTGTGTCCGTTAAAATGACCCGTGGGACCATTGTTATATCGAAATTCCTTAAATAAGGTGCCGTAATTCTGTAACGGACTGCTAGTGGGTACTGGCAAGTTGCTCATGCCGGGTAAAATGTCTGTACTTATGCTTTCCGTTCCGTTTAATGTATTACGCATTAAATTTCCATCGGATTTATGAACCGATTCCAAATTTCTTACTCCACCTGCAAACATGCAAAACACCACATGATTTGCTTTTCTAACTCCGGACGCCGCAAACAATCTGCCCGATGGAAGAATATAGGGAACTACAAAAGTTCCTGCACCCGCTAACCCAATTTTTTTTATAAAATTTCTACGTTTCATTTAAAATTAATAATGACGATATTCATTTGAGGTTAAAAAACTGTAATAAACCATTTCGGGCGTAATGGAAGGGTCTTCATCCACTATTTTCTTAAATTGCCAAATCTCCATTTCACTAGGCTCGCGATTTAAGAATTTTCTATATGCATTCTTAATAAAAGTTTCTTTATTCGAATTCATCTCACTTACCGATGGTATAATTGCTTGAGGCGATTTTAAGAAATTTCGTATAATTAAATCCTCCATTAATTTTTTATCTCCAAAAGCATCATAAGCAATAGATAAGTTTGTAAGTTTATCGTTGCTGATAGTGTTCCCGAATAGGTCAGAATAAGCAATGGAAATAAATTCGATATTATTTTTAGTGTTTGGCTTATAAACTCCCGATTTAGTAACATTTACCGAATCAACAATGTATACATACTCTTTTGTTAACTCTTTCTTACAGGAAGTTCCCAAAATAATTAAGCCTGAAAGGAAAAAAAATAATATTAGTATTCTAGCGTATTGCATATTCATCGGAGCTTAAAATTCTTTGTTGCAATTTTTTATAGTTTAAATCTTGTTTAAAAAAGCGACTTTCGTTAAACATCTCTTCTGTAAGAGGTTCTCGAAAAAGATATCTCCGGTATAGGTCACGTACTTGACCCTCATAAAAGTTATCCGATCGCATAATTATTTGAACATAATCATTTTTAGTAGTGCCATACTCAAAGAAAAGATCAGAACTCATTCCATCCACCATCTTCTTTCCTTTTTCTAATTCCTGCTGGGCCGGATAACGGTCAAAAAAATGTTGAAAGGTAGAAACCACAAAATTTTCTGTTCCCATGTTAAGTTGATCATAAAAATAATTATTAACGCATCTTCTGTATATCTCCATAATATCCAGTGTGTCGCCCTCTAGTGCTTTGGGGATGTTTTGAAGCCTCTTTAGTCGAGCAATTTCGTAATTGATTAAATCAATAGAATTGGCATATTGGGGTTGACTTAATGCGTTTGTAAATATCCCTATAAAAAGTGTGATCTGAGCGGTATCGAGCTGATTAAGTAAGTTTGCTTTAATGTTAGAGTAGGTTCGTTGTCGGTACTCATTACTTTGCTGTATTTGAGCGATGAGTGAAGTGCGATTGCTTTGATTAAAGTGCTCATTCTTTAATAATGCTGTCGCATTTGTAGCTTCCGAATTATTGGGTTTTCGGCCCAAAAGTTCTATATAAATTCGGTTATAGTAGCTTTCAATTTTAATTGGATCAACTGTATAATCGGGGAGGGGCTTATTGCCTTCTACATATGTGTTTTCAAATTCTTTCTTTTTGCATGCGCTCATCATAATTACGAGTAACAGCAAAGGCATAAAATTCTTCATGTATTAAATATAATTAATTATAAACGAACTACATCACTTAAGTTTATTAAAAAATAAGACTATAAAACCTTTTTTTAAGCTCCCAAAAACCCTTGTAATCTGCTTAAAAAATGTAATTTTGAAAAAAAATCAGATTATGATTAATAAAGTAGTTTCGGGCGCTGAAGAGGCCGTAAAAGATATTCAAGATAATATGACCATCCTTTTTGGGGGCTTTGGTTTATGTGGTATTCCGGAAAATTGCATTAATGCTTTGGTAAAGAAAAATATAAAAGGGATTACGGCAATTTCCAATAACGCCGGTGTAGATGATTTTGGGCTGGGATTGATGCTGCAAACTAAGCAAATAAAGAAAATGGTAGCTAGTTATGTGGGAGAAAATGCTGAATTTGAAAGACAAATGCTAAGTGGGGAATTAGAAGTTGAACTTATTCCGCAAGGCACCCTGGCCACTCGATGCCTAGCGGCCGGTTACGGCATGCCGGCAATTTATACTCCAGCCGGAGTTGGTACAGAGGTTGCTATAGGAAAGGAAGTAAGAAAATTTACCTTTAATGGTCAGGAAAAAGATTATTTAATGGAATATGCTTTTGATTCTCATTTTGCTATTGTAAAAGCATGGAAAGGCGATACAGCCGGTAATTTAGTGTTTAGGATGACTTCCCGCAATTTTAATCCGATGATGGCAATGGCAGGAAGAATTACTATCGCAGAAGTGGAAGAGTTAGTTGAAGTTGGCGAGTTAAATCCTGATGAAATTCATACCCCGGGAGTTTTTGTGCACCGGATTTTTAAAGGTGCCAATTACGAGAAACGAATTGAGCAACGAACTGTTCGTAAGAAAGAAGCTTAATGCTTATTAAAAATTTATTTAGTACGTTAAGAGGCTATGCATTTTTAAGCATAGCCTTTATTGTTTTAATTAGTCCGTTTGCAAGCGGAATCCGATATGCCATTTCGTGGGATACGGTGGGTTATTACTGGTATTTACCTCAATATTTTATATATGGTGGAAAAATAACAACACTCGAAACGATAGAGATGCTTAGGCAAAAATATGATTTCTGTTCTCATATCTATCAGTTTAATCAGGAGGCGAATGGCTTATATGTATCGCGTTATACTGTAGGTCAGGCGCTTTTTCAATTGCCCTTTTTTATTATGGCTCATCTTATCGCCTTATTGTTCGGGATCTCTGCTGATGGATTTTCCTTCGTGTATTTGTTTTTTCAGATTTTGGGAAGCATCTTTTATTTTTTATCAGCCTTCTTTATTTTAAAAGAACTCCTTAATAATTATGTGTGTGATAAAACGGTTGCTATTACTTTGTTGCTCTTGTTTTTTGGAACAAACTTACTTTACAATTATACGCATCAAACTTGGTATTGCTCCACTCATAATTATTTGTTTGTAGGAATTGTTTACTTGATTTATTTATTGCATCGCTATTCCTTAAAACAGAGCGCTGTTTTAGCAAGATGTATAGGCTTGTTATGTGTTATAATTGCTTTAACAAGACCAGCGGCGTCTTCATTTTTACTTTTGCTGCTATTTCCTTTATTTTATAATGAGAGAATAAAATTGGATAAATACTTCTTAAACCTTTTTGTGGGAGCCACTGTACCGTTAATTTTACAATTATTACATTGGAAAATAAATACCAATGAGTGGATATACTTCGGATATAAAAATCCTGCCGAAGGCTTCGATTACCCCGGTAAACATCTGATTAAAAATTTATTCTATTTTAGGAAAGGATGGTTGGTTTATACACCAGTAATGACTTTTGCATTGTTTGGATTTTATTTCTTGTGCCAAAAAAGCCGAAACCTTTTTTGGAGCATTACTCCATATTTCCTTATTAATTTAATTGTAATTAGTAGCTGGAGCGTATGGTGGTGGTCCGAATCCTATGGTCACCGCGCCATGATAGAGTCATACGCTGTTCTAGTTTTCCCTTTGGCTTTTATAACTCAGGAGATAATAAACCGAAAGTATAAATATGTTTTCGGATTCATGATTGTATTATTATGCATTCTTAATATATTTAAAGTCTGGCAATATTCACAAAACATTCTTAATCCAGGTAGAATAACAAAAGCTTATTATTTTGCCACGTTTTTTAATACAACTAAAAACTCTGCTTTAGATTCGCTGCTCACCATCGATAGAACTTTTGAAGGCCCTGAAAAGCCTGCTTTTCCATGGCGTTACACTCAGCAGGAAGTGTTTAAACTAGACTCTTTAGAGTTAAACGGTAACATACCATATCCATTTGGCTGGAAAGAACAATTTAAAAAGCTTACAAAAAAAGACCACTTCTTTTATAAAGCAGTCTTTAAATATACTGCTAATGATACTGCTTTTAAACCGGAATTTGTGTTTTATACGATGCACAATAAGCAGGGATATAAATATGTAGGTAATCTACTTAAAGCCGATTCAACGCAGGTAGTAAAGAAAATGGAATTTTATTATTTAAGTCCCGAAATCCGTAATGAAAAAGATTCCGTTGGTTTTTATTTTTATGTTGATAAAAAGGGACGAGGTATTATTAGAGACTTTAAGTTATATATACTTAATGAGCAATAAAAAAACCCGGACTTGGCCGGGTTTTTAATTTTATAGATAGAGATTACTTTATCTTAAAAGCTTTCTTTACCTTTTCTACGTAATCTAATTTTTCCCAGGTAAATAATTCAACCTTTACTTTCTTTTCTTTTCCTCCGGGAGCCTTAAATGTTTTGGTAACGGTTTCCGGCTTACGTCCCATGTGCCCGTATGCAGCAGTTTCGCTATATATAGGATTACGTAATTTTAAACGAGTTTCAATACCGTAAGGAGTCATATCGAAAATTTTCTCAACTGCCTTAGCTATTTCACCATCAGTCATTTTTACTTTAGAGGTTCCATACGTATTAATGTAAATGCCCATTGGATCTTTAACACCAATGGCATACGATACCTGAACTAATACTTCGTCGCACACACCTGCGGCAACTAAGTTCTTGGCGATATGACGAGTAGCATAAGCAGCAGAACGGTCAACTTTAGAAGGATCTTTACCAGAGAATGCACCACCACCGTGAGCACCTTTACCACCGTAAGTATCTACAATAATTTTACGGCCAGTTAAACCAGTATCGCCATGCGGTCCACCAATAACAAATTTACCGGTTGGGTTAATGTGATACTTGATTTTATCATTAAATAAATGAGCATATTTAGGATATTTAGCCTTAACACGAGGAATTAAAATGCTAACGATGTCTTTTTTAATCTTATCAAGCATTTTTCCTTCTTTGTCAAAATCATCGTGCTGTGTAGAAACTACAATCGCTTCAATACGCACCGGTTGGTTGTTATCGTTGTACTCAATAGTTACCTGTGATTTTGCATCCGGTCGTAAATATTTAATGGCTTTATCTTCTCTTCTTAGTGCGGCTAGCTCGATAAGGATGCCATGGGCTAAATCAAGAGCTAGAGGCATATAATTAGCAGTTTCCTTTGTGGCGTATCCAAACATCATTCCTTGGTCACCAGCACCCTGGTCTTGCTTCTTTTTACGATCAACACCTTGATTAATATCAGCAGATTGTTCGTGAATGGCAGATAAAATACCGCAGGAGTTTGCTTCAAACATATATTCACTTTTGGTGTATCCTATTTTACGGATAACCTCACGTGCAATTTCCTGAACATCTAAGTAGGCTTTAGACTTCACCTCTCCGGCTAAAACAACCTGGCCGGTAGTTACTAAAGTTTCACAAGCAACCTTAGAATCAGCATCAAATGCTAAAAAGTTATCAATTAAAGCGTCCGAAATCTGATCGGCTACTTTGTCTGGATGTCCTTCTGAAACGGACTCTGATGTAAATAAATATGACATTATTTTTTTTGATTTAAGGTTACGAATTTAAAGGTTTTAAGCTACAAAACAAATTGTTTTTTTGGATAAGTAAGGCGGTTAAATAGATAGTTTTATTAAAAGTATTCGCCCTTAAAATAGAGCCTAATGAATAGAAATTTATAGGCATTCATTTTAACGCAGGGCTTATTTAAAGCTTAATTTAATTGAGATTAATGACTGATTTTTTAATCGTTTATTAATTAAAATAAAGGATTAATAAGGGGTTTAAGGAGGCGGCACTTATTCATTAATATATCTAAAACATTTATTTTATGTTTGGAATTTAAAAATAATTAGTATACTTGCAGTGTCATTTAGCCGGAACACAATGTTTCTTTCCGGTAAAAAATCAAAAAAGTTTATTGAATTTTTACAATCAATTTTATAATCCCTTTTAAAACCATATGTTCGATTTTAAACAATTAAGCTCTAAGCTAGTAGGAGAGTTGCGCGAAATTGCTTCCGAATTAAAATTAGATAATACAGAATCTCTTAAAAAGCAGGAGTTAATCAGCAAGATTCTTGATAAACAGAAGATCTTAATGGATGCCTTAGGTGGCGCCTTGCCTGTTGAGGATGAACCGAAGAGCACAACTAAAAAACCGGAACCTAAAACCACCCGAAAACAGGAAATTCTCCCCGAAATTGCACCCTTGTTTGATGATGAACCGGTTGTTGTGGAAGAAGTAAAACAAAACGTTGCTCCGGTTGCTGAAACCGTTTTAACTGAACCTGTAGCCGAAGAAACAAAAGTCTCCGAAAATAAAGAACATACGCCCGAAAAGCGTCATCATGATCATGCCCAACATCGTAAACACGATAATCAGCATCGCAACAATAATAATCCTAATCCTAATCCTAATCAGCACAATCAGCAGCCTAGAGAGCCTGCGTTTAATTTTGATGGAGTTGTTACAGCCGAAGGAGTTTTAGAAATTATGCCGGATGGCTATGGTTTTTTACGCTCTGCCGATTATAACTATTTAAACTCACCTGATGATATTTATGTATCTCAATCGCAAATTAAATTATTTGGCTTAAAAACAGGCGATACAGTTCGTGGAGGTATTCGTCCGCCACGCGAAGGCGAGAAATATTTTCCGTTGATTAAAGTAGATTCAATTAACGGTCTGGACCCTGCCATCGTTCGTGATAGAGCACCTTTTGATTACCTAACTCCGTTATTTCCAAACGAAAAATTTCAATTAACAAGTAAAACAAAACCATCAAACGCTATGCGTATAGTGGATCTGTTTGCGCCTATTGGTAAAGGTCAGCGTGGATTAATTGTGGCCCAGCCAAAAACGGGTAAAACCTTATTAATGCAGGAAATTGCAAATGCTATTGCTTTGCATCACCCCGAAGTTTATTTAATTATTTTATTAATTGATGAACGTCCGGAAGAGGTGACTGAAATGGCACGTAATGTAAGAGCCGAGGTAATTTCCTCTACGTTTGATGAGCCTGCAGAAAAACATGTGAAAATTGCCAACATTGTGTTGGAAAAAGCTAAGCGCATGGTAGAGTGCGGTCATGATGTGGTTATACTTTTAGATTCCATTACTCGTTTGGCCCGCGCCTATAATACGGTTTCGCCTGCCTCAGGTAAGGTGTTAACAGGGGGTGTTGATGCCAATGCCTTACATAAACCAAAACGTTTCTTTGGTTCTGCACGTAAAATTGAAAACGGCGGATCGTTAACTATTTTAGCTACGGCATTAACGGATACTGGTTCAAAAATGGATGAGGTAATTTTTGAAGAGTTTAAAGGTACCGGTAACATGGAATTGCAGTTAGACCGTAAATTGGCTAACAAGCGTATATTCCCTGCTATTGATATTGTGGCCTCATCAACTCGTCGCGAAGATTTATTGCGCGATAAGGAAACGCTTCAGCGTATATGGGTAATGCGCAAGCATCTAGCGGACATGACTTCTCAGGAATCAATGGATTTTATTTTAAATCAAATGAACTTAACTCAAACCAATGAAGAGTTGTTGGTAACAATGAATAAGTAGTTGTTTAGAAAACTATAAAATTTTGAAGGTTTAGAAAGTTGAAGGTTTTGAATGTTTATAAGGATTTAGTAATTTATTAATATTAGGCTTCGATTCCTCAGCCTGACAGGATGAAATCTTTTGTCACCCTGAGGTATCGAAGGGTAGACAAAAGTTAGAATGAAGCCAACAATCAAATACGGATTAATCTCGGGAGTATTTGCAGGAAGCTGGATGTTTATTCAGTTTATGACCGGTGTATATAAAACCAGTTTTGGGTCTATTGCCGGAAGCTTGTTTTATATTTTATTGTTGTTTTGCATTTTTATTGGTGTTCGCGAAACTCGAGATAAATTGTTAAACGGATTGATAGATATCAAAACAGCGGTAGGTAACGGATTGCAGGTAGCAGCCGTAAGTGCGGTCGTACATGCACTTATTACATACATATATTGGGTGTGGGTTCCATCCGATTTTTATGTTTACCTGGTAGATACTGTTAAGCAAGTTGGTGCTGAGTTAAAAAAATCTCCCGAAGAAATTGCGGAACAATTGGAACAGTTGCAAGAAAATCTAAAACCCTTTCGTCAGGCCACACTTACAATTTTTAATTCTATGATTCCCGGAATTTTTGGTTCTATTCTTTTTGCCTTCATCCTCAAAAAACCATGAGCGTAAATACTATTATATTATTGTTAACTATTATAGTTTCTATTCTTTGTTTCAATAATCATAATCTGTTTTACAAGCTTCAGTTTAATGCCTGGCAAATAAAGAGCCGTAAAGAGGGTTGGCGTTTCTTTAGTCATGCCCTGGTCCACGCCGACTGGATGCATCTTATTTTTAATATGTTTTCACTTTTTATGTTCGGCGGAATCGTAGAAAGTTATTACCGTTATTATTTTGGAGAACAACAAGGGCTGCTTTATTTTATTCTTTTATATATTGGCGGAATTTTGTTTGCAGCCATTCCCAGTTACGAGAAACATAAAAACCACGAGTGGTATAATTCTGTTGGAGCATCGGGTGCTGTTAGTGCGGTTGTGTTTTCCTATATTATATTCGACCCTATGAACAGTATCTGTTTGTATGGCATATTGTGTTTGCCCGGTATTGTGTGGGGAGTTGTATATATGGTTTATAGCTGGTATTCTTCCCGCAATCAAAACGATTTGGTAAATCATGATGCGCATTTGGGTGGAGCCATATTTGGTATTTTATTTACCATTGCTCTAAAACCCAACTTGGGCACTTTATTTATGGAAAAAATCGCATTGTATTTCAGATAATGAAAAAAGCACTTTTCTTAGATCGCGATGGCGTAATTAACTTGGATAAAGACGATGGTTCATTTACCTATAAGGTAGAGGATTTTATTATTCTGGACGATGTGGTGGAGGGGCTGAGGCTGGCAAAACTGAAAGGTTTTATGCTAATTGTAATTACCAACCAAAGTGGTATTGGGAGGGGAATATATAATCACGCTGATGTGGCAGCAGTTCATCATAAATTAGAAAATTCACTTTCCGCGGAGCAGGTTTATTTGGATGCAATTTATTACTGTCCGCATCATCCAAGTTCTTCTAATTGTATTTGCCGAAAGCCCGATAGTGTGATGGTAGAGAAAGCCATCGCTCGTTTTAATATTGATCCTAAACAATCCATTTTTGTAGGCGATAAGGAACGCGATATTGTCTGTGCCCGAAAGGCCGGTATAGAAAATGTTTACCATATTAAAACCAATTCTTCATTAAGTCAAATTATTCATGCAATCGAAACTTTATAACGATCTCGTAATTTTTAACGGAAAGCTTGTTTCTGCTGATCAGATAAATCTGGGCATTGATAACCGTTCATTTAAATACGGCGACGGATTGTTTGAATCAATCAGACTTACTAACGGCGAGCCCCGCTTCCTTAACTATCATTATGAACGATTGATAGAGGGGATTAAATTATTAAAGATTGTAACGGATAATTCCTTTACAGTGGAATTTCTTTTGAAACAAATCAATCGTTTACGTGCTGTTATCTCCGGAGCTAAAGAAGGCAGAATACGGGTTACCATTTTTAGAAATGGCGGAGGTTTGTATACACCAAATGTAAATTCATTCTCTTATCTGTTGGAACTTACTCCACTTGCCATTAATGGTTATCCCTTAAACGTTAACGGTCTGCACCTGGATGTTTATAATGAAATTACAAAACCATTAGGTGTTTTATCTAATTATAAAACCAATAATGCACTAGTGAGTGTTCTTGCCGGTGTTTACAAATCGGGCAAGGGACTGGATGAAGCTGTAATACTAAATCAGGAGGGCAGAGTGTGTGAGGCTATATCATCCAACATATTCTTTATAACATTACAAAACGAAGTTGTTACCCCCGCCTTGAGTGAAGGGTGTTTGGCCGGTGTTATGCGACGCGTAGTAATGGAACGATTAAGCATAAATTACCAAGTATCGGAGACTGAAGTAAACATAAATAACCTTGCTGATTATAAGGAATGCTTTATTACGAATGCAACCCGTGGAGTACAATGGGTACAGCGAATAGGAAATATAAATTTCGGTAATGAAATCATCCAGGCCATGTGTCCTCAAATTGATTTGTAAGCTTTAAAAATATTTTATAAGTTTGTAACCATGAAAATAAAAAACATAGTGAGTTATTATTACGACATCCGCTAGGAGAGTCGTGTATATTCATTATTTAACAATAATCTAATAATTAAAACCGACTCAGAGAAGAGTCGGTTTTTTTATTTTCTCTCTTCTCTGGTCAACTAAAAAATTTAAAAATGAAACAAGAGTTTGAATTATACACCAGCGAAGACCGCAAAGTATGGACTTTATTATTTGAAAGGCAAAAGCAAAACCTGCAAAACAAAGGTTCAAGTATATACCTCGAAAGCCTTGAATTGATGGGCCCTGTTTTAAATGCTCGTAATTTGCCAAATTTTAGCGAGATAGCGCATTGGTTTAAAGGCCAAACGGGCTGGTCCATTGAGGTGGTACCCGGACTAATACCGGTTAACGATTTCTTTAAGCTTTTGGCTGAAAAGAAGTTTTGTTCATCAACCTGGTTAAGGAGCAAGAATAGTTTGGACTATCTGGAGGAACCCGATATGTTTCATGATATTTTTGGCCATATACCACTTTTATGTAACCCCATTTTTTCATCGTTTATGGAGAAGTTCGGTAAAATTGGATTACAACATGCGCACAATAAACTAATTGAAACACAACTTCAGCGTTTATACTGGTTTACAATTGAATTTGGTGTAATTAAAGAAGACAAAATTAAATCGTATGGAGCGGGCATTATGTCGTCTTTTGGAGAAACCAATCTGGTTAATGAGGGAAAGGCAGAGTTTGTCCCGTTTAATTTAAATGAAATCATCCATACAGATTTCAGAACCGATATAGTGCAGGGCAAATATTTTGTATTAAATTCATTCCAGGAATTGTTCGATGCATTAAACGAATACGAAAGCATACTTTTAAATCAGAAAAATTATGAACTGGCAGATATCAGAGAATAGGCTTAATAGAGATTTTAAACTAAAAAGCTTTAGCGAAATTATTTCACGATTAAATGTTTTGGCTATTAAGGCGGACGAACTCAATCATCATCCCGATTTGGAAATACTTAACTATAACCAAATCCGTTTTAAGTTATTTACGCATGATGTAAATGCAGTAACGGAGAAGGATTATGAACTTGCTGCTGTTATAGACGATTTGTTTAGCAAGTAGTAGAAAGGGTTTGATATTTACTGCTTCTTTACAATACTGAAATCGTCCTCGTTTGCAACGAGGACGGGATAGAAATGCGTTTAAAACGTATAAGATTATTTTATATTTATTTGTTAGGTGGCGTTACAAACGCCATTATATCCCCATCCTCGTTACCGCTTCGCTAAAACGAGGACGAGATGATACTTATATTATTTAATTTTAGAAAGATAGATTGCGGCTCGGTGGCCGCAATAACGGAGTATGTTTAGTACATCGTCATCCTGGGCTTAACCCGGGATCTTTAATTAAGCTTTTGATTAAAGCTGCTTCTTTATAAACTTGGTAAGGATTACAATGTTTTGTTCGTTAATCTTCCCTTCAATCTGTTCGGGATTATCATGAACCAGTTTTATTTTCTTTACAACGGTTCCCTTAGAAGCTGTAAAGTTTGTGCCCTTAACATTAAGAGCCTGTGTTAAAACCACGCTGTCGCCGCTTTCCAGTATGTTACCAAATGCGTCTTTATGCACGTCTGCTACTTCAAAAACCGTTTGTGCCCAACGCACTACTTCTTCGTCTATATCTACTGAGCTTAATAAATTGGAAGCCCAGTCTTCGTCTTTATATTTGGTGAGTAAGCGGTAGCTTAGGGCTTGTACGCTTGGTTCAGGATTCCATATACTGCCTTCTAAACAACGCCAGTGGAAACTATTTTCACCTACTGTTATTTCTTTAAGGCAAGTAGCACAAAGGGCAACCTGGTCTTCAATACTGTCGCCTGATTTTGGACTAACGGTATAAGCATCTATCGCTTTTTCTGAGCTGCATAGTTCGCATAAATCTCCGCAGCGGACTTTTAAGTTTTGATGGATAGACATGTATTTGATGATTATGTGTTGAGATGTTTGAGGCGCAAATGTAATTTAAATTATAATGATTAAAAAAGGCCGGAAAATTCCAGCCTCTTAACTAAAAATATATACGTATGATTACTAAAAATCAAATTTAATACCTTGTGCAAGTGGTAAGCTTGTAGAGTAGTTAATGGTGTTGGTTTGACGACGCATGTAAATTTTCCAGCTATCAGAACCGCTTTCGCGTCCACCACCAGTTTCTTTCTCACCACCAAAAGCACCACCAATTTCTGCTCCTGAAGTACCAATGTTTACGTTGGCAATTCCGCAATCAGAACCTTCGTGCGATAAGAATTGTTCCATTTCGCGCATACTGTTGGTGAAGATAGAAGAAGATAAACCTTGCGGAACATCATTCTGCATAGCGATGGCTTCGTCTATTGTTTTGTATTTCATTACATATAAAATGGGCGCGAAGGTTTCTTCCTGTACAATTTGGTATAAATTCTTAGCTTCAATAATACATGGTTTAACATAACAGCCGCTCTCGTATCCGGCTCCTTCCAATACGCCGCCTTCAACTATAACGTTTCCGCCTTCTTTCTTAGCGTGAGCAATGGCGTTTAAATAGTCTTCCGTTGCTTTTTTGTCAATAAGTGGTCCAACGTGGTTATTAGCGTCTAATGGATTACCAATCTTTAATTGTCCGTATGCATTCTTTAATACTGATAATGTTTTATCGTAAACACTTTCATGCACAATTAAACGGCGTGTGCTTGTACAACGTTGCCCGGCAGTACCCACTGCGCCAAAAACAGCACCAACTAATACCATGCTTAAATCAGCATGTTCGGATACGATAATAGCATTGTTTCCACCTAGTTCTAAGATCGATCTTCCAAAACGTTCAGCAACTTTGGCTGATACAATACGTCCGATTCGGGTAGAACCGGTGAAAGAAACTAAAGGAACACGTTTATCATTATTCATTAAATCACCAACCGGATTTCCGATTAAAACGCAGCTAACACCCTCTGGTACATTGTTGCGTTCAAACACACTACTGATAATATTCTGACAAGCTACTGCACATAAAGGGGTTTTAGAAGAGGGTTTCCAAACACATACATCACCACACACCCAGGCTAAAGCAGCATTCCAGCTCCATACAGCCACCGGGAAATTAAATGCAGAAATAATCCCTACAATACCAAGTGGATGATATTGCTCGTACATGCGGTGTCTCGGGCGTTCGCTATGCATGGTTAAACCATATAACTGACGGGATAAACCAACTGCAAAATCACAGATATCAATCATCTCCTGCACCTCGCCTAAACCTTCTTGTAAGCTTTTTCCCATTTCGTAAGAAACCAGCTTTCCAAGAGGCTCCTTGTATTTACGTAATTCTTCTCCAATCTGACGAACAATTTCGCCACGCTTTGGAGCAGGCAACATGCGCCAGGTTTTAAATGCTTCCTGTGCTGTGGCAATTACTTTTTCGTAATCTTCTGCAGTAGCCTGATTAAGTTCTCCAATTAATTCACCATCTACCGGCGAATACGATTGAATTTTAGCACCTTTAGTATTCCAGTGTTTTGTGCCGGTTGAAGCACCAAAATTTAATTCTCTTTTTACACCTAATTGTTCAAGGATTTCGGCAACGCCAAATTGATCTGAAGTTAAAGCACTCATCTTATTTTTAATTTTTTCAAAGGTACTTATTTTTTAAGGAAAGGACAATAGTCATGACCATACTTTAAACCCATATTTTGCATTATAACATGTAAAATCTGCCATACGGTTATCGATTACTTCGTACCATCAGAGTTAACCAAGCTTAAACTTCGAGTTAATGTTGGTAGGCCCGGATTCCCAAGCCATTGCTTATCCTTCTATGCAATAGTTTTTACACTTCTGGTGCATAAAAAAACATTAACAGTTATAGTAGAAAATGTTGACAGTAGAAAACGATAATCTTTTTCTTCTTTTAATTCGTTAATTTACAGAGGTTTGATATAGCATAAAGTAGATAACCAAACTATACAACAAACCCAAAAGCATAAAAGTTTTACACCAAGCACTTAAGATCTTATAATCCTCTTTAAGTTTAGCTTTCAAACTTCTAAAACTTATAACTAATATAGGAAACTGAATAGCAATAAGCATATATGTAAAAGACCACAAATCGCCGCTTGAAATTTGCAGGTATTGCAAATAGCCTACCAACAATAGTTGTAAAAACCCTAAACCAAAAATGATATAGTTGGTGGTTTTTAGACCAAACACCACGGGTATGGTCTCTGCTCCAAATTCTCTATCGCCAAATTCATCCTCGGCATCTTTTATAATCTCTCTCCATAAATTACTTATAAACGAAAAAAAGGAAAAGGCTAGAATAAAATAAGCAATACTATTAAAGCTAAAATTAAATTGAAAAATATATTCCTTATATCGCAGATTAAGTAACGGTATTTCAAATAAGCCAACTAAAAGGGGCACCATTCCAGTTAAAAAAGCAACTACTAAATTTCCAATTATAAGTTGTTTCTTAAAATTAGTGGAGTAAAACCATAGGATTCCGGAAGCAATAACATAAATTAAAGATAATTTATAATTACCCATTTTATATGAAACATAAAAAACTAAAACAAAAGCAACAATGTTAAATACAACATGCAAAGCCATTGCAACTCTTCTCTTAATTTCTTTACCAATCGGATTTACCTTCGGTCGATTAATATTATCTATTCTAATATCAAAATAATCGTTTATAATATATCCTGCAGCAGTTACCAATACTGTGGATAATACAATTAAAAAGAAATCAATTTCTTTTACCTGTAATTTAAAATCATTAACCTTTAACATAGGCCAAATAACTGCATAACGCATTAAATACATGGTTGCAGCCACAATTAATAAATTTGGTAATCGAACTAATCTAAAAAAAGCCTTCATTATTCTATTTGTAAAACCAATCCTTTAAGATACTCATTTTCCGGATGAAAAATATTTATTGCATGATCGGGGGGTTGATGTAATTGATGCAATATCCTCACACTTCTTCCAGAGATAATAGCGGCTGCCATAACGGTTGAATTAAAAAGAGCCTTATCAATTACAGATGAGCAGCTAAATGTAAACAATATACCTCCCGGCTTAATTAATTTAATGGCTTCAGCGTTTAATCTTTTATAGCCTTTAACTGCATTATGTTTTACGTTTTGATGTTTCGCAAATGCAGGTGGGTCTAAAACTATAACATCATAAATATTTTCTTTATCCTTCAAAAAAGTAAAAGTATCAACAGCAAATGATTCATGATTGGGATTTCCTTCCGTAAAATTTAACTTAACATTTTGTTCGGTTAAATCAATCGCCTTCTTTGATGAATCAACACTATGAACCAAACTTGCTTGCGCCTTTAAAGCATATACTGAAAATCCACCCGAATAACAGAATGTATTTAAAACACTTTTTCCTTTACAATAATGTTGAAGTAATAACCTGTTCTCACGCTGATCTATAAAAAATCCAGTTTTCTGTCCGCTTACCCAATCTACATTAAATTTGCAATTATTTTCTATAACCTCATTACTACTCACCTCTTTAAACCACCACTTATTTTCTACATGAATTTTAGCTTGCTTAGGCATGGTTTCATCACTCTTATCGTATACAGCTACTAATTTATCTCCATATACTTCCTTTAAGATTCTTGCAAAATCATCTTTCAAAAAATGCATGCCAATCGAATGCGTTTGCATTACGGCTACACCATTATAATAATCAATAATTAGCCCAGGTAATAAATCCCCCTCAGCATTAATGAGTCTGTAAACATTTGTTTCATTATTATTTACAAGATTAAGAGTCTTACGGAGATTATATGCCGATTCAATTCTTCCTTTCCAAAATCCATAATTAGGATTAACCTTCTCAAAACTAAAACATCTTACACTAATAGACCCTATTTGGAAATGACCGATAGCCAAAAACTGTCCACTCGATGAATATACCTCCACAATTTCTCCTTCTTCAGGTTTAAGCGAGTCGCCTTTATGGTCTGAAATCTTTTTAATAGCCCCAGAAAAGACCCAGGGATGAAATCGTAATAAAGAATTCTCTTTACCCGAATTTAAAATGACTTTTGGAAAATTATTCATTTAATTTTATTTAGCAATTTAAAAATTAAAGAGAGGCAAGAAGCACCTTCCAGGCCTCCATAACTTTGTTTTCTGCTAAAAGATTTTTAGCCACTATATGCAACTCATTTTCTAATTGTGTACGGTTATGTTTGAAGTCTTCAAATAAATCTAGGATGGCTCCACCCTCCAGATATTTCGCCACTTCTTCCTTACTTGGAATTTTTTCTATATTCCCTAACTGTCCTAAATTATTCCCCGTTAATATTTTACTCAACCTAATCTTATCTGGGATTTGATCTACTCCTATTCCTAATGTTGTTATAGGTTTTTCAACTTCAAATAACGAATCGCCGAACGATTTGCAATACCAATTGTATCCTAATCTACCAATTAACCGAATTTTATTTTGATCAATTTTACCGTCCGTTAATACATTTTCATTAATATGCATGCATAATACTTCGCAAACAACTAAATTTCCAGCACCCCCCTCTTTTCCTAATTCAATAACTTCTTTTACTTTACACTCAAACTGAACAGGAGATTCTTTAACTCTAAATGGTTTAATATTAATTGAGTTTTCCTTAGTAAAACCTCCCTTTACAAATTCGTCTATTCCTTTTTCATATTCGGTGCTGGCTAATGATGTTTGTTCTACGATATCATAATTTACAACATTAATCACTACTTCAGGTACCTCAAGCACATTATCTAATGTGTTTTTAGTTTTACCTGTTCTACCACTTCGGGCTGGAGAAAAAATCATTATAGGTGGATTTGCACTAAATACATTAAAAAAGCTAAATGGACTTAAGTTAGGGTTTCCTTCTTTATCTATTGTACTGGCAAAAGCAATAGGACGAGGAGCTATAGCCGCAAGCATTTGTTGATGCAATTCCGAGACCTTTACATCTTTAGGATTAATTGTCATAATCAGGGTAATTTTAGATCAAATTTAGTTTTTAAATCGTTATACATTCTACTATAAAACACTTTAAAACTAAATACATAAACAGGACTAGTTAAACGACCTATGGCCTTATTCTTATTAAACACTATTCTGTAACCTACGTCAGCGCCAATACCAAAATACCGATGAAACTTGTATGTTCCGCTCATGGTAGGTTCGTATATAAACATCATTTTCCTGTCTTCTCTAGTGAGCTTTTCATTTAAATAATAAGATCGGTAAGTAATTCCCCAACCCGCCTGAACCGGTATGGAAAATTTCCAATGCTTGGTATGGTAAAAAGTGTATTCCAAATAATAAGCCATATAGTTAATGTTCCACTTTTTAGGGGCAGTAATTTTAATGTCATTTATCTCAA
>JBIICS010000113.1:0-9132 GCA_044238735.1 Bacteroidia bacterium
ATAATTTAAAACTATCCGAAAAAAGAGCTCAAGCAGTAGTAGATTATTTAATTAGTCGCGGTATTTCATTCAACCGCCTTGCCGCTAAAGGTTTTGGTGAAAGCATGCCATTAGTAAGAAATGCCTCAGATGAAAAAGGCCATCAGAAAAACAGAAGAACAACATTTAAAGCCAGTAATTTATGAAGAAATTATTTTTAACCGGAATAATAATGATTATTATCAAAGGATTTTTGATAGCTCAAAACGACCTTCATTTTAGTCATTATATGTTCAACACGGTATATTACAACCCAGCTGCAGCCGGAACTACCTCAAATCTGGAAGCTAACTTAACTGCCAGAAAACAATGGGTTGGATTTAACGGAGCGCCAACACTTGGTTTTCTTAATGTTCACTCCTATTTACACAAGGTTAAAGGAGGTGTTGGTCTATCGATGGTGAATGACAAATTAGGATTTCAAAATATAACAGGTCTTAAAGCTATGTATGCTTATCATTTACACATAAATGAACAGCATGTTTTAAGCGCTGGTATAAGTATGGGAATATTATATAATACAGTTGATGTTTCTAAATTCATATTAGATAATCCAGGTGATAACCTCGCTAATAATGTACCAAAAAGTAAAACTGTTTTTGATCCAAATTTTGGAATTGAATACAATAATAAATTTGTTTCGGTCGGAATTTCTTCTTCACATATACTAAGAAGTACAGATAATGCCACAATATTTAATATGCCTAGGCACTATTTTATTTACATCTTGGGGCAATATAAAATTAATAACGACTGGAAACTACTTCCTTCCCTATTAACAAAAAGCACCAGCTTTATATCACAGATAGAAATTAGCGGATTGGCACAATACAAAAGAATCTTTTACTTTGGGTCTACATATCGCAGAAGCGAAGCTGTTACTGCTTTATTGGGTTACTACATAAATGAAAATTTTAGAGTTGGTTATGCTTATGATTTTACGGGGATTTCGAAATTTAGATCATATAGTTCTGGAACACATGAGATAATGATTAGCTACACCAGCAAAAGCTTTGATCATAAACGTTATCACATAAAAACTCCACGCTTTTTTAACTAATGATAAATTTATTTTACATGTATAATCTAAGATAAAAAAGGGGGATGGCACCTCAAAAATTAAACAATGCTTTTCGTTTTTTTGGTTAAACAGATAATATATTTCTATGATAAAATTGATTCTACTCTTTATAACGGCCTTCTTAATCAAAACTGCTCCGGCTCAAAATAATTTTAAAAGCATTCATCAGGAAGAAAATGAGTATCATCAATCGTTACAACTTAGCTATGAGGATTATGTAAAATTAAACAGTAAGAACTCCATAAAAGCGCCTCTAAAAAACAATAATTGTAATTTAAAAAAAGTTGTTTACGGCTGGCACCCTTATTGGGTAAATGGCTCAGAAAGCAGTTATCAGTGGGATAAGTTAAGCCATCTCTCTTACTTTTCTTATGAAGTGGATCCCAATACTGGAAACGCAATAACAACTCGCAACTGGAGCACTGCAGCAGTTGTAAACACTGCAATAGCCAATGGGGTAAAGGTTACACTTTGCGTTACACTTTTTGATAATCATACTCCCTTTTTAAGTAGCACTTCAGCTCAACAAACACTCATCAACAATTTAATTTCTTTAGTGAGAGCTCGAAATGCGCATGGTGTTAATATAGATTTTGAAGGAATGAGTTCCAGCCATACGGTTCCCTTTGCTAGTTTTATGAATAACCTTGCCGATGCATTTCATGCTCAAATACCGGGATCAGATGTAAGTACCATATTATATGCAGTTGATTGGAATAATGCCATTGACGTAAATGCTATGAAAAACAAAGTAGACAAGTTTATCATTATGGGTTACGACTATTATTACAGTGGAAGTGCTACTGCAGGACCTAATGATCCTCTGTACCATTTTGGCAATACCTACAATTATACACTTTCCAAATCTGTTACAAATTATTTAGACAAAGGTTGCCCGCCTCAAAAACTAATACTGGGTCTTCCCTATTACGGCCGCGAATATGGCACGGTATCTTCATCTATTCCTTCAAATGTAAATAATTCGCCTAATTCAGCCTCCAGAACCTATTCGGTTTTACGCGCAAATACCAGTGGCAATTACTCAAGCACAAATGCAAGGTGGGATAATGAATCTTATACACCTTATTATGTGTTTAACAATGGAACCGAGTGGCGTCAGTGTTTTTATAACGATGCATACACCATGAATAGAAAATTGCAATTTATTAATCAGCGTGGCTTAGGTGGAATGGGAATTTGGGCATTAAGTTACGATAATGGATATAATGATTATTGGAATGCTATTCAGAACAACTTAACAGATTGCTATGTTGCGTCCTGCAATGATAGTATTTTTGACATGGGTGGACCTAAAAAAAATTATTACGATAAAGAAAATTACACCTACACAATATCCCCTCCCGGAGCAACTAGCCTAAATGTAAATTTTAAGGAATTTAATACAGAAGCAAATTTTGATACCCTTTGGTTATTCGATGGTCCTAATATAAATTCAAACTTAATTGGTGCGTATACTGGTATCAATAGCCCTGGAACATTTACTACAACACAAGGCTCTTTAACAGTAAAGTTTAAATCAGATGGAGCAACTAATAAAAGCGGCTTTAAAGCCTATTACAATTGTTCTATAGATAATATACCACCCACCACAACTATCAGTACTACCGGAGGTAATTGGAAGACAGCTTCGTTTATTGCTAACTTTAATGATAATGATGGGCAGACCGGAATTGAAAAAAGATTTTATAATATTTCCGACTATAATGGCAATGAGTGGAGAGCAAATAATACTTGCGGATTTTATACAGATGAATTTAATACATCATTAAACAATGAATGGACTAGTGTAAGTGGTAACTGGCAAAACGTTAATGGATATTTACAACAAAATGATATCAATATTACAAACACTAATGTCTATAGTCCGCTTACCCAGAATTTAAGCAATCGCTACCTCTATCATTGGAAAGGTAGGATAAGAGGAAGCGGAACCAACAAAAGAGCCGGCTTCCATTTCTTTTGCGATAATCCAAGCCTTAGTAACAGAGGAAACAGTTATTTTGTTTGGTTTAGAGAAAACGACAATAAACTTCAGTTATATAAAGTTTTAAACGATACATTTAACTTGTCAAAAGAAGAAATATTCTTAATGGATACTACTACCTGGTACGACTTTAAAGTAAGTTACGATAGAATTACAGGAGACATCAAAGTATATATAAATGATACCTTAAAACTCGAATGGAACGATACAAATCCACTTTTAAATGGTAATTATATTTCATTTAGAAACGGAAATTGTATTTATGAGGTGGATAATTTTTATGTATACAGGTCAAGGCTAGCTAGCCTAAACGTTACCTTAGGAACAGGAAACCAATCTGATGACATTAGATTTCAAAACCCTCAACCAAATATAAAATCGGGCATCATCCGATCTATTGTTGCTGATAATGTTAGTTTATTATCCTCGGTAAAAATTGACACTCTTAACATAGATTGGACCCCGCCCAATGCTCCTTTAAATGTAAATGACAGTATTAGTGATATAGATTTTACCAGTGATAGTACCATCCTATCGGGTATTTACAGCTCAGTAAAGGACCCTAATTCGGGGATATTAAAATATGAATACTCCATCGGAACAATTAATCCCGGGAATACAAATATTCTTAACTGGAAAAATAATAATTTAGATACCAGCTATCAATTAATTAATGCTGGCATGCAACCCAATTTAATTTATTATGTTAATGTAAAAGCTACTAACCATGCAGGATTAACTTCAGCTGTAAAAAGTAGCGATGGCATAACATACATTCCCGCTGTGATAACCAGTACTGAGGGTATAACAATTCAACAAAAAATAAAAATATACCCCGTTCCCTTTAATAAGCAAATAACTATTGATGGATTAAACGTTATAAAAGCCCATTTGTATGATTGTAATGGAAAAGAATTAGGGGTAACTCAACATTTAAATACCATTTATCTAAATGATGAATTACCAAAGGGTATTTATTTTATGAAAATTATAGATACCAAGGAAAAAATACACCTTCTAAAAATTTCAAATTAATTAAAAAAGAAAAATGCCATTATAAATTTGAAAAGATCTATTTTTAGAAAAAATTTATTCTTCAACTTAATCAAAGAATTTTTAAAATGAAAAATTATTTATACATGCTTGCGTGCTTAATTTTATTGTCTCGAATTTCATTTGCTCAAGAAAAAAAAGAAAGTAAAAAAGAAACACCGGCATCAAATGAGCGAATTAAATCGAATGTTGGATCAAACAAATCAGAAAATAATGAATCCAACAATCCAAAATCCTCTGAAACAAAAAGAAGAACTGAAAAAGAACCCAAAAAACCTAACTAAACTATGTTGTCTTAATTTCAGGATATCATTTTTATAAATTCATCTTCAGAAATAATTTTAACAGCTAGCTTCTCTGCTTTCTTAAGTTTTTCGGGACCCATTTTATCCCCCGCTAGTAAAAAATTTGTTTTTCCCGAAATAGAGCCACTTATTTTTCCTCCGTTTTTTTCTATTTCTTCTTTAATTCCATCTCTGGAAAAAGTATTAAAAACACCTGATACTACAAAGATATAGCCATCAAGTTTATTAGAAACTTTTGTTTCCAACAAATCACACTCAAATTGCAAACCAGCCTTTTTGAGCCGTTCGATTAATAGTATGTTTTCTTTATTTCTAAAAAAATAATAAACTGTCTCCGCAATTTTAGCCCCTATTTCTTCGGCTTCGAGCAGTTCTTCTTTATTGGCCCCAATTATACTATCAATATTATTAAAATGCTTGGCCAGTTTTTTAGCAACTGTTTCACCAACATATCGAATACCAATGGCATAAAGTACTCTTTCAAAGGGTACCTTTTTAGATTCTTCTATACCATCCAATAAATTAAGTGCCGACTTTTCTGCCCATCGTTCCAGACTCATTAATTTACTTTTATTAAGATCGTATAGATCAGCTATATTTTTAACAAGACCTTTTTCTACAAATAAGGCAGCACTCTCTTCACCCATGCCATCAATATTCATTGCTTTTCTGGAAGCAAAATGACTTATTTTACCAATTAATTGAGGTTTACAGTTATGTTCATTTAAGCAATAATGCTGTGCCTCGTCATCTTTACGCGCCAATTCACTTCCGCACTCAGGACAATTTAAAATAAAATTAGTCTTAATTGAATTTACAGGTCTTTTAGCCAGATTAACCGAAATAATCTTAGGAATTATCTCGCCCCCCTTTTCAATTAATACCGTATCCCCTACCCTAACATCCAATTTTTCTATTATATCGGCATTATGCAAAGACGCCCGCTTAACCGTTGTTCCAGCAAGTAAAACCGGGACTAGGTTAGCTACGGGAGTTATAGCTCCAGTTCTACCAACCTGATACGATATACTTTCGAGGAGCGTTTCGGCTTGTTGAGCTTTATATTTGTAGGCTATGGCCCAACGGGGAGACTTAGCGGTAAAACCTAATTGTTTTTGCTGAGTAAAGCTATTCACTTTAATTACAATACCATCAGTATCAAAACCTAAATTAAATCGTTCCGAATTCCACTTCTCAATAAAATCTAGAACTTCCTCTATATTCTTACACAAACCAGAATAAGGAGGCACTTTAAATCCCCATTTTTTTGCGGCCTCCAAGCTTTCCCAATGATTATTAAACTCGAGATTTTCACCAATTACAAAGTACAATAAACACTCTAAACCACGTTTAGCTACTACAGAAGAATCTTGCAATTTAAGTGTTCCTGCTGCTGTATTTCTGGGGTTAGCAAATGTTTTATCACCAAGTTCCTCCATTTCTGCATTTAACTTTTTAAAGGCATCATGAGGGAAAACAACTTCACCTCTAATCTCAAAATCATTTGGATAATTACCATTAAGTTTTAAAGGAATACTTTTTAACGTTTTTAGATTTGCTGTTATATCATCCCCCTGAACTCCATCACCCCGTGTTAAACCCTGTACAAAAATTCCGTTTCGGTATGTTAAACCAATTGCAACACCATCATACTTAAGCTCGCATACATATTCAAAATCAACACCTATGGCTTTTTTTATACGTTCATCAAAATCTCTAAGTTCATCAGCACTGTATGTATTACCAAGAGAAAGCATTGGAAAACGATGTTTAACCGTTTTAAACTCTTTAGTTACAGTACCTCCAACCCTTTGTGAGGGAGAATCTATAGTTAAGAACTGAGGGTATTGTTTCTCTAACTCAATTAATTGATTTAACAACGCATCAAACTCAAAATCACTTATTACTGGTTTAGCATCCTGATAATAGAGCTGGTTATGTCTTTCAATTTCCTGCTTAAGTTTCTCAATTTTATCAAATATCACATGTTCGGTCTGCGAAAATAAATCCATCTTAATTATTCTTATAATAATTTGTTAAACGTTCGGTAGCCTTATTTTTAAAATATATTTTTTGATTATCGGTAAGTGTATTATTAGTATTAAGCAAAAGATAAATCTTAGTCATTACCTTCAAGGCTTCATCCTTTTGATTATTTGAAATTAAACAATCAAAATATTGATACCAATATAAAACATTAGTGGGATAACAAATACAAAGCGATTTTATATAAGGTATGGCGCGAGAATAATTATGTTCTACTTCCTGATAAATTTTAACCAGAAAATAATTACTCTCCGTTTTTATGATATTATCCCCAGTAAAAGCACCTCTTTCAAGAACCGCAAGTCCATGAGCCATTCCCGCTTCTTTTACATTTCTGAAATAAGGTTTAGTAAAAGAGTACTTAATTGAAGCGTATTCTGAAAAATAATAAAGTAAACCCGAAGTAATTATAAATTTTTCATTCGTTTTTTCTTTACCTAAAGATTTAACAACATAAGAAATCATATAATCAACGCTATAGATACCTTTGAAATAATTTCCCTCCATTAAATTTAATCTGCTTTTTAAAGCCTGCGCCGTTATTAAACAATAAAGATCCTGATCACTTAATAAATCTTTATTTTTTAAACTCTTAATTACCTCGTTTAATAATTTCTGAAAATCATTTTTAAGTGCATGATTATTTTCCTCTCCGCTCATTAGTAACCACCAGAAATAATTAGCCCTAATCATCTTTTTCCAATTAAGACTCATATTATCAGGTAAAATTTTAATTAAAGAATCAGACGATCTGAAATTATAATGATAAATTTCAGAAAATATTTTTTGTGTTTGATTATCAAATCCCCTTTGATTTTTACTTTCATCCTCGCATTTAAAGGCAAATAAAAAAGTTGCGAAAACCCCCAATAATAAAATTATAACGCTTTGGGTTAATTTGTTAAAAATGGGGGCCAGCACTCCTAATAAAATTCTCAATTGCAATACTTTTACAATAAATAATTAAACAAAAATGAAAACAACTAACAACATCGAAGTAAAGTTATTTACTACCAAAATATTTTAATTAAATATATCCGTTTAATCGGTAAGTAAAATAACCTATCCATTCGTGGATATACATTTCCCAACGCTTTATATTCTCCACATTTGGAAGAACTAAGCTAAAAGGATTTCTAAAATCCAACCCTTCTTCGTTTTGAGGATCAACTACAAAGGGTTCAAATTTTAAACCTTGTTTAGAGAAACATGCTATGCTTCTCCTCATGTGATAATTTGAGGTGAGTAATAATGTTTTTCCATTTTTCATACCAAGCGAATCTAGTTTATGTTTAGTAAACAAGGCATTTTCGTATGTGTTTTTGGATTTATCCTCATACAATACATCGGCAGAATCTACTCCTATTTCGTATAAAAAACGTGCTGATATTTTACCTTCTTTTATATGCTGAGCAAATACGCGCCCTGACCCACCAGAAATAAATATTTTATTAATCTTTTTGGCTTTATAAAGTTGAACCGCTTTTAGAATTCGGTCGCCGGAGCTTGTTATGTAAAACATATCGGGTTCCGATAAAACAGTTTTAGAAAAACCACCTAAAACAATAGCTATATCATAGCTGTCCTTAAATTCTTTTAAAGATTTAGTCTTTACATCCCAGGCCTTAGCCAAAAAATAAATAGGCATAGGTGTAGTAAAAATTAATACAGAGGAAACACTTAGGTAGATAAAAACTTTTCTTAATAGAGGGCGCTTAAAGAAGAGAGCTGAAAAACAAAAAATGATAATCCAATTTAGCGGATGTAAAAAAAACTCAAATATTTTAGATAATATAAAAAACATGATTATTCAATTTTAATACGTTTAGCATTAAAAATGGTAGCATTTAATTCAAACCCCAATATCATTACCAAAGAATTAAAATAAATCCACAGCATTATTACCATGATAGTACCAATTGAGCCATAAACTTTATTGTATTGTCCGAAATGATTTACGTAGTATGCAAATCCTAAAGAAGTAAGAACAATAAAAAGGGTGCTAAATGCAGAACCCGCTGAAAAAAATCTAAACTTTGCCTTTTTATCGGGCCCTAAAAAATAAATTAAGCTTATTCCCGAGTTAAACGTAAGTAATACTACCAGCCATTTACCCAGTTCCAAAAGCATTAATGTTAACTGATCGGGGACTATGGAAAAACTACCCATCCAATTAATAATAATCTCACTAAATACAATTAAAACAGAAGAAAGCGCTAATAAAAGAGTTAGTATAAATAAAAGTGCAAGTGACAATAATCGCAACACAAATGGATTACGTGATTCGGAAACATGAAAGGATTCATTAAAGGACTCCATCATGGCATGTATTGCATTAGAAGCCAAGTAAATGGTAACCAAAAACCCAAATGATAATAAACCGGAGTTTTTATTTTTTAATAAATCCTGTATGGTATCAACGGTTACCGAATAAGCGTCTTTAGGTAAAACATCTTTTAAATAGTTAAGAATATCGGAATGCATATCCTGAATTGGAATATAGGCTATTAATGTAAATAGAAATATTATACCCGGAAAAACAGCCAGAAAAAATTTAAAAGACATAGCGGAGGCTCTCATAGTTAAAGAACTTTCTTGCAAAC
>JBIICS010000114.1:0-9126 GCA_044238735.1 Bacteroidia bacterium
TTAAAGGCCTTTATTGATGGGGTTACTGCAGCGGCCATAGGCGCCATAGGGGGTGCTGTTATCATACTTGGATCAAAACAATTAACAGATATTACAAGCATTACAATTACACTAATATCCATCTTAATGCTTATCCTATTTAAAAAAATAAAAGAGCCTTATCTAATTGTGGCAGCAGCCATAATCGCATTTTTAATTAAACTTCTATAAGCTGAACAGTTAAACTATTTAATTATTAAAGTAAATCCCATCCGTCATAAAGGCTTTCGCTCCAATTTGGGACTTGTACCTTTATTTGTGAGCATGATTTAATTCATAAATTCCTGCCCCCATTTATAAAGTGAAGTAATACTAGGAAGCAATTTTTTACCCTTCATAGTTAAGGTATATTCAACTGTTGGAGGTACTGTTGCAAAAACTTCTCTTGTAATTATACCATTAGTTTCCATATTTTTTAGCTCCTTAACTAGCATCCTCGTATTTATTCCTTCTACATTTCTTTCTATTTCTTTAAATCTCAATTTTCCCTTCGATAAATGATAAATAATCGGCATCGCCCATTTTCCACCTATTATGTCCAAAACTTCCTTTAGCGAACAGGTTTTTTCGGAAATCTTACTTTTTTTATTAGCCATCACTTACTGATTTTATTAAATACTTTATTATATGTTACTACTATACATTAGTGTAACTACTTGCAAAAGTAAAGTATTGAGATTAGCTTTGCAACAAACCTTTAAACCGATTGAGTGGTTATATCAATTATCCATTTCTAATACTATAAAATTGCTTACAGAAAAAAAAATTCTGAATGAAGATTCAGTAAAGGTTTATATAATTATTACCGAATCGCTAGAAGGATGGAAAAATCCTATGACCGAAGATGGTAAAACCGTTTTACTAAAACATTATGCCTGGTTAGCAGAATTAAAATCTAATGGAAAACTATTACTTGCCGGACCTACTGATGTTGAACTGATTTCAACAAGTAAAATTAACCCAATAGGACATATTACGGGGGTCATTATGCTAAATGTAAAATCAAGAGAAGAAGCGGTAGAATTGGCTTTTAATGATCCGTTTCATTTGAATGGTTTTCGAAGAAACAAAGTGCATTCTTTTAAAATCACTATTACTGATAATTCTCTATTTGAACAATTAAATCGATTAACAAAATAATTTTTTAAAACTTAAAACTTTAAAACATGAACAGAATATTAGTAATCTTAACAATCGATACAGAAAATCTTCCGGCAAATTTTCAGGAAATTATAAAACATGAACGCGAAGTGGTAGCCAAATGGAAGGCAGAAGGGTTTCTAGACCAATTATTTTTAAGACAAACTAAAAATGGAGCAGTACTTATTTTTAAAGATATTGATGAAGTTAAGGTGAATGAATTAATGCCTACATTACCTCTTTATCAATTAAAAAAATCAATAGAAGTATTTCCTTTAATTAAGGATAAAGAATTTTAATAAAGGAAGGATTAAAAATTTGAATCTTGATTTTTCATGACTCGGCTTCCAAGCTCGAGCCGGTAACGACTTAAAATAAAGAGAATCTTATTTAACGACACCTTATCGTACCAAAAACCCCTGATAAATACAACTTTATCAGGGGTTTTCCGGTTAAGTACCCTACGGGTCGGATTTATCGAACTTTTTGGAAGATTTTGAAGCGATACGAACCCTAATATAGTTAGAATCTTAAGAATCTACGGTGCACCGTAGATTTGTATTCAGAATAACCCAAGAATTTATAGTTTTTTTACTGTTGTTACCCTGTTTAAAATTTTTAAGTAGTTGGATTAATAGGCTCAGTGATGTTGTTAAATTCGGTTCGCTACCATCCATGCCTTTTTATTTAGCCTCATTATTTCAAATTCATTTAATTTAATTGCCCCTCCAACTTCAATCCCTCTTATTCGCTTTAGAGTAATTTTTATGCCCATTTTTCTAAAATGATACTCTACAAAATGAGCGCCAATAATTTTTGTACCAACCGGCTTTGGTGTAACAAAAAAGGTTGGAACGTGATTTTCATGTGATTTTTCCGGGATATTCACATTGTTTTCACGTTTTGCTAATTTCTTAATCGCTTTGCGATCAATATAAGCGTTGTGCCTGAAAGGTCTGAGCAGAATTTTTTGAAATGTTTATGAAAGATTTTTGATCATGGCATAAAGCATTCTTGAAAGTTCATCTGCTTTAGTGATAAAGGCATCGAACTCTTCTTTGCTTAAGGTTTCTTGTTCACACAAAATATCAAATATTGCAACGCATTCAAATACAGAGCCACGAGATGTTACAAAATAATTTTTTCTATCTGGCTTAGAGAATTTGCCGGAACCTTCTGCAATATTTAATATTACGCTAAATGAAGCTCTGCCAAGTTGATCTTTTACGTAACTATCAAGTTTTCTATTCAGAATTAGTCCTTTGCAATCAAGATGAAAAACTTTGGCTTTTTTATATACTTCCAGTTTTTGAAAATCGAACATTTCTTTTAATCTTTAATTTAAGAGCGAGAAACATAATGAGAATGAAGAAAAATCAGAGTTCGAAACTTCGCTTTCGCTCTGTTTCTCACTCTGATTTTGTACCCAGAGCCGGGGTCGAACCGGCATATCCGTGAAGATACTGGTGTTTGAGACCAGCGCGTCTACCGATTCCGCCATCTGGGCAAGTTATTGAAAATCATTGATTTAGCTAATAAACTAGGTAAACATGAATTCAATGCCTCAAAACTACACATTATTTCGAAATCAACAAATGCTTGTTCATTTTTTTGGGTTTTTTAGCCTTTTTATGTACCTTTGCACCCTTATAAATAGGGACTAATGGCTTCGCAAATAAAATTCTTCTCAGGAACCTCCTCCTACTATGTGGCAGAGAAAATTGCCCAAAGTTACGGACAAGAGCTCGGAAAAGTTACCGTTTCGCGTTTCAGCGACGGTGAATTCCAACCCTCATTTGAAGAAACGGTTCGTGGTTGCGATTTATTTATTATTCAAAGCACTTTCCCGCCTACTGATAATTTATTCGAATTGCTTTTAATGGTAGATGCCGCCAAAAGAGCTTCTGCCCGAGAAGTTATAGCCGTTATGCCTTATTTTGGTTATGCACGCCAAGATCGAAAAGACAAACCGCGTGTTGCTATTGGCGCTAAAATGGTATCTAACCTTTTGGCAGCTGCTGGTGTAACCCGTGTAATGACTATGGATCTTCATGCCGATCAAATCCAGGGATTTATTGATGTTCCGGTAGATCACTTGTATGCTTCAACAATATTTTTACCCTATATAAAAAATTTAAACTTACCTAACTTAACCATTGCCGCTCCTGATATGGGTGGAAGCAAACGTGCCAATGCATACGCTAAACACCTTAATTGCGATATCGTTATTTGCTACAAACAACGCTCTAAGGCTAACGTGGTAGATAGCATGACCGTTATAGGTGATGTTGAAGGAAAAGATATTGTTTTAGTGGATGACTTAGTTGATACTGCAGGCACTTTAACTAAAGCTGCAGACATGATGCTAGATCGCGGTGCTAAATCGGTTAGAGCTGTTTGTACACACCCCGTTCTATCTGGAAATGCCTACGAAAGAATTGAAAAATCAAGAATTGCGGAACTATTAGTTACAGATACTATTCCTTTAAAACAACAAAGCCCTAAAATAAAAGTAATAAGTGTAGCCGATTTATTTGCCGATACCATTCGTAAAATTTCACAACACGAATCTATCAGTAACAATTTTATAATGTAATTTTTTAAATAATAAATAACCAAAAAAACAAAACAAAATGAAACAAGTATCTTTGAGCGGTGTGTCTAGAACACACGTAGGGAAAGTGGATGCGAAATCAAGCAGAAACGAAGATTTAATTCCGGCAGTTGTATACGGAGGTAAAGAACAAAAGCATATTAAAATTGCTTACATAGATTTACACAAAGTTTTATATAGCCCCGATGTATATCAAGTAAACTTAAGTATCGACGGCGCTTCCTCTGTACCAACTATCGTTAGAGAAATTCAATTTCATCCGGTAACTGATAAAATTTTACATGTAGATTTCTTAGAGTTGGTTCCAGGAAAAGAAGTGGTAGTAGAGATTCCGTTAAAATTTGTTGGAACTTCTCCGGGCGTTTTAGCTGGTGGTAAATTAATTAAGAGCATGCGTAAAGTCAAAGTAAAAGCCACTGCCGAAAATATGCCGGAAGCTGTAACAGTTGATATCAGTTCTTTAAACATTGGCTCTACCTTAAAAATTAAACAAATAGATCTTAAAGGAGCAAAACTGGTAGACACTCCAGAAAGAGCAGTAGCTGCTGTTAATGCTACTCGTAATACTCAACAGGCTGCAGCAGATGCTGCTCCTGCAAAGGGTGCTAAAAAATAATTGTACTTTTTAACAATTTTAAACCCCGTTAATCAACGGGGTTTTTTATTTTATTAAAATCTATTTAATAAATTAGAAAAATGAAATTTTTAATTGCGGGACTTGGAAATATTGGAAAAGAATATGATCAAACCCGACACAACATCGGTTTTACGATATTAGATGAATTAATAAAAGATCAATCTATTCAATTTAGAAATGATCGATTAGCAGAAGTTTGTGAGATTAAACACAAAGGACGTACCCTTGTCTTAATTAAACCTACTACTTATATGAATCTAAGTGGAAAAGCGGTTCAGTATTGGTTAAATGCAGAAAAGATTCCTCCTGAAAACTTACTTGTAATTCTTGATGATCTGGCACTGCCTGTTGGCACCCTTAGACTTAGACCGGGAGGTAGTGATGCCGGACATAATGGTTTAAAAAATATAAACCTCGTATTAGGCCATCAAAACTACCCACGCCTTCGTTTTGGTATTGGAAATAATTATCCTAAAGGGAAACAAGCTGACTTTGTCCTTAACCCTTTTAACAAAGAAGAACAATTAATTTTACCGGAAAGAATAAAACTTGCTTGCGAAATTATTAAAGCATTTTCAGCTATTGGAATACAAAACACGATGAATTTGTACAATAACAAATAATGATAAGAATACATATTATACTATTTTTATTAATTGCCATTAATTCTCCCTTGTTGGCTCAACTGCCTGAGCCCCCTGTAGCACCGAAAAATTCTTATCAATACATTATACACGGCGACACCATTACTGATAACTATTATTGGTTGCGCGATAAATATAATACAGAGGTGGTAAATTACCTGTACAGCGAAAATGCTTATGCTGACAAAATAATGGAAAATAGTGCTACGCTCCAGAAAATTCTTTATGAAGAATTTAAAAATGCGCGAAGTGAAAACAAATCATCTAAACCACGTAAGCTTAAAGAATATTATTTTTATACCGTAAACGAAAAAGGCAAGGAATATCCAAAGCTATGCAGAAAAAAAGATTCGCTGTCGGCTAAAGAAGAGGTTTATCTTGATCTTAATATACTATCGGAAGAATTCACCTATTTTACTTTGCGCATTAATGCTTTTAGCTTCAATCAACAGAAATTAATTTACGGTATAGATGACAAAGGAAATAACCTTTCCCATTTATATTTTAAAGATCTTGAAAAAAACCGCGTAACTGACTTAAAGATAGACTCGGTTGTGGCCCTCGAGTGGTTTAATGATAATCAGGCCTTTTTATACATTAAAGCTGAGCCCAAAACACTTCGCTCCTACAAAGTATATAAACATTATTTGTTTAGCGAAAAACCCGATTCGTTGGTTTACCACGAAACAGATAAAACACTATCGGTGTCTATAGAAAAAACACTATCGGAACAATACCTCCTCCTCGAAACCGGAAACTCCGTTTCTAATCGTTTATCCTATACTTCAGCACTAAGTGCTTATAATAATTTTACCCTTTTTAAAGAACGTAACGAAGAAGTTAGATATAGTTTTAGTCATTTTGGTGGCAACTATATTTACATCAAAACCAACGAAAATGCTCCTAATACCAAACTTCTCAGATTAAATATTAAGAATATTACGCGTCCTGATCTGGCGGAGAGTGTAATTCCCTATAATCCAAACAAGATTTTAGGTAATATACTTGTCATCGAAAAATTTCTTGTTTATGAGGAATCGGAAAAGATGAATAATTGTATTATAATCAAAAATCTTGATACCGGGAAAAACGATACTATAAATGGGAAAATAAACTTCAACTCAATTAACTTTAGTGTAGAGGATTTTAATTATATGCGAACTAATCACCTCATTATTAGTGAACAAAATCTAATAACGCCTAACGTTTCGTATAGTTACTCTATAAACGGTAAAACTATTACTATTATTGAGAAAGACACTCTAGCTAACAATTATAACCCTGATCTGTACATCACAGAACGATTTTATGCAAAATCAACAGATTCTACATTAATTCCCTACACATTATGCTATAAAAAAGGGTTGAAGAGAGATGGAAATAATCCCTGCCTAATTACTGGCTATGGCTCATATGGCTCCAGTACATTCCCCTTTTTTAACTCTAACCTGATTCCACTTTTAAACCGAGGTTTTGTTTTTGTTCAGGTTCATATTAGAGGTGGATCTGAATTAGGTCGCTCTTGGTACGACGAAGGAAAGATGCTAAATAAGAAAAATACTTTTAATGATTTTATTGTCTGTACCGAGGATCTTATAAAAAACAAATTTACCTTGCCGGCTAAGATAGCTATAAATGGCGGTAGTGCCGGGGGCTTATTGATGGGTGCAGTAAGCAATATGAGGCCTGATTTATATAAATGTGTTGTGGCTGATGTTCCTTTTGTAGATGTTATGAATACCATGTTGGATGAAACACTTCCCTTAACGGTTGGTGAATTTAACGAGTGGGGTAATCCAAAAATTAAAAAATATTACCACTACATGAAATCTTATTCGCCATACGATAATGTATCACAAAAAGATTACCCTTCTATGCTTATAACCGGGGGCTATAATGATGCTCAAGTTTCTTACTGGGAGCCCGCAAAATGGTGTGCAAAATTAAGAGCAAACAAAACTGATTCTAACCAGCTGTTACTGAAAATTAATATGGATGCAGGGCATGGTGGTTCCTCCGGAAGATACAATGCAATAAAAGAAGCCGCATTTAAATATGCTTTTATAATGAAACAATTAGGTATAAAAGAAGATTATATAACGTTTAGAGGACTTGTATCAGATGTTAACGGCGAGCCTATTCCTTACGCACACGTTGCTATTGAAGGAACAAACAAGGGAACATTAACCAATTTTAATGGCGAATTTGAATTAGAGCTTAATCTGGATAAAAATCCAACACTTGTATTTCAGACGCTTGGATTTAAAACCGAAAAAATTAAATTATCCATCAAAACACCTGTTCAGGATTTTATTATTAAACTTAAAACCGAAGACTATCAGCTTAAACCCGTGGTGATTAAAGCAAATGCCAAAGACCCCGCCTATGAGATTATGCGCAATGCCATAAACAATCGCAAGAAGAATTTAGAAAAATCATCCACCTTTGTATGTGATGTTTACATCCGAAGCACCGTTAAACTTATTGATCTCCCTAAAAAAATTCCTGCTTTCATAAAAATTGATATGGCAGATACCGTTAGAGGAATTATGTATCTCTCCGAATCAGTTGCTAAATATGCCAAACAACCCCCCTCCAATACCAAGGAAGAAATGATGGCCTCTAAAGTTGCAGGTATGCGCAAGGGATTTAGCTGGAACAGGGTATCTGATATCCTTCTTAATTTTTATGAGCCGAATATCAAAGTAAATTATTCGGAACGCCCTTTTGTGTCTCCATTATCTCCTTTAGCCATGGGAGTTTATAAATTTAAATACCTAGGAGGTTTTTTAGCAGATGGTAAAATGGTAAATAAAATTGAAGTAATTCCTCGTATTAAAGGAGATCCTTTGTTTTGTGGCCAAATTTATATAAGTGATGATGATTATCAGATTTATTCAACCGACTTATACTTAACTAAAGAATCAGGTATCGAGTTTACTGACACACTCAGAATAAAAGAAGAATTTCTGAAATCAGAAAATGGTAATTATTTATTGTCTAAAGTACAATATAAAGCTTCAATAGGTTTTATGGGATTTAGAGCCAGCGATGTTATGGTGGCCAGTTTATTAAATTATAACCTTACCCCTAGTTTTGCAAAAAAATATTTTGGTTATGAAGTGTTTAAAATTGCAAAAGAAGCCAATAAAAAAGATACTCTTTTCTGGAATACCAGCCGACCGATTCTTTTAACTGCCGAAGAAGAGAAGCATTACGTAAAACAAGATTCAATCTCTATTATTAAGGCTTCTAAAGAATATAAAGACTCGCTGGATGATAAAAGAGCCAAACTAAATGCAGGTAATTTACTATTTTCCGATTATGATTTTTACAGCAGAGCTCAAAAAAAGAGAATCCGATTTGGCGCCATATTAAAGGGACTTAGTTTTAATACCATAGAGGGGATTAACTATAAAACCTATTTTGAATACAGAAAATGGTCAGACAGTGCCAGAGGATATAATATTAATATATCTCCCGGTTATGGTGTTGCAAATAAAACATTTTATTCTACTGTAAATTTTGGAACTACGCTAAATAAAGATAAAAATTACACCATCAATATTAGTGGCGGAAGAAATCTAAAACAATATAACAATGCTGAGCCAATTGGAAACCTTGTAAACTTAGGTTATACGTTGTTTGATGAACGAAATTTCCTTAAATCGTATTTAAATGACTTTGCTAAAGTAAAAATTTATGGTAATGGGTTTCCGGGGTTCGACTTCTCCACCTCGCTATCTTATATCGAAAGAACACCAATTAAAAATAACAGCGATTTTAAATTAATAGATAAACCTTTCCGCGATTATACTTCAAACAATCCACTTAAACCGTATACTGACGCATATGCGTTTACAAAACACAACCTAATAAAGTTCGAATTTAATGGCCGCTTTACTCCAAAATTAAAATACGAAACCATAGGTGAACGCAAACGATACTTACCCGAAAAACAACCCGAATTTTATTTTTCATTAAAGGCTGGAATTGGACTTAAAGATCATTTTAATTTTGTTCAACCAAAAATTGGTATTGGAAAAGATTTC
>JBIICS010000115.1:0-9118 GCA_044238735.1 Bacteroidia bacterium
TATTATCCAAAAGAATCTTACAAAACCAAACGAAATTTTAAACGATGTAAGGCTTATGCTGGAAAAAAACATCTCGCAAGAAGGAGCAAAAGACGGGATGGATGGCACCCTTATTTGTTTTAATATTAATAACCCTAATAAAGTTTGGTACGCATCATCCTATAATAGACCAATACTAATTAGAGATCAACAAATAATTGAACTAAACACAGAAAATATGCCCATTGGAAAAGGTGAAATTAGTAAGTCGTTTCAAGAATTTGAGTTAAACATAGTTAAAGGGGATAGTTTATATTTTTATACAGATGGTTACCCCGATCAATTTGGCGGACCAAAAGGAAAAAAATTTAAATACAAACAACTGAATGAGTTATTGCTTGAAGTTTCTAGTCTTCCGAGTACTAAACAAAAAGATATTTTAGAAAACACATTTCTAGAATGGAAAAAGGAAACCGAACAAATTGACGATGTTTGCATTGTTGGCATTCAATTTTAAGGTAATTTTTACAACTAGGGCAAATCAATTATCGCCAACAATCTGTTTTTCAGCATTTTAAATTATTCATTATTACTCTTCCTTTAATATTTTGTAAATTGGACTTTCAATTTTATTATATGAGTGATATACGCAATAATTGGACAACCGATCAAATCATAGAGATTTACAACCGTCCACTTTTAGAATTAATTTTTGATGCACAAAACATACATCGCAAATACCATCCTAAAAACGAAGTTCAATTAAGCTCGTTACTTTCCATTAAAACCGGTGGTTGCCCTGAAGACTGTGCCTATTGCCCTCAGGCAGCTCGTTATCAAACTAAAGTTAAAGTTCATAAATTATTAAGTGTTGAAGAAGTTAGCGATGCTGCCGATAACGCAAAAGCCGGTGGCGCCAGCAGAATGTGTTTAGGAGCTGCCTGGAGAGAAGTAAGAGACAATAAAGATTTTGACCGTGTGGTGGATATGGTTAAAACAATTAATGAAAAAGGGATGGAAGTATGCTGCACATTGGGCATGATTAATGAGCAACAGGCGCAACGTTTGGCGGATGCCGGTTTATATGCTTATAATCATAACATTGATACATCTGCAGAAAATTATGAAAACATAATTTCTACCCGCACTTATGATGATCGTTTAGATACATTAAAAAATGCTAGAAAGGCAGGTATTACACTTTGCTCTGGTGGTATTATTGGTATGGGGGAAAGCGTTACTGACAGAGCCAACATGCTCTTAACCCTGGCAAACATGACCCCCCATCCCGAGTCGGTTCCAATTAATGCTCTTGTGCCTGTGGAAGGAACCCCATTAGAAGATCAGCCTTTAGTGCCGGTTTGGGATTTAGTTAGAATGATCGCAACGGCAAGAATTGTAATGCCAACTAGTGCTGTGCGATTATCAGCCGGAAGGCAAAGAATTTCCATGGAAGGACAAGCACTATGTTTTATGGCTGGTGCAAACTCAATTTTTGCCGGAGATAAACTTTTAACAACCCCTAATCCCGAATTTAATGAGGATATGGAAATGTTTAAAATACTTGGATTAACCCCAAAAGAAGCTGTTACCAAAGAAAAAAAGGATATGGTAATATTAGAACAAGAATAGATATTGATTCAAAATAAAAACATATTATCAAACTTAAAGCTAAAACATTTTTCTGTTTTAGCTTTTTGCTTTTTTATACTTAATAATTCTTCTTTAGCCCAGAGCCGACCCTATCAACCCGCGAAACATCAAGAGAAATACTTTGCCAGTTTTTTTTATGGGGAAGGGCGAGCAAAATGGATATCAGATGTTAGCTATACCGACCTTTACAACAGTGATGGTAACATTATAAAGGAAGGAACAGACGCTTTTAAATTTAAAATTAAGAATACATCCAAAACATATGGTTTGGATGTAGCTGCTCCATATGGCCCAGTAAGATTAGGATTGGGCATAAACTTTGAAGAATTTTATCTTGATAAGATACTTTTAAATTCAACATCAAACAAAGCCTATCTTCCCTTTAATGAATCGTTTAGATTTGATAAATTAAGCTTTACGGTTGAATACCCTCTTCCGTTTACACACGAGAAAAGATATAGTTTAAATTTAAATTCCCGCCTGGGTTATTATGGTTTTAGCAAAGTAAAAAGTTATAATTTCTTTGGTGGCCCCTACTTAGGAAATACTTTTTTTGGCGGAATTGGTTGTTTAATGGATTTTGAAATTGTACCTCGCTATTATTTCTTTATTAATGTTTACGGAGAATACAAGCACTACCGAAACAGCGGAAGAGAGTTACCCTCGGTGGTAATCCATCGAATTTTTACGGGATCTGTGCAGGCCGGAATTAGGATAAATATGTTCGAATACGATTTTGTTAAACGTATTATTTTAGGCAAAGACTAATGGAACATGGAGTTAATGAAATTCTTCGGGATAAACTTTTTAAAAGAGAAGAACAACAAACATTAAGAAATCTTACTATTCCCGAATTTAATCAGAAAGATTTTTATTCAAATGATTATTTAGGTTTTACTCAAAATAAAAATATCTATCAAAAAGCCGTTTACTATATTCAAGAGGATTTTAGGCATACGTTAAACGGAAGTTCAGGTTCCAGATTAATTAGTGGAAACAATCCATTTATTGAAGATTTAGAAAATCAAATATCAAGAATCCATTTAGCAGAAAAATCTTTACTCTTTAATTCGGGTTATGATGCTAATCTTGGCTTTTGGTCATGCATACCCCAGAGAAATGACACTATTTTATATGATGAATTAATTCATGCATCTATAAGAGATGGAATTAAACTTAGTAATTCTAAAACGTTTGCATTTAACCATAATAGTGCCGATGATTTAGATTTTAAAGCTAGCTTGGTTCAGGGAAATGTTTTTGTTGCGGTAGAGAGTATTTATTCTATGGATGGAGACTTCTTAAACACAGATATTGTAAAAGTATGCAAACATAATAAGTGGAATTTAATTGTAGATGAAGCCCATGCCTGTGGAATAACTGGACAAAATAACTTAGGCATGTTTAATTACCTAAACTGGCAAGATGATTGTTTTGCCCGAATTATAACCTATGGAAAAGCCTTTGGAGCGCACGGAGCAAGTGTTTTAGGAAGCAAGTTGCTGATAGATTATTTAATTAATTTTTCCCGACCCTTTATTTATACTACAGCAGCAATACCTCATCAATTTGCTACCATTAAAGCATCATACGATTATCTGCTCAGGAACAATGCCGAACAAAATAGTCTGAATTTAAACATAGAATCTTTTAACGCTTTTGCAAACCAGTTGGGATTATCAAAACACTTTATTGAATTAAACGAAAGCCCGATTAAAGCCCTGCTACCCGGAAATAAGCAATTTACAATTGAACTCAGTAAAGAAATAAAAGAACAAGGATTTTTAGTTAAACCGATCTTTTCCCCAACAGTCTCTGAAGGTAGGGAACGGATTCGTATTTGTATCCATTCGTTTAACACCGAAGAAGAAATTATTAGTTTATTAATCACGATTAATCAATTTATAACTAAAAAAGTTTAAAAATGAGTGAGCATCTTGAAAAAAGATATTTTATTTCCGCAATAGGAACCGACTGCGGAAAAAGTATTGTTTCGGCTATATTGTGTGAAAAGCTAAAAGCCGATTATTGGAAACCAATACAAGCCGGTATAGTGCCGCAAACAGATACTGAACTTGTAAAAAGCTTAATAAGCAATAAAAAAACAAAGTATCACAAGGAGGCATATAAGCTTAAAACTCCGGCATCCCCTCATTACGCAGCACTTTTAGACAAAAAGAAGATCGAATTAAGAAAAATTAATTGTCCAGACACCTCTAATACACTAATAATAGAAGGCGCAGGAGGTTTATTAGTGCCCATCAATCAAAAGAACTATGTATATGATTTAATACCTCATTTAAATGCCGAATTGATATTGGTGGTTAATTTTTATTTAGGTAGCATTAATCACACCTTGCTGAGCATTGAATATTTAAAAAGTAGAAAAGCGAAAGTAAAAGGCATTATATTTTGCGGTGAGCTTAATGATAGCAGTAAACAAATTATTGACAATAATTTACCCTGGCCAGTTTTGGGGGTTATTGGAAATATAAGCGTTCTTAATAAAGCTTCGATTAAATTAGAAGCTGATAAGCTTGTGTTTTAAATGAGTGTTTATAAGTATCAGTAATTCACGTAAAACATTATTTTTCTATTTTTATTTTTTTGGATTTTCAGCAAAGAATTATATTAATTAAAATTCCGAAAACACAAGGTGGTGCTAACGGAAGTGAATGTATGGTTTTAAGCAGCGTACAATGTAATTTCCTAACCATAGCTCCTTCCCCAAATATTATATGAAAAGAAATTTAAATATGTTAAGCTCAATCCCTTTTCGTATAGAGATCAAGCATCACTAATACCTGTTTATGATTATTACGCCATATTCTTTATTCAAAACCTCTGAAGTCTTGGGTTCGGTAGTATTTTACCAACTAATGTTTAGGGCATTATCTTTTTTCAGTGTTATACCTGCACATTTATACCAAGTGAAATAAAAAAGGCGGCGCCAAAGGCGCCGCCTAAAAACCCATGACAACTAACAAACTTATTCTTCAGGATTTACCTGAATTGGATTTTTTAAAATTGAGTCCTTAATTTTATTTTCCATCTCTTCTGCTAATTCGGGATTATCGCGTAATAGTGATACAACCGAATCGCGACCTTGACCTAACTTAGTATCTCCATAGCTAAACCAAGAGCCACTCTTACGGATAATATTTAGCTCTACGCCCAAATCTATAATTTCACCAATTTTAGAAACACCTTCACCATATATAATATCAAACTCAGCTATACGGAATGGTGGAGCAACTTTATTTTTAACAACCTTAACCTTTGCTCGGTTACCAATCACATTCTCACCATCTTTAATCTGACCTTGCTTACGAATATCCAAACGAACAGAAGCATAAAATTTTAAAGCATTACCCCCAGTTGTTGTTTCAGGATTACCAAACATAACCCCAATTTTTTCGCGTAACTGGTTAATGAAAATACACGTTGTACTGGTTTTATTGATGGTACCGGTCAATTTACGTAAGGCCTGTGACATAAGGCGAGCTTGAAGACCCATACGCGAATCACCCATTTCACCCTCAATCTCTGCTTTGGGCGTTAAAGCGGCCACCGAGTCAATTACTATAATATCTATAGCACCCGAACGAATTAAATTATCTGCAATTTCCAATGCCTGCTCTCCATTATCCGGTTGAGAGATTAATAAATTTTCAGTATCAACTCCTAATTTTCTTGCGTAAGTAACATCAAATGCATGCTCCGCATCTATTATAGCTGCAATACCACCTTTCTTTTGAGCTTCGGCAATAGCATGAATTGCTAAAGTTGTTTTACCCGAAGATTCAGGACCGTAAATTTCTATTACACGGCCACGAGGAAAACCACCAACCCCAAGAGCTAAATCTAATCCTATAGACCCCGATGAAATAGCATCAATTTGTTCTATAGGCGACTCTCCCATTTTCATAATGGTGCCCTTACCATAGGTTTTTTCTAACTTATCTAAAGTTAATTGTAAAGCCTTTAGCTTTTCTTTGTTAAACTCTTTTGCCGGAGTTTCTTTTACTGTTTCTTTGCTCATATTGTTAGTTGTTTAATGTTTCTAAAATTTGTTGCGTGTGATTTTTAGTATCCACTTTTTCGATGATTGCTTCCACTTTCCCCATCTCATCTATAATAAAAGTATGTCGTGATATTCCGTCGTATACTTTACCCATAAATTTTTTTGGGCCCCATACACCGTAAGCATTAACCACTTCTTTTTTTTCATCGCTTACCAATGTAAACGGTAAATCATATTTCTGGATAAATTTCTGATGTTTCGCCTCACTATCGCAACTAACCCCAATAACCTCAATGCCTTTTTTAGTTAACGCGCTGTAATTATCGCGAAGATTACAAGCTTCTGCAGTACATCCCGGTGTATTGTCTTTAGGATAAAAATACAAGATCACTTTTTTACCTTTGTAATTTTTTAAGTTTACCATCTTTCCGTTTTGATCGGGAGCGTTTATTTCAGGTGCTTTATCTCCTACTTTTATCATAATTTTGTTTTTTACTTAACTACAATTTAGTGCTTTATTTGTTTGGGATTCTGTTTTTACAACCTCAATTTTCAACACTTATTAAACCAAAATCACATTGCAAACATAGGATAAAATCCTTAACATTATTATCATTTTTTAGATATTATTTTTAACAAAAAACACAATAGCCTGTATTTCAAATAGATAAAATGATGTTTATCAACTCAATTAAATGATTTTAATGTAATCAAATTAAATTTATACTTTTTTAAACCTAAAATAACTTAAGGTATAAATGGAAATAGTTTTGATTTATTGAGAGACTAGTAAATTAAACCTTGGCTTTTAATTTAAAGTATTTACACATTTCGGTTAGTCCGCACTCATTGCATTTAGGAGAACGCGCTAAACAAATATATCTGCCGTGTAAAATTAGCCAGTGATGGGCTCTAGGTACAATTTCTTTTGGAAGATATTTAATTAATTGCTCTTCGGTTTGCAGAGGGGTTTTGGCATTTGTACTCAATCCAAGGCGCGCTGAAACTCTAAAAACATGAGTATCAACCGCCATGGTAGGTTTATTATATACCACAGAAGCTATAACGTTGGCCGTTTTCCGTCCAACACCCGGTAATAAAGTTAAATCTTTAATTTCGGAGGGCACAACTCCGTTAAATTTCTCAAGGAGCATTTGCGCCATTCCTATTAAATGTTTGGCTTTGTTATTAGGATAACTAATACTTCTTATTAAGGAAAAAACCTCCTCAAAACTGGCAACAGCCAAGGAATCCGGCTCGGGAAATCGCTTAAATAAATGAGGAGTAACCATGTTAACGCGCTTATCGGTACATTGTGCAGATAAAATAACGGCTACTAATAACTCGTATGGATTAGTATAATTGAGCTCGGTTTCGGCTACCGGCATATGCTCAGAAAAGTAGTCGATTACTTTTTGGAAACGTTCCTTTTTTGTCATACACTTTAAAATACTCCGATCATTAATTTATATTTAGCTATAACTGGTTAATAGCCTCCAAAATACTTTCTGATAAACCACTCGGCGCTTACTAAGGTTATCAAGATAAAAAATAAAATTTCCCAATTGATCAAATCAATAAAATTTCGTTGAGAATATATAAGTGGCTTAGCTGTTGGTGATTTTTGCAAATCGCTTTTTAACTGTTGCAGGTTTTGAGGCAAGTAAAATTTACCTTCCGATTTTTTGCTTATGCGCTTTAATAAATAATGATTGGCTGCTAAATCCTGGCCTTCTAACTGGAGTGCTTTAACCGTAAATTTACCTTTATCGGTAAAAGTCTTGTTTCCAGATTTTAATTCGGCCAAATAACTATAGTTTCCGGGTTGAACTTGCCCGACATTTAATCGGTATGCATTATTTTCCTTTGAAAAAACAAATTTCTGGTCCTTACCCTCCTCATTTTTGAGAATTATTTGAGCATCAAATTCATTTTTTAACTCATAACTCTCGTTATAATATTCTGCATTTAAAATAATTTCTTCATTCTCAAAAAATTGATTTGGAGCTTTTACTTTAAAGCGACTTCGATCAATTTTTACTGAGAGGAATTGTATGGTTTTATTAATGATTTCATTAAAAGCATTTTGATTTTCATTAATCAGGTAATCGGTTAACTTCCATCTCCAAAGCCCTTCACCAAAAACAAATGCTTGTTTATTGTTGTTATTTGTTACAAAAGAAAATAGAGGCTGAGTAGTTTTAATACTTCCTATTTGTTGATTTAAAAAAATCTGTGACTCAATTTTGAACTTATAATTAGCATAAGGTGAAGTAAGGGGTGGGAATTTAGAAATGGTTTTTTGTGTATTATCACTTAAACCAAATAAATTAAATCCTTCATCCAACATCGGGGTAGCTTCATTGGTTTGTCCCCTATTGCCACTTATAACTAATGAACTTTGCTCACTCAGCACATTAAAATTAGTCTGGCTTCCAATTATAAATAAAACCGGTATGCTTAATTCTTTAATTTGAATTAATAAATTTTTGTCGGAGGAATTATTTGCGGGTATCTGATGTAAAATAATTAAGTTATAATCTTTTAACGATTTTTTTAGATCCGAACTTAAAACCACATCGCAACTGAGATTCTCATTTTCCTCTATACTTTGCTTTAAGGCATTAATATCCGGATGTGGGGCACTTGATAATATTAAGATTTTTTCTTTGCCTTCAATCACCTCAATATAGAAATCCTGCGTATTGTTTTTTTCAGAAAATTCGTTTTTAATTTTTTCTACCTTAACAGTATAGCGGTTTACCCCAGTAGTTTCGGCGGTTAAGATAAAATTTAACGCTTTTACTTCTGCTTCTTTATTAAAAATAACGTTTTGACTAGCACAAATTTTTCCATTTAATAAAATACTAACCTTAGAAACAAGGCTTTTACATTGGGTAGATTTTAATAAAACCTCAACCGGAAATTGGTTTCCCTTGTAAGCAAGGCGATTATTATTTACTCGTAAAACCGAAATATCTTTCCTTATAGTGGTATCGCCTAGTCCTATGGTATAAACAGGTTGATTAAATTCCATTAATTCCGGGTTGTTCCCCAGGTTATACAATCCATCGGTAGCTAAAACAATTGCACTTAAATTACGGTTACTGTAATTAAGACCTGCTTCCGAAAAAACAGCAGAAATATTGCTTTGTTTTTCGCTATAATCTAACTTTCCATTATCTGTATTTTTTTCACCTATGGTTTGAAAATGAATCTCGTATTTATCTTCCAGTTCTTTAAGCATGGCCTTTAACTGAAGCGCGTATTCATTTTTAATTATACCCGAATCCTTATTTAATACAACCGATTCGGAATTATCATGAGCTACGAGTAATATGGGTTTTTCTGACTGATTTAACCATTGTTTTAAAACGGGTTCGAGAAGTAAGAAACTAAGAATACTTAATAAAAAGAAGCGAAATGCAATGAGAATATATTTCCATCTATTAGAAAGATCAA
>JBIICS010000016.1:0-30835 GCA_044238735.1 Bacteroidia bacterium
GGCGTTGGAAGTGTTAACAAAAACGCACCATTTGTGATACAACAATATTATGGTGTGATGTCTTTAGTTTGTCTTCTCATGACTACTGCTTTTATGAATGCAACAGCTAATCGAGATTTTCAATTTGGTATGTATCAGTTCGTGTTCAGTTCCCCTATCAGGCAGTGGCATTATTTCTTTGGAAAATTTACAGGAGCATTAATTATTTCTGTTATCCCTTTATTTGGTATATCGCTAGGCGCCATTTTAGGGCCCTTGATGCCTTGGGCAGATCCGGCCCGAAGCGGCCCGGTTTATTTATCCGGACATATCAATGGAATCTTATGCTATGCTATTCCAAATACAATCATTGCCGGAGTAATCATTTTCAGCCTGGCTATTTTATACAGAAGTGCTATTGTTTCGTTTGTAGGTGCCATATTGGTGCTAGTGTTATACGGTATAGCATCAGGATTTATTAAGGATATTGAAAAAGAATGGCTATCTGTAATCCTGGATCCTTTTGGGTTTAGACCTGCAGGAGTAATATCAAAATATTTTACTGTTAACGAAAAAAATACTGCTGCAGTTCCGCTTGTAGGTTGGCTCTTGTTAAATCGATTGGTTTGGATAGGAATATCGATTTTTGTTATTGCAATTTCCTATTTGCGTTTTTCTTTTAGCAGCAGGAGGGAAAAAAGTTCCTCCGCTAAAATCATAGAAAATAAGAAGGACGAGCTAATAATTGAGCCTAAATGGGACCCGAATATTAAAACATCTTATTTACCAATAAAATCTCTTTTTCATAATATCCTTTTTGAAACAAAAGCAATTTTGATTAATCCAACTTTTATTATCATCTCATTTATTGGGTTAATTAATTTAATTGTGAATCTGGCCAGTTCTACCGAAAACTATGGAACCAACCAATATCCGGTAACTTACGATGTGGTAGATGCTATAAGGGGTTCTTTTTATATTTACCTTGTAGCAATAATAACTTTTTACAGTGGCGTGTTGGTATGGAAGGAGAGAGATTCTGCAATTAGTGATATTATAGATGCCACGCCAGTAAAATCCTCTATACTCTTTGTTTCCAAATTATCGGCTTTAATATTTTCAATTTTAGCTGTATTAATGAGTGCAATTTTATTGGGGTGTATCGCACAAATCTTGTATGGATATTCACGTTTTCAAATAGATGTTTATATTAAAAGTCTTTTGCTAATAGATCTTTTAAGTTTTGTTTATCTTATAGTGATGGCCTTATTTTTTCATTATATAATAAACAACAGATATATCGCCTATTTTACATTTGTAACTTTTGTTATTTTAAATTCTTTTATCTGGCGTGTATTTGATATAGACAGCAATATGGTAAAATTTGGAGGTACACCTAATGTTACCTATTCTGATATGAACGGATTTGGACCGTTTGTTAAATCAATTGTTTGGTTTAACCTGTATTGGATTTTAGCTTCCATATTAATCTGTTTTCTTGTCTATGGTCTTTTTATTCGAGGTAGAGAACTTCATTTTAAGAAGCGATTAACTATTTCATTTTCTACTTTTAAGCAAAATAAAATCGTTATTGGCGTTTTCTTTTTATTGTTTATACTTTGCGCCTCTTTTGTTTATTACAATACAAAGGTTTTAAATAAATACATCAGTAGCGATGAGACAGAAAGAAGGCAAATTCAATATGAAAAGCTTTTTAAAAAATATGAAAATTTAGCTCAACCTAAAATCGTAAAAGTAAAATATACTATTGACCTACTTCCTTATGAAAGGAGTATGATTGCGAAAAGTGAATTATGGTTGAAAAACAAGACTAAAGAAAAGATTAAAGAGTTACATTTTACAATGCCACCAACTATAGATAGTGTAACAATGGAGGTAGAAGATTCAGAATTGAAGTTAAGAGATCGTGAATTGGGCTACCGAATTTATAAATTAAATAACGAACTTCTTCCGGGAGATTCCATGCAAGTGAAGGTTACTTCTATATTCAGTAACAATGGATTTGAGAATGAAGTTAGTTTTACATCTATTACTCAAAACGGCACTTTTTTTAATGAAACTGATATAGTTCCGGGTATTGGATACAATAATCAATTTGAAATTTCTGACAAAAACAAAAGAAATAAACTTGGTTTAGCTAAAAAGAAAAGGTCTGTACCCCTTAATGAATTAGATTCTGTGGCCAGAATGAAAAGCTATGTGGTACAAGATGCCGATTGGGTTGAGGTGGAAACGATTATAAGCACTGCTGATGATCAAATTGCAGTAGCGCCCGGGAGTCTTCTTAAGCAGTGGAAGCAAAATGGAAAATCATACTATCATTACAAGTTAGATAAAGCGTCATTAAATTTCTATTCCTTCATTTCAGCAAAATATGAAGTTGCACGAAAAAAATTCAATGGGATTGATATAGAAGTATATTATAGCAAAGAGCATGCTTATAATGTTCCTAATATGCTTACTTCGGTAGAGAAGTCGTTGGATTATTACATCCGTAATTTTGGACCTTATTATCATAAGCAGGCAAGAATCATTGAGTTTCCTAGATATGGATCTTTTGCTCAGGCTTTTCCCGGAACGATGCCCTATAGTGAGGGGATAGGATTCATTATGGATTTAAGAGAAGTAAAAAACGACGACATAGATTTGGTCTTTTATGTGGTAGCCCACGAGATGGGACATCAATATTGGGCGCATCAATTATGTGGAGCATCCATGCAGGGAAGTGAATGGTTAAGTGAAGGTTTTGCTCAATATTCTGCTTTAATGGTTATGGAAAAAGAATATGGAAAGGATAAAATGAAAAAGTTTCTGAATTATGAGATGAACGGATATCTTACCGGGAGAAGTAATGAATTTGAAGCAGAAAGGCCTATTTATAAAACCGAAAATCAGCCATACATACATTATCAAAAAGCAAGTGTTGCAATGTATTATTTAAAAGAAATGATTGGCGAACAAAATGTAAATAGGGCCTTGCAATCATTATTAAATGAATTTGCCTTAAAGGAACCTCCTTATGCAACCTCAATTAATGCTCTTAGGGCCTTAAAAAGAGTTACTCCCGATTCTCTTCAATACATAGTAAGTGATTTGTTTGAAAATATTACATTATTTTCTAATCGTATACAGTCTTGTACTTTCAAGAAAATAAATAAGGAATACGAGGTTACAATAAATGTAATAACAGAAAAATTTCTGGCCGATAGCCTTGGAAAAGAAAAATCGATTCCGGTAAACGATTTCATAGATTTAGTTATTATTGGAGAAAAGAATATTGCAACCAACTCCGATAACATATTGCTTAGGAAACGTATTAAGTTTAAGGGTAGAGAAAATAAATTTATTTTTTATGTAAAAGAATTACCTTTAAAAGCAGGTATTGATCCCTATAATTTTTTGGTAGATCGTTTACCGGATGACAACATTAAAATAATGAATAACTAACTTTAGAATTAAATAGGAGAGTATAGCGCTAGATGGAATTAACTCTGAATTAATCATAAATTAACGGTGGGGGCAATAATGTTAAACCGTTATAATTATTGTAGATGCTTTTGGATTTTTTTAGACAGTCACTCTGCGGAGAGAGAGATACTCATACCGCATACGCTATTTTACTGATTATCGATTAGTTGACTTTTTTCATGACGCGTCAACGTCACAAGTTGCAAAATGTTTTTTGGCAGGGCGACCGTGAGTGCCAAAATCCCTTTTACAACGGTTCAAATTGAGAAACAATCCCGAACCTAAACAACAAAATTTTGATTTATTTTCATTCTTATCAAACCACAAAATACCCTGTCGATTTACCCTGTCCCTCTTTTGTGATGGTTCCTTTTAAAACTAATTCAGCCAAAGATTTCTTTACGGTTGGTAAAGCCATGTCAAGTTTCTTAGCTATCTCGCTGGATCCGCATCCTGCGTGGTTTTGAATAAAGAATAAAATGCGTTTCTCTCGTTGTGAAATGGGCTGTTCTGTTTTGCGTTCTTCTAATTTAACCAGCAACTGCTCCTGTATGTTTATCAAACAACTGATAAAGAAAGTAAGCCAGTCTGTAACATTTTCACCTGGTCTGTTTCGCTGCGTTTGCATGAGCACTTTGTAATACTCCGATTTTCTACTTTCAATTTCATGCTCAAAACTAACATATTGAATCCATGAATAACCATTTTTCAAAAGCAGTAAACTACCCAATAATCTGCTTAATCTTCCATTGCCATCTTGAAATGGATGGATGCTTAAAAATTCGTAAACAAATAAAGCTGCCTTAACCAAAGGAATTGTTTCCTTGTCTGAATTGTGCCATTCAAACAACTGCATCATGGCATCTTGTGTGTCTATTCCTGGTTCAGCTGTTCTAAATACAATTTGCTTTGTACCATCCACCAAATTAGCTTCTACGGCATTACTCACTTGCTTGTAGTTTCCTTTATGCCAGGCATCTTTATCGCCATGCAGCATCAATATTTTATGTAAGTTTTTTATTTGACTTTCAGAAATACTGATGGATTGATAGTTTTCAGCAATCGTATCTAAAGCTTCGAAATAACCAATTACTTCTTGCTCGTCTCTTTCTTCTAATTTGGAAATAGACAATTTTTCAATCAAAACAGCTACTTCATCATCCGTCATGTTTGAACCCTCAATCCTGGTTGAAGCCCCTACACTTCTTACCGTGGCAATGGATTTTAATTGTTTCAAAGAAGCGCCTTCACGCTTTTCAATAGTTGCCCAGGTAGCATCAAATCTGTCTATTTTACTTAATTCAGTCATGAGTTTCATACCCAAATCAAGCTTCAATGTATGGATTAGTATACTCATAAAATATCCGTATTTATTCGCAAATATACGAAAACATATCCGATTCAAATAAATAAAATATCCGTATTTATCCGTAATTATACGAATTTTGATACGTATCGTTTAAATGCTTTCCAATACTAAATGTGGCTCTTTTACCATTTAGTGTAATTCTACAGTAAATAGGTGTTTTTCCATTTTTTAATTCTTTTTCTTTTGGTAAATAAAATAAGACATTGTAGTTCTCAATCATAAAATTAGTTCTATAGTTTATGAAGAGTTAAAAGACACCAGTTTTTTTACTTGCCATGAGGTGTCTTGATGGTATTTTTAAGGCTTAAAAGATGCCCAAAAAGGGGTGCTAATACCTAAAATAAAAAAGGTCTAAGTAAACTTAGACCTTTTAAGCGGAGAGAGAGGGATTCGAACCCCCGGAGGTTTAACCCTCAACGGTTTTCAAGACCGCCGCAATCGACCACTCTGCCATCTCTCCGGGGGCAAAAGTACAATTTTTTTTAACTCAACAAAGCAATCCAAAAAAAAATAAACTATACCCTTTTTATTACTAAATTTACTTGTTATACAAGTGGTAATAATATTCTTTATTCGTGTAAACAATTTAAAATGAGAAAGTTAATACTAACATTTTATAGTTTGTTTTTGATTATAGGGGCGTTAACGGCTAAAAGCCTTACCGCTTACTTTAATTATGGTGTTTTTAATAACCCTACCGGAAGCCCATATCTGGAAACTTATTTATCCTTTATTGGTTCTTCTCTGGAAATAAAAAAATTGGGCCCAAATAAATCTGTTGGAAAGGTTGAGGTTGAATTCACATTTACACATAACGGTAATGTGATTAATGGGATGAAATACACTATAGATAGCCCCGAAGGCGACTCGTTGCGTGTACCTAATTTTATAGACCAGCAACGTTTCGAATTGCCTAATGGAAAGTATGGCGTTGAGCTCGTTATTAAAGATCTTAATAATTTAATTAATAAACCATTTATAGGTAAGGATACTATTGAGATTGATTTCAATCAACAGTTTATTAGCACTTCAAGTATTCAACTTGTAGAAAATTACACGAAATCAGGATCTACCACTGTGCTCAGTAAATCGGGTTATGATTTAATTCCTTATGTAGCTAATTTTTATCCCGATAATTTTAATAAGTTGATTTTTTACTCGGAGACTTATTTTACCGATAAAATAATTCCGGCTAGCGATCCTTTGGTTATGACAGCCTATATTGCATCCTATGAGACGGGCTCTAAAATGAACGATTTTGCAACATTCTTTAAAACGACTCCTAAATCGGTTATTGTTTGTTTTAATGAGTTTAATATTACCGAACTACCTACCGGAAATTATTATTTGGTAAACGAATTAAAAGATAAAAGTAATAAGACACTGGTAGTTAAGAAGGTTTTTTTCCAACGTAATAATCCAAAATATCAAATTAAAAATGAGGATTTGGCCAGTATTAATATCGAGAAAAGTTTTGTAGAACAAATTGAAAATCCGGATTCATTAAAAGAATACATACGATGTTTAAGACCCATCGCCAACCAGCTGGAAGTAAATTTTATTACTAAAGAATTACCAAAAGTGGATTTTAAAACCATGAAGCAATTTTTTCTTGGATTTTGGCGTCAACGAAACCAGGTAGATCCCGAAATGGCCTGGAATCTATACTACGAGAAAGTTAAATTGGTTAATGCTTCTTTTAAAACACAAATAAAAAAAGGATACATGACAGACAGGGGACGCGTGTATCTTAAATATGGCGAACCCAATCAGATTTCTAAGTTTGAAAATGAACCTAGTTCTTATCCATACGAAATATGGCAATATTATCAGGTAAGCAATCAGCGTAATAATCGTAAATTTATTTTTTACAATCCCGATCTTGTTACTAATGATTACACCTTGATTCATTCTGATGCATTAGGTGAAACAAGAGATGACAGATGGAGAATTCGTTTAACCAAAAGAAATAATGCTATCATAGATTTAGATCAGGATAAATCTAATGATCATTATGGAAGTAAAGTAGACGATATGTTTTCTAATCCTCGTTAGTAATGCCTAAAGTAGCTGTAGTTATTTTAAATTGGAATGGTAAAGCATTACTTCAAAAGTTTTTACCATCTGTAGTGATGCATTCTGGAGATGCTGAAATATGGGTGGCCGATAATTATTCTACAGATGATTCTTTAGATTTTGTCAAACAAAATTATCCACAAATAAAGATAGTTACCAATGCCGTAAACGGTGGATTTGCAAAGGGTTATAACGATTCTTTAAAACGCATCCCGGCTGATTATTATATTCTTCTAAATTCTGATGTGGAGGTTTGTTCGAATTGGATAAATCCGATTATACAAATGATGGAAAATGACCATTTAATTGCAGCTTGTCAGCCCAAAATAATGGCCTATAATCAAAAGGATTATTTTGAATATGCAGGCGCTGCCGGAGGATTTATGGACAAATATGATTATCCTTTTTGCAGAGGAAGATTGTTTGATACAGTAGAAAAGGACTTGCACCAATATGATAACATAATTGAAATTTTCTGGGCTAGCGGGGCTGCATTATTTATAAGAGCTAAATGTTTTTTTGAAGTGGATGGCTTTGATGAAATCTTTTTCTCGCACATGGAAGAGATTGATTTATGCTGGAGGTTAAAAAACAGAGGGTATAAAGTTATGTTCAATCCCTTCTCGTTAGTTTACCATGTAGGTGGAGCTACATTAGCGGCATATAATCCAAAAAAAACATACTTAAATTTTAGAAACAATTTATTTTTGATTACCAAAAATCAATTCCAAGGCATTCTATTTTTTAATATTTTTCGTCGTTTAATTTTAGATGGAGTTGCCGGTGTTAAATATGTTTTTGAAGGAAAAGGCGCTCATTGTTTAGCTATTATAAAAGCACACTTACATTTTTATGAATTGCTGGGTTCATTTTTAGTTAAACGCAAAAATCAGAAATCACTTATTAAAATGCCCAATACGCATGGACGTTACCAAAACTGGGTGGTTTGGGAATATTTTGTGAAGGGCAAGAAAAATTTTTCGGATTTGCCTCGTGCTGGCTTCCATTAAAAACAGTTCTAAACTTCTCTAATCTGTTTTTTTGGCTTTCTTTAAAGTAAACGAAAAAGTAGAGCCTACCCCTTCTGCGCTTCTTACATTAATTACCTGATTGTGGGCTTCAATAATGTGTTTAACAATGGCTAATCCTAGGCCGGTTCCGCCACTATCGCGTGAACGACTTTTATCTACTCTGTAGAATCTTTCAAAAAGGCGGGGCAGATGTGTTTGAGCGATACCAATACCATTGTCTTTTACTTCAATTAAAATATTTTCATCCATATCGTAAAAACGTACAACAGTATCTCCATTGTCTTTACCGTATTTAACAGAGTTAACAACTAGGTTAGTGAGAACTTGTCTTATTCTAGAGCGATCGGCCTTAACCACAATGGGCTGATATTCCTGATTAAATCTGAATTTTATTTTTCGATGCGAGGCTAAAAACTCTTGTCCTAAAAAAACTTCGCGAACCAACTGAACAATATCAAAAGGTTCTACCTCTAATTTTAATTGTCCGGTTTCTAGTTGCGAGATATCTTGCAGATCTTCAACTATGCTAATCATTCGTTCAACACTTCGTTCGGCTCTTTTTAGGTAATCTATATTAATATTAGGATCTTCTAGTCCGCCATCCAACAAAGTAGAAATATATCCCTGTATATTAAAGATGGGTGTTTTAAGTTCGTGAGAAACATTCCCTAAAAATTCTCTTCTGTAATTTTCATTTTTCTTTAATTCTTCAATTTCTGCATTGTAATCTTTAGCCCAATTAATAACTTCCTGGTTTACTTCGCTAATAATATCCTTACCTAGATCAACCGGTTGGTTAGATTTACTTTCTTTTGCTTTTAAACTGTATATGGTTTTATAAATTACTTTTATTCGTTCGTAAAAAAATTCTTCAATCGTAAATTGAAAAATAAAATAACAAACGATAAAAGCTGTGATTAAAACCAGCGAGGGAACTACTATATTAATTAAGTCGAAAAAATAATAATTGTAAAATAATACCATGCCTCCCAAAATGGAGGAAACTACCAGCGATACAATAAATGCAATTTTACGAGGAGTTAAATTATTCACGTTTTAAAGATAAATGGATATAAATTAAATAAAAAAATCCTGAATTTGTTTTAAAAATTCAGGATTCATTTGCGTTACTTATAAAAGTTTTAGAATTCGAATTTATATCCAACCCCTTTTACGGTTTTAATGTATTGATCGCCAAATTTTTCTCTTAATTTTCGGATGTGAACATCAATGGTTCGGTCTCCTACTACTACTTCATCACCCCAAACAGTATTCAGAATTTCATCTCTACCAAATACTTTACCCGGCTTTGAAGCCAGTAAGGCAAATAATTCGAACTCTTTACGTGGTAACGATGTTTCTTCCTCTTTAAAAGTAATAATATAGCGTTCGCGGTTAACTTTAAAGTCTCCTAATTCTATTTGGTTTGAGGTTTCGTTGCCACTAATATTGCCCGATCTTCTTAGTAATGCATTTATTCTGCTTATTAAAACACGGGGTTTAATGGGTTTATTAATATAATCATCGGCACCCGCATCAAAACCAGCTATTTGTGAATAATCCTCATTGCGTGCGGTTAGAAAAGCTACAAGCACATTTTTAAGCCCGTCTATATCTCTAATTTCTCTGCACGTTTCAATACCGTCCATATCAGGCATCATCACATCCAGTAAAATTAAGTTTGGTTTTTCTTTCTTTGCAATTTGAATGGCTTCTATGCCATTAGAGGCGGAATACACCTGATAACCTTCTTTCTTTAGATTGTATCCTACAAATTCCAGAATATCGGGTTCATCATCAACCAGCAAAATTTTTGTACTTCCATTTGAACTCATGCAGTTCTCTTATTTATTGGATTCAAATTTAGTCTTTTTAATCTGCCAACTGTTTAATTTAATGTTAATCTAATATTAACTATTAATCCAATTTTTTTATTAAGTCGTCTTCCGGTAGGCGAATTCTTTCGTTGTAAATTCCTTCGGGCAGGCGTTTTCCGCAGGTTATAACCATATTAATTTCGGCACGGCGCGGCAATTTCAGGTATTTTTTAAGGCGTTTACTGTCAAATCCTTCAACCGGACAAGTATCATGTTCTTCGGCTACCATGCTTAACATAAAGGTTTGAGCGGCTAACGCAGCGCTTTTATGAATAACCACTCTTATATCTTCCTTGCTTACTTCTCTAACAATGGGTCTATATAATCCGGTAGTAAAAACGATTAATTTCCTTAACGCTCCGGTTAATCCGAACGGGTCGTTAAAGTAAAGAAATGGCATTAGTTTTTTGTAATAGTTTAGTGTGCTTCGGCCATTTAAACTTTGCCTGTTGGGGTTTAATTGAGCAATGGTATTATAATTAAATTGAGCTCTGTTTCTCCATAAATCGGGGCGGGCAACAACTATAACAAATTCGCGTGCAGTTCTGCTGGTGTTTTGGTTTAAGCAATACTCGTTTATAATTTTTTTTGCTGCTTTGTTGTCATCTGTAATTCTGTATAGTTCGTATAGCTGCATATTGCTGCTACTTGGAGCCAGTATGGCTCTTTTAAGTGATTGTGTTACGCTATTAGGATTAAAATCATTTGGATCGAAGATTCTTACGGCGCGTCTGTAATTAACAATTTCCTCAAATTCTTTGGAGTAATTCATCATAATTAATAAGGAATGCTAAATTAACGTATAATTTTGATCTATACGCCAAGAGAGGGGAGATCGGAGTTATTTCAAAAAGAAAATTTCATAATTATAAGAAACCTTTTAAAATAACTCCACGAAAAAAGAAATTGATAAGCGAAAAATGTTTAATAAACGTGTTGTCCGCCGTTAATTGAATAATTGGCCCCGGTTATATAAGAAGAATTTTCGGAAGCCAGGAATGAAACCAAAAAAGCTACTTCATCTGTACCGCCAAGTCTTCCCATTGGAATTTGTGCAACAATTTGATCTCTTACCTTTTCAGGTACAGCCATTACCATGTCGGTCCCAATATATCCGGGAGATATAGTGTTTACAGTTATGCCGTATTTAGCTACTTCCATGGCAAGCGATTTGGTAAAACCATGCATGCCAGCTTTTGCGGCAGAATAATTAGTTTGCCCGAACTGTCCGCGTTGCCCGTTAACCGAGGATATATTTATAATACGCCCGAATTTCCTGTCAATCATGCCGTTTATAACATTGCGGGTACAATTAAAAACGCTATTTAAATTAGAATTAATTACATCGTGCCAATCGTCTACACTCATTTTGGCTAAACGGCCATCGCGAGTGATTCCGGCGTTATTTACAAGCGTATCTATCGGACCTATTTCATTTTCAATTCGCTCAATCATTCGCTTAACGCTTTCAAATTGGGTTACATCGGCTTCGAAGAGTTCAATCTTATATCCATCGCTTAAAAGACTTTTTTGCCAGGCATCGGCTTTGTTTTTATCGCGGTAATTACCCACAACGTGAAAACCTTCATTAAATAATTTTTTGCACATGGCAGTGCCTAACCCTCCTGTGGCGCCGGTAACTAATACAACGCGTTTGTTTAATTTGTCCATTTTACTTTTTTTATAAGAGTTATAACGAAAATGATGTCGTTATAGTAAATATATGAAAAGTAAAAATCATTTCGTAAATTAATTAAAGAAAAATTCTGTGTAATGCTATTTGGTATTTAATATTCTATGCTCTTCAATTGGCTAAAGTTGGCCTTCTAAGTAATTGGATTCGTGAGTAATTAGATTTTCCTTTAGCGTTTAAAACTGTTAATGAAATCTTGAACTAACTAATTCTTTTAATAAACGGCTGATTTATTCGATGCTAAATCGGAATGTTTTTTGAATATGCTCATCATAATATTTAGCAAAATAAATTCCCTTTGAAAGTTTGCTTAAGTCAGCTTCAAATTCTGGTGTTTCAGCTAAGAATTGTGCTGTAATTCTTCCGCTTATATCTAATATAATTATAGTGTTATTTATTTTATCTTCAATATGGTGTAAATAGAGCCTATTATTAAAGAAGTTAATTTTTGTATGTATTCTTATATATTCATGATTTACCTTTCTGATTTCTGAATATTCATACTTTCCATCATAGTCCTGTTGCTTTAAGCGATAATAGTTAATTCCATTAGTTGGTGAATAATCTGTAAAAAAGTATTCTTGTTTTTTATTACTCGTTCCATTTCCAATTACCTTTCCAATGGTTTCAAAATATTCACCATCAGTACTTCTTTCTATATTAAAGTGATCATTATTTAGTTCGCTTTCAGTTAGCCAGTTAAGAAGACTTTGATTATTTATTTTAACAGCGTTAAAATAGCTTAAATTTACGGGTAAAGGACTACCGCTGAAAACACGGGCTCTTGCAATTCCGAATTTTGAGAAAGTGGTAAATCCCGATTTTTGAGCATATCCATTACCGCTGCTTGTAATTCTTCCTGGGAGTCCAGCGTTTGGTAAATTAATTAATAAATCAGAATTAAAAGCATCCCAGTCGGCGAATGTTGTAGAATTATCATTTCGTTTAACTACAGCAAAGCGATTATCGTCGGTAACCGATAAACCTGTATTGGCAACATATAAATTTACACCATAATTTCCTGCGCTGGGTTGAGCATTTGGTGTTAGGGTCCATTCGGCATTAGATATAAAATCACTAAGTGGGGTTCCAAACTGTATAGCTTTGCTTAGCGTATCAAGTTTAGAATCATGTTCGTTCCCACTTTCGGTAAAGCTTCTAACACTTCCATCTATGTAACTAATGCCGGTTAAATTGTTATTTATTAGTTCACACTTTTTAAAGTTAGAACCCAATACTCCATCACCCAGAGGAAAATTATACGTGGAGGTATTACTTGTAAGATGCCTTCTTAAGTTGCCAAAAATAAAGCTTGCCGATCCTGTTAAGTGCACTAAATTTGCAGCTGTTGCGGAGCTTAAAATTAGTTTGTTAGCGCCAGTTGAAATAACCCCGTCAGTTAATGTAAGAGTGTTTGTAACGGTTTGATCATTGTTAATTATAATTCCTGCAGTTGATGTGTTGGCAATTACCAGATTATAAAATGAATTAACTCCTGAAATATTTTGTGATAAGTTTCCTCTTAATCGCACAATTCCGTTAGATTGAGTTAAAGTTCCGTTATTAGTCCAGTTCCCTTTTACAGTTAGTATTGAAGCATTATTATTTAGAGTAAGAGTACCTACGCCATTTGTATTATTAATAGTTAGATTATTGCAAAAGGCGCCGTTGGGATGGTTAACATCATTAATACCGATTACCGGGTCATTTGTTTCATTTTCAATCATTACGTTAGTGGTAGAATCCGGTACCGTTAAATTATCCCAGTTTGAGCAGAGATACCAATCAGTGCTTGTAGAACCTGCCCATAGACCTTTTACCGTAGCGCTGGTTATTGTAAAAGTTTGAGAGCAAACATTCGTGGTAATGTTATCAATATTTTCGGTTACTGCTCCGTTTCCGTTTGTCCAGTTAGCTGCATCGTTTATAATTTCCACAGTTAAATCGTGTTGTGTACCAGTATGTAAGGCGCTTGATTTATAGTAGCCAAAAAAGGCAGTTGAGGATGTACCCTTATTAATTCCAACGCATTCGATGTTTGGATGATATCGAGACACTCTTGATCCACCGGCATTTCCGGCCAAGCTGATGGGTTGAAAGGAACCTCTTGTTTGTATACCACCAAAAATGGTTCCTGAAAAAGTTCTGTATTTATCTCCTGCACCATCTGTAAACACTGTTGAAAAAATACCCTGCATTAAAAAAATGGCATCCGGAGCAGTTGATGCAAATTGTACAAAATTACCACCATCATTTATGAAATCATTCGAAGTTGTTCCTCCTACTTTTATTTCTCCTACACTTCCCGCATCGTTCAGGTAAATACATATTACTGAACCTTTACTTAATGTAGTTACTCCATTATAGGTAATGGTTAAATAGGGCGGATTATTAGTGAGATTGCCATTTCCATTATACCATCTGTCTTGAATTTGGTTTGCTGAAGCCTTCCAATCATAAACCATATTGGCAAGTATGAAGCTGGTGCCGGGTTGTAAATCTACCATATTTAAAATGGAAATAATATCATCACCATTAATGCCGTTTGCATTTCGGTCTGATTCGAAGGTATCAAAACCCACTATCATCAAATCGCCCGGCGAGAGAGTGGTACTTGGAATTATATTGAAAGAGTTACTAACCACCGAATTTAAACCACTAGCACTTGCTATTAACTGAGATCCATTGCTGGTAGCAATGTGCACAATATTAAATGTAGCAATTCCCGAAACGGCAGGTGCGGTATCCGGGGAGGCATTTAATGTGCCTGATGATGTTATGAATACATTTGAATTAAAATCACGATCTAAATTACCACAGGCATCTATTGCTTTAACCGATACCTGCGGACTCATTATGCTTCCATTTCCAGTATTGCTAGGTTGTTGAATAAAGGAGAGTGCTGTTGCTACTATACTCAAAACGTTATTCCCATTTCCCGAGTTAATTGATGGGAAATTAGTAAAAGTTGAAGAGGCTCCTGTTGTATTTATGTTAGTATTCGAAATTTGAAAAACAAAATCATCACCATCTAAATTACTTCCTGCATTTCCAATAGGACATTTAACAGACATTCTAACTGTTAAAGTTTTGGTGGCATTATCATTTACATTTATGTTTAATCCTGTAAATTGAATCGTATTTGAGCTTACTGTACCATTGGCTATATTGTTAATTCCATCAAAAAGTGCTATACTGTTTATTGCATCATTCCAGGTGTTTATAGCGTTTCCGGCTTCTTGTGAAAATGTTATAGAAGACACTATAGTGGGCAGTGCATCTGCATCTCCTGCAGTACCCCCATCTCTTATGGTAAATTGCCAAACCTGAATGCCTCCAGCGCCAGTTAGCGGACCCGCATCATTAATTAATGATGAGATTGATAAACTGGTTCCGCCACCGGATACAACATCTGACAAATTAGAGGTGGCGGTATTGGTAGTAAAGCTGATACTATTAGGAGAGACAGCTAAATAACATTTCGTTGTATTGTTATATTCGTAAATATTAACAAAATAAGTGGTATTAGCACTTAAATTGGTGATGTTAACACTTGTTCCGGAACCAGCAAATATGGTCTTTTCGCCCGTAAGAAAACCGGTACCATTAGTTGCTAATGTAAAGTTAGAGTTGGCAGAATAGGTAGTGCCATTTACCGGCCCCCCCGAAATACCTGCTGACGCTTTAATAATTACCAATCGACTATCGCCACTGCCTGCATTAAACGAGATAGTTGCTGTATTGGTTGAAATAGATGACGCATTTCCGCCCGTGGCTTGTGTTACGGGTGTATTACATAAAGTGGTAGCATTTCCGGTTAGTTCGGTTAGATTATAACAAGTACCGGATGTGTTGTATTCATAAATTGCAAAGTGATAAGTGGTGTTCGGATTTAAGCCGGTAACATTAACTGATGTGCCTGTACCCTGATAAATTACAAAATTGCCACTGCCCATCTGAGAGCCACTTCCAAAGTTTGCATTTGCGGTGTAACTTGTTCCGCTCGCCGGATCAGCATTTACAGCTCCTCCCAATCTGGCCAGAACAATTACACCCCCATCTCCGTTGCCCCTTAACCAGTTTGCAGTTAAAGCATTTGTGTTTAGGTTTGTTGTAGAAAATGAGCTAGATTGATTAGAAGGGGCGGCACATAGAGTATTGGTTGTAAGGGTAAAGGAGGTGTTATTGTTAATCCTGCATGTTGTTGTAGATGCTGACAGATTATTGGGAATAAAAAATATATTTAAGGTCTGACTGGCGCCAACACTTATTGGTGTCGCCGGTGTGATTGTATAGGAAGCACTAATGGTTGTTGGAGTAAAAGAACCAATAGATATCTTTACACCACCCCCTATGCTGTATTGAACATCTACTGAATTTCCCCCAATCGCTGCACTTACCTGGGAAACAACGGTAATACTTGAAAGTGTAAAGCTAACTGTTGCATTACTTGATATGTCCACGGTATACCATTTGCTGTTAGTAATCGATGAAGCTAATGTCGTATTAAAACCACTTCCGTTTATACCGGTTGTTGCTGAGGCACATGTAACACCAGCCCCTCTTGATAGCTGTGAGAAGGATAAACCAGGTATTGAAGGTGAAATTGTGGCTGTAGGAATTGCCGGACAAGTTATGGATCCCATTCCTGAATAAGTAACTGTAGTTTGCGATTTAGCAATTAGGGAAATGCATAGAACAGTAGTAAAAATCAAGTAGTTAATGAATTTAGCTCTCATAATAATAAATATTTATTTTCATGAAGCCGGTTCAGCAACCCGATTGGACCTGAAAGGATGTTCAACTTCTTCAGTACAAAAATAATGTACAATTGTTACGTCACTTAAAGCTTAAGTTTATTTTTGGGTTAAACAATTTAAAAGTTTATTCCTCTAAAATAAATTTAAATCTCAAATAAATAATTATAATGAGATTATGCTTCTAGTTACAACACGAAAATAAACGTTGAAAATGTATTTAATTTTAATTTATAGTTGTATTGTTGTAAACTTAATTTAAACTAGTTATAAGTCATTTTTGTATTTAACTATTAATACTATTCATTAGTATATAGATTATGGTTATTCGTTTTTTTACAGTTTAAAACATACTATTTGGTGGGTTATTTTTATTTTATTTGAACACGTACAATTCTAACATATTTAATAATGCCTTAATAAGAATGAAACTTCTCTTTTATAACTTAGTATTCACTATTTAGAAGTGAACACCCTACAGGAGTAGAAGTCTACCGTCCAAAACCGCTTCCTTACAACTAAAAGTTACGTATAATGGAGAAGTTAATTGGTTTTTTACTCGTATTCTTAGGTTATGTATCATCTGCGTACAATCAGACTTTAATTATAAATGAGGTATCTAATGGTCCTTCAGGTAATCAGGAGTATATTGAACTCTTAGTGGTTGATACTATAGTAAATTATAATTGTAATAATAGTAATCCGCCATGTATAGATATAAGAGGTTGGATAATTGATGATAACAGTGGTTTACATGGTCCAGCCGGTGTAGCAACTGGAGCTGTTCGTTTTTCACAGAGTAATCTTTGGTCTTGCGTGCCGTTAGGTACTATAATCGTTATTTATAATAACACAGAAACAAATATTTCTATTGCAGGAGTAGATACTTCACTTAGTGATTCGAATTGTTCTATAGTTGCACCAATTAGCAGTAACTTGTTTCAGACAAATACTTCTACACCAGGAGCTGTTGCATGTTCGTATCCTTCTACGGGATGGACTAACGGAGGTAATTGGAGTAATACAGTTTTAGCAAATACAGGCGATTGTGCTCGAATAGTAAATTTAGCAGGGTGTGAGGTGTTTTCGGTTTGTTATGGAAACGCGAATGTGAATACAAGTATATATTTTGCTGGATCGGGTCAAGACAAGGTGTATTTCTTTAATGGAGGTAATCCTAAAATACAATCTAACTGGGCCAGTGGTTGTGCCGGTGATATTGCGGCGTGTGGCGGAAATTTGCAAACACCCGGTATGCCTAATAATGCTGCTAATAGCGCTTTTATTGGGCAGTTTAATAATCAGTGTAGCCCTATAACTCCTCTATCAATTAATGTATCTACAACTGATGCCGGTTGTAATTGCAGCGGTACAGCTATAGCTTCAGCTTCGGGTTCTATCGCTGGCTATCAATATACATGGCTCAACAGTAATCTGAATCCTTTTGTTTCCAATGTTTCCAATGTTTCGGGTTTATGCCCGGGTACTTATTTTGTAGTTGCAGCTTCATCCATTGGTTGTACAGATACAACTTCGCTGATTATTAGTGGTGCATCAGGACCTTCTATACAGGTTTTAAATGATACTATTTGTAAGGGTATTTCAATAGTAATAACAGCAACTGGCAATCCGTTAGGTGGAACTTTTTCTTGGAGTACGGGTTCAATTTCCAATTCAATTAATGTGTCTCCGGCCTCCACAACCCTATATACTGTTTTTTATAATCAGGGCGGGTGTAATGATACGGCAATCGTTCAGGTATTTGTTAAAAATAAGCCTTTAGTTACAGTAAATTCTACTCAATTATGCCAAGGTGATCAAACAACACTTGGGGCGTCAGGTGCTATGCAATATTCATGGAGTACTTCACAAACAACTTCGAATATTACAGTAAGTCCGGTTTCTACTTCCTCTTATACAGTCGTCGGTGAAACAAATGGTTGTAAAGATACAGCAGTATCAACAGTTACAATTTTGGCTAAACCTCTCGTTAACGTTCTTGGAGATAGTATTTGTAGAGGTGAATCTGCTTTAATTACTGCAACTGGAGCCAATACTTATTCGTGGTTAAATGGATTAACCGGAAACTCAATTACGGTTAGTCCAATTAATACTTCTCAATATACGGTTATAGGTTTTCTAAACACTTGTTCGGATACTTCCGTAGTTTCGGTAACAGTATCACCATTGCCTTTGTTAACTGTAACAAGCCCGGTTTTGTGTAAAGGTGATGTTGCTGTGATAACTGCCGGTGGTGCTATTACTTATTCTTGGAGCACAGGAGAGACAACATCTAGTATTACTGTAAATCCATTAGTAAACACTAACTATACTTTTATTGGTTATAGTAATAGTTGTAAAGACACGCTGGTTTCTCAGGTTCGAGTTTTAGATAAACCGGATTTAGTAGTTTCATCCGATACGATTTGTGAGGGTTCATCTGTTTTTTTAAATGTAAGTGGAGCCAATACCTATAGTTGGAATAATGGAAGTACAAGTAATCATGTATTAGTTACACCAACTGTAAGTACTTATTATACCGTAGTGGGTGCATCAGGTTCATGTACTGACACTGCCTATGCACAAGTGGTTGTAAACACGATACCACAGATTAACTTTATTGCTGATACTGTTTGTGAAGGAGATTTAATAGAGGTAATTTTAACGGGAGCAGAATCCTATGTTTGGAGCACAGGAAGCACTGAAGATACAATTCAGATAACGGCTTCATTATTAGATTTATTTGAAGTAATTGGCAATTTTCAGTCGTGTTATGACACTATTCGGTTTCGTTTACCCATTAAACCCTTACCTCTATTAAGTGCAGAAAACCCGGTTATATGTAATGGAGATATTGCATTGATAAACGCAAATGGTGCTGATAGTTATAGCTGGAGTACTGGAAACTTAAATTCATTTATACAGGTATCTCCTTCATCAAGCACATCTTACACAGTTTTTGGTGAAAAAGACGGTTGTATAAGTTCTGCTGTAAGTATGGTTAATGTATTAAGTAAACCTACAGTTGATGCAGATTCAGATACTATTTGTTCCGGACAATCCGTTACAATAAATGCTACCGGAGCAAATATATATTCGTGGTCTAATGGTTTAATTTCCTCATCGATTACGGTTAACCCTCTTGTAAATACTTATTATACTGTTGTAGGTTTTATTGGGAACTGCACAGATACCGCAGTGGCTTTAATTAGTCTTAAAAATAATCCTGTTTTAAGTGTAAATGATACGGCTATATGTAGAGGCGACTCAATAAGTTTATTTATATCGGGTGCAACCAGTTATTTGTGGAGTAACGGACAAACAGGAAATAGTATTTTAGTAAGTCCGCTTGTTTTAACTGAGTATACAGTAACCGGAAATTTGAATAATTGTACAGATACTGCATTTGTTACTGTAAATGTTTACAATCCGCCTGAGGTAACTTCAACCAATGTTACTGTATGTTCAGGGGATAGTGTAAGTATTTCGGCATTTGGTGCTTTAAATTATACATGGAGCAATGGTAATGAAGGTAATCAAATTTCAATTCTTCCGGTTAGTTCAGTTTATTATACTGTTACGGGTTCCGATGGAACATGCAGCGATACCGCAATTTCCTTTGTGGGTTTAAAACCAATTCCTACCATAAGTTTAAATGATACATCAGTTTGCATAGGAGAGGAGTTAATTATTTTTGCAAGTGGAGCCGATAGTTATAGTTGGGAGACAGGTGCTACCGGAAATTTCTTGAACATAATTGCAAACCAATCTCAATTTATTTCGGTTGTCGGTTATACAGGAGGTTGTTCGGCAATTGATTCTGCTTATTTAAGTGTAAATAATTTACCCTCCATAACGGTAAATAATACGTCTTTATGTTCAGGTGATACTGTTCTTATAACTGCAAATGGAGCTGATAGTTACTTGTGGTCAACTGGTGAATTAACTGCTTCTATTAGTGTGAACCCTGTGGTAAATACATTTTACACCCTTATTGGAGAATTAAACACGTGTTTTGATACTGTTATATTCGAGGTAGAAGTATATACGAAGCCGGATGTTAATGTACTTTCATTAGAAATTTGTCAAGGACAGAAAGTTTATTTAACTGCGACAGGGGCCGTTAACTATTCCTGGAGTAATGGAGTGTTGGATTCCATTGTTTCTGTTGATCCAATTGTTAATACGCAATATGTTGTTTATGGCTATATGGGTAATTGTTACGACACGGCCATTGCCTCTGTTAATGTTAAGCCGAATCCGGTAATTTTTGTTGAAAACGATACCATTTGTGAAGGTTCTTTAGCAACTCTTAACGCTACAGGTGCAGACACATATTTATGGAGTGACGGTTCCACGTTATCAAGTATTTCTATTTCTCCGATATCTACAAATTTATATACGGTTATAGGTTATACTAATCAATGCTCCGATACCACTCTAGGGCTTGTGGTAGTAAAGTCAAATCCCGTTATTTCTACTAATAATTCTTCTGTATGTGCGGGTTCTTCGGTTGTATTGACTGCCGTTGGAAGTACTCAATATTCCTGGAGTAATGGTTTAACAGGTAATAACATCTCAGTTTCACCAAATGAAAATACAGTTTATTCAGTTATTGGGTATCTTGATGGTTGTTCAGATACGGCATTCGCTCAAGTAGTAATTAAGCCTAAACCAAAAATAAGTGATACAACCTTGGTTTTTTGTAAAAACGACAGTTTAAATTATTTTCCTAATGGCGCTGCTAGTTATATTTGGCCGGATGGTTCGAATGCTGTTTCCAAGTATTTAAGCGCAATAAACGCACCCGTTTTTAATTTAATTGGTATAAATCAAGGGTGTTCAGATACTGCAGTTATCAATTTAAATTTAAGGGATTTTCCATCCGTTAAAAGTTTAATTCTCTCTAATAAAGAGTGTTCGCCTGTATGCGCATCCTTTAAAGATTTAACAACCACCTCTCAAGGTATTTTAACGCAATGGAAATGGATAATTAATGGTGATACCTTAATGGGTCCAACTCAACAATATTGTTTTCAAGATTCTGGAATTTATTCCATAGTTTATGAAGTTGAGGATGAATTTGGCTGTAGGGCAAAACAAACTACGAACCATACGATACAATTGTTTGAAAAACCCATTGCGGATTTTTATTATTTGCCCGATCCGCTTGATGAACTGAATCAGAGCATCTCTCTCGTAAACACTACTTCAAATGCTATAAAATATACATGGTCTATTAACGATTCATTATTTTCAAATGTTTATAGTCCAACGGTTAATAATCTAGACACCGGTGTTTCCGAAATTACTTTAATTGCCGTTAGTAAAGAAGGGTGTTTAGACACGGTTATAAAATATATTGAGATTAAACCGGCCTATACTTTTTATATTCCCAATTCATTTACGCCGAATGGTGATTTTTCTAATTATTTATTTAAGCCTATGGGTATAGGTTGGAAGGAGGACGACTATCATTTTTTAATTTATGACCGATGGGGTATATTAATATTTGAGACAAGAGATATTTTAAAAGGATGGGACGGTAGTTTTAATAATAATAACGTTCCACCAGTAGATGTTTATGTTTGGAAAATAAAGTTAGTAGATTTCTTTAACAGAGATCATAATTATCAGGGAGTAGTTACGCTATTAAGATAATCTATATTTAGTGAAAGCGTAGTTACATTATTAAAAATGCAAAATTATTTATGTTTAACAAATCATAATATCTGCTTAATCTCTGTAGCTTTTTTAAACTATAATTTTGTGTTAAAGTTTAAATGTTTCAATCCGTTCCTCAAATCATAGAATTTATGGAAAAATATCCTATTAAAAAAAGTGAATATGATTTGTTGCGTAATAAATATATTCGTTTGCACAAAAGGAATAAGGATTTAGTTGAAAGTTTATATTATGCCGAATCGGTACAAAGAGGAATTTTACCAAGCGAAAGACATTTAGCACGACTTTTTAAAGATTATTTTATTTTATATCAGCCACAATTAATTATTAGTGGAGATTTATATTGGGTAGGTTCAAAAGATGACATTAAATATTTCGCTGTTGGCGACTGCACCGGCCATGGGATTAGCGGAGCTATGTTGTCGATTATGGCCCTTAGCTATTTAAATTATATCATTCTGGCTAAAAATATTACGGATGTAAGTGAGATACTAAAAGAGCTTGATAAAAAATGGATTGAAGCATTTCATCAGGGAATTGAGAAAGGTTACGATAATGATTGGATGGAAATCGGTATTTGTTCGTATAACGAAAAAAGTCAGTTATTGAAGTTCTCAGGAGCTTACAATAAATTAATCATTATTTCTAATTCTGGTAAGATAATGGAATTAGAAACAAATAAATTTCCTATTGGAGGATGGCAGGTAGAGAAAGAACGTAATTACATTAGTCAAAGTGTTTTCGTAGAGAGAGGGAGTATGTGTTATTTGTTTACGGATGGTTTCAGAGATCAGTTTGGTGGCGATAAAAGTAAACGGTTTACAGCTAAACGTTTCAAATCTTTGCTAAGTTTTGCATCTTCTTATTCTTCAATTGCTCAATTAGATATTATTAGAGGGGAGTTAGAAAAATGGAAAGGGAAACAGCAACAGACGGATGATATTTGTGTTTTAGGTATTCGCTTATAGTGAGTTTTAACTGTAGCATAGATCATAATTAATATAATCCACCTATAACTCTTAAGTTCCATTCCGGTTTATTTTCAAATTTGGGTAAGTATTTAGGTTTATCAATTATTCCTGATGTATCAGTTAAAGAATTCATAAATGAAACAATATCTTTTATTTCTTTTCTAGACAGTCTTAATTCATCAAAGGGCAATGTTTGGTGTTTTATTTCTATTCCAATTCCTTTACCACCACCTTTGTTATAAAATTCAACAACATCTTCCAGTTTTTCGTAAGCCCCATTATGCATATATGGGAATGTTAATGCGCTATTTCTTACTGTAGGTGTTTTAAACGCATATTTATTGAAATAAATTTTCTCTTTTAAAAGAGCGATACCTCTACCTTCATCTAAATCTAAAATCGGATTTTTTATGTAAGGATTTTCAGGTACACCTATTACCTCGCTTTCAGATTCTTTAAAATCAGGAGGAACAGTGCCATTAAATATAGGAGCAAAGTGGCATGTTCCACATACTGCTTTTCCCATAAATAAATTAAAACCGTTAATTACATTCTCACTTATCTTATAATTATCATCTCTTACACTTTTGTCAAATTCTGAATTTAGGCCTATTAAACTGGAAATATACACCGATAAAGCCATCTGAATATATACTCCATTAATGTTGTTGTTATATAATTGGAAAGCATCCTTAAATAATTTTACATATTCATCACTTTGGTTTATTTTTTCTAATAGTTCAATCATGTTCGAGTCAAATTCATCTTTAGATGTTAGTACATGCTCCATTTGATCCATAAAGGTTCGTGCACGCATATCGTGGAATAATCTTTCTGTATAAACCGAATTTATTAGTGTAGGCGAATTTCTTTTTAAATACCCTTTTTTGCCATTTGCAATACTTTTAGCTAATTGATCCGTATATCCTTTATTTGGGTTGTGGCAACTTGCGCAAGATCTTTCGTTTTGGCCTGACATTATTGGATCGAAGAAAAGTAGTTTGCCCAGCTCTTGCGTTTTATTATTTATATACTTATCGGGTACTTGGATGTAATAAGAGCTATTAATAAAATTACTAGAGAACAAGTTTTCTGAATTGTAATTTAGTGCAACTTTTTGTTGATTTACCTCTGAGGGTAATTCAATTCCTAATTCTTTATGCACTGTTAAAATGTATTTATATAGCGGATTAATAAATTTCTTTAAGAAGTAATAACGATTAAAAGTTTCAAAATTTTTATTCTCTTTTAAATAGTTTGATGCTTGTATTAATTTTGTATCGAGATTTATAGTTAACAAGCTATCTTTCGTATTTATTAATTCATAATAGAGTTTCAAATCTTCATGAATTGATTTTATAACATTTGATGCATCATTAATAGAATTAATGGAACCAGGAGTGTCGTAACCGGTTAATCCCAAAGTAAACACCCTAATTAGTCCAATCCTGCATCCTTCAAATACATCTCGGTCGTATATTTTGGTGGGTACATAATCATCAAATTTATCAACTAAGTATTTAATTTGATTAATAATTTCAACTTTATTAAGGGTGTCTTCAAAAATTAATTCGTCTAGTTTTTGTAAGCCGTGCGATTCAATTATATTTACACCAAAGCTATTGTCTTCTGTTTTCGGGAGTGGAGCAGGATTAATTTCATCTTTAATAAATGCAGCATCCTTTTGTATGGCCATATACTCCTATTCTTTATAGTATTTCCTAAGTAAAAGATAAGCGGATCTAACTTCTGCAGTTTTATCATTTAAACTAACCGTTTTTAAAAGTTTCTGAAGGCTTTCTTTAACATTTTCATATCGTTCTAAATTTCGCGTATTTATTTGTCGGTTTATGTTTTTATAGTCAAGATTCATCGATATTAAAACAAACATTGATAAAATAAATATTAATATATAATATCTTTTTTTCATAAAATGATATTCAATTTTTTTAATGAATTATAGATAACAAAAAGAGGTTGTCATATTATGACAACCTCTTTTAATGCTTGTGAAAAATTATTCGATTATAAATTTTATCGTTTTTCCATCTTGATTTTGAATAAAATAAACACCAGAATTTAACTCAGAAACATCAACAGATATTACATCACGAGCTACTCTTATTCTTTTACCACTGATATCGTATATTGCAATGTCTTGTGTTTTATTTAGGTTTAACTCACGTGATGTTGGGTTTGGATAAATTCCGAATTCATTATCCAACATTTTGTTCGTTAACATGCCAACCGATGAACTATTAAATCCACTTATAGCATAGGTTAAGGAATTGTTAAAAGGCGCATTATTAGAAGAACTTGGGTGTTGAGAATTTAATAACATTGTGTTACCATTTATCATAACTGCACCAGTAATTTCTGCGCCAGGAGCACAGGCTGTTAAACGAACTAAATCATTAAATGTTGGATTTAAAATTGACATATCTAATAGATAGGTTTCGCACGTTGTTTTGGTTAAGCCGCCCGGCATACGGTTCCATGTTAATCCATTTAGGTCTTCTTGAATTATCATGTAGGTCTTACTTCCAACGGTCATAAAATCAATTCCATCCGGATTCGAAAGATGAATAGCTGGATAAGTGTTTGTAGATTCCGATATTGATGAAGAGGCTAACGGACCTCCTTCAATATAGGAGCGAATAATATTGTTATCAGGATTAAATTCAATGACTCTCCCGTAATAATCTGCAAATCTTCCCAATCGAACTGAATCAGCAGCTTGAGCATCTGTGCCCGGAAAAGGATTACCATTTTTTATTTGATAACGAGTTTTATAACCGTCTATTAATGTTGGAGATACAACCCCTTTTAATGAATTACCAGAATTAAAATTAAATGCATCGCGACCTGTTTCACAGATATATATTTTACCATTGTATTGTTGACCCCATTCAAGGCGGTTAAACATGGTAGCTCCTCTTCTTATTGCTACTTTATTTAATTCTACTAGTGTATCTAAATTATTTTCGATAGGAATCCAAAAATTTGGCGAGTCGTGTTTGTAAACATAAAGTTGTCCATTGTTAAAATCACCAGAGTTTGTAGCAACAAATTTTGCAAATATCCCAGGTGATCCGTCCTCAAACAAGTACACTGTTTTATTGTCTGACATTATAACTCCACCTTCCCAACCTGCTCGCCCCCAATTGTATTGTTTGCGTTTAGCCTTTGCAGTCTTTGGGTCTATCTCCACCATCCAATTAAAATTCTGATATTTTTTTAAAGTTTTACCATTGAACCCTGGAAAACCAGCACTTGTTGTAACTCCAATTATAAAGTTGTTGGTGTCTCTTAATCCGTTACCGTCATTATACATACCGGCAAACATCCCCGAATTACTGTTTTGCATCCATTCCTCAGCAGTCCACATTCTCCCTTCAGTTGTTGTAATACCACCACAGTTCATGCCGGTTTATCCTACTGTATTTGCGAAGTCTACATTAAAAAATTTCCCTGTTCTTCCGTCAGGCAATGTTTGTTCAACAACAACCAAGCTATCGTTATTCGGATTTTTACGAAGCTTAAACATAGTCATCCCGCCACCATCACCAATTTTATCATCTTTTGTAATCATTTCATGGTTTACTACAGTCCATCCAATATCACCATTTCCGGAATTATCAGGAACAAATCCTATATAATCATGCCATTGTTTTGCAATAGAAGTACCAGCGGCATTGTTATAGGTTGGGGTAGTTTGTACAATATCTTGTCCACCAACAAATATGGTTTGATATTTTAAGGGTGATTTGGGCATCCAAATCGTTTTTGTTGTCCAAGCGGTATCTATGTTTACCGGAAATGGAAGTTGTGCATCTGCAACTGAGATAGTAGTTGCAAAGGCTAAGGTAGCGTAAATTTTAGTTTTCATTTGTTTTTTTTTATGGCGCAAAGGAAAACGAATGAGTTAAATATTACCTTATTACATTATTATTTAAAAATTAAATTTGAGTTGTGGATCAGTATAAAATAGTAATATTCTTAATCTTTATTTTTACAATTATTTTATTGATAAGTATTACATGGTTAAGTATTAAAATTAAAACAATGATTTAAGTCAATTTTTTATCAATTTCTATTAGTTTAATATGTTTAATAATTCTATAATTTAATTTATTATCGTAATATTACAATAGATAAGTTTATCGTTTAATTGCTAAAATATTTTATTATGAAACTTTCTGAATTGATTTCACATTTATCAAGTATTTCTGAACTGAATTTTCAATTTGAATATGGAAATATAGTTCCATCACATTTTCATATTACCGAGATAGGAATTATTAGGAAAGATTTTATTGATTGTGCAGGTAAAATTAGACATGAAGAGATAGTTAATTTTCAGCTTTGGTTTTCTAATGATTATCATCATAGATTATCTCCAAAAAAGTTTCTAGAAATAATTACCCTCTCTGAACAAAAATTGGGAATACAAGATTTAGAGATAGAAGTTGAATATCAAGATAAAACTATTGGTAAATATAATTTAGATTTTGTTGGAGACAAATTCATTTTGCAATCAAAATATACAGCTTGCCTTGCAGAAGATCAATGTGTAATGACACAAACTAAACCCAGAATTAAAATATCAGATTTAACTGCAAATTCAATTAACTGTAAACCGGGAAGTAATTGTTGCTAATCTTACTGTGTTTTTATTGCTTTAATAACTTCCAAATGCCCACAGCTGTTAAAGCGCCGATTATAGGTGCCGTTAAATATATCCATAAATGTTCAGTATGTCCCGAAATTAAAGCAGGACCGAGGGATCTTATAGGATTCATGGATGCACCACTAATTGGACCGGCAAACATTGCTTCCAATAAAACAACCGATCCAATAGCAAGGCCGGCAAACATACCCTGTTCTTTACTGCCTTTTGCAACATGAATAATGGTAAGCATTAAAATAAAAGTTAATATAATCTCCATTATAAATGTTTGGGTTGGGCTCCCTGAGGGCAATGTAGAACCAAGGTATTCGTTATTGGGAAACAAAAGGTGTAAGGTTGTGCTTGCCATAATTGCGCCGCTGGTTTGGCTCAACAGGTAGGGAAAAATTTCATTAGTTGGAAATATCTTAACTACCCAAAAAGCAAGGGTTACTGCTGGATTTAAATGTGCTCCCGAAATATCGCCTAAAGTATATATCATGGCTGCAACAATCAGACCGAAAGTAACGGCTATACCAGCATGTGTAATTGCTCCATTGCTTTCCTGGTTTATAATGATGGCTCCGGTACCGCAAAAAACCAAAGAAAATGTGCCAATCATCTCTGCAAGATATTTTTTCATTTATTGTCTTTTTTTGTTAAATCAATTTGATTAATCCACGTCATTTGTAAATAATATTGGTTAAACCATTTTTTGTTTCCAATATTCCATGTAACGAATAGTAAACCAATTTCTAATTTATTTTTGGCATTAACTCTGCTCCCAAAAGCGCAGTATGCCCAGTTTTCATTATAAACGGGATTCGAGATAGTTGATGTATTAAAAAATGGTTCTTCGTAGGCCGTAAAATAAAGATTTTCACGTATTGGATAGTCCAACCCAATTAAATACCGAAGTCTGTGTGTAAAAGGAGCTTTCTTTGTAATTCTATTTTCAACAAATCTGCCATCAAAACGAAGACGATGGGTGAAGCTTATTTTTTTAAAACCTTGTTTATATTTTATTTGAGTGTAAAATCTGTTTTCGTTTAGATAATTATCTCGAAGAACATTTTCTCTTTGATATACATAACTACCGGTTATTATAAACTTATTTGTAAAATTATAATGGAGTGCGTGTTCGGCATAAAGAAGATGGTAATAAGGATTTGGATTTGGATTCTGATTTTCTTCTTTTAAATTGATTAATGAAAATGCTGAAAAATAATACAAACTGTAATCAGCTTTATTGTTAATTTTTCCGCTGTGGTCAATGGTTGGAAAAACACCCCCAATATTAATATTTTGTGCTACAGAGTTTATGGGAATAAGGCCAATTAATAGATTGAATATTGTAATATATTTTCGCATTAATTTAATTTTGAAAACACATAAATAGTCTCTCGTGCAATTTGTGCACAACGCTCATCGTATTTCGTATCTTGTTGCGGGGTGTTATCAAATAACTTAGGATCTTCATAAGTGGTGCCAATTCTAAATTCTACACCGGGTATAAATGGACAATTTTCTTCTGCATCGCTACAAGTCATTATCGCTGCAAATTCAGTATTAGGATTTTGTTCATTGTCGAAGGTCTTAGAAAAACATATTAAAGAAGATTGAGTATCATCAAATTTTACCTGATAGTGAGGATTGAGTTCCGATTTATCTGTTTTTATGATAAAACCAATTTTCTCTAATGAACGAATAGTATTAATATTAAATGCTGTTGCCTCTGTACCTCCCGAAAAAGTATGTATATTTTTTATACCATAGTATCTAGCTGCAACAGCTGACCATATTTGACCGAAATGGCTTCTTCTGGAGTTGTGTGTACAAATGTAGATTAGGTTTACTGGCTTGTTTAATACTCTTTTTTTTGCAATGTATTGCGAAATTTTTTCTAACAATTCCTTTCTGGTATCAGGTATATCAGAAAACTCTCTTGCTAGTTGGTCTACGTAATTTTTAATTGAAGGATACATTTTTTATTTACAACAGTTATTATTTGGAATATAGGAGTCAAATAAATTAGAAATGACCAATTTTGCTTCTACCCATTTCTTTTCATCTATACAGTAGCAGACGGATTTACCCTCAATCTCTCCTTTTATCAGGCCTGATTCTTTAAGTTCTTTTAAGTGCTGAGAAACCGTACTTTGTGAAAGTGGTAACTCATCTACTATGTATCCACATATGCATGATTGTTTTTTTACTAACAACTTTAAAATAGCTATGCGAGCCGGATTCCCAAGCGCTCTGGAGTATCTGGCTATTTTATTTTCTTTAATTGAAAATTCTTCAGTTTTTGATGTGCCCATTTTTAATTATCCATTAAATATTTATAACAGCTAGCAAATAATTCTTTAATTATAAATTCTAAAGCCGATATCTACTTCAAAAATAACATCGCAATATTACGATAATTAATTTATTTTTGGAATATAATTTTTGCTTTTATATATAATGAATGCTCATGCTAATTTCAGTTCTTTAAACTAATTAAATCAAAAAGGGCTAAAAACATATGTAGTTAGCCCTTTAGTATTTAAGAATTGAATTTTACTAAAATTTATTCTTTTAAAGTCTTGATTAATTTTATTTGTTGGCGACTGTTTAATTTAACGGTATATAAACCATTATTTAAGTTTTCGAGGTTGATAGTGGTATTAGACCAAACAGAATTCTTGTATACCAATTGTCCATTAGCAGAATAAATTTCAACATCTATAAAATTTAACTCTGTTGAATTTATTGATATTAAGCCTTTTGTTGGATTAGGAATTACTGATAAATTTGTTTTAGAATTATTTAGTATTCCGGTACAAATATCAACATATACACTATCCGTTTTACTGTTCGAACAACTGTTATTATCAGTAAAAGTATAGGTTATATTAATATAACCAGGTGTATTAATTCCAGTCGGGTTAAACACATTGTTGGTTACATTATTTCCAGAAAATACGCCACCACTTGGACTTGCGTTAAGACTAATAGGGCCATTATTATTACAAACCGAATCCAAACCTATATCAAATGTTATGTTTGCCGGATTTAAAATGGTTAGGTTAAGCGTTACAATACTGTCACAACCATTGGCTGCACCACCATTAATAGTATAGGTAGCGGTGTTGTTATTAGCGGTGTAAGTATTACCATCAATCCAGGTTAACGAGCCACAAACTGTTTTCACATCAATCCCATTAGCAATAGGTTTAACGGTAAGGTTAAGCGTT
>JBIICS010000116.1:0-8958 GCA_044238735.1 Bacteroidia bacterium
CGAGGGCTGTCCTGAAAACAAAAAACTTTAACCTTATAACCTAGCTCTGCCAAGCTTGCTGCAGCAGAAGCACCCGCCAGCCCGGATCCCACTATAATAATTTCTAAACTACGTTTATTAGCCGGATTAACCAAAGGTACCGTGCTACGGTATTTAGTCCATTTAGTTTCTATTGGTCCTACGGGTATTTTAGAATCTAATTTTACTGACATGCTATATATTGTTAGATATTATATAAAAAAATTATTGTTGCCCAAAAACTCCAAGGAAAAATAAAATGGGAAAGGAAGCGAATCCTACAGTTACTAAAACTGAGAAGCCGGTACCAATCGATGATATTAAGGGAGCATACTTTTTACTTTTTAAACCCAAAGATTGAAATGCAGACTGAAATCCATGATTTAAGTGTACACCCAATAAAACAACACCAATAACATATACCACCACTATCCAAAGTTGTTTGTATGCTTCATTAACAATGGCGTACATATCTTTATAAGCTTGCCCATCATATATTTTAGTGGGTTCAGTTGCAAAATGGTATCTCCCATAAAATCCCACCAAATGAAGAATAAGAAAAATTAAAACGATGGATCCTGATAAACCCATGTTTCTGCTAAACCAGGAACTCGTTTCGTTTAATTTTTGATTATCGTATTTAATTTTTCTGGCGGCAGTATTTTGGTTAGTCAATTTAAGAGCCGTAGCAATATGAAACAAAAATCCCAAAACAAGACCAATTTCCAATATACGTATTATCATATTCGTGGACATAAAATGCGAATACTTGTTGAATGCCTCTCCGTCGTCGCTAAAGTATAGCGAGAAATTTCCGGACAAGTGAACAACCAGAAAACTACATAAAAACAAACCAGTTAGGGCCATAATTAATTTTTGGCCGATGGATGAACTAAACATTTTAGAGAAAGTACTCATATTAAAACCTTTTTTTTGTGGTTACTAAAAGCGTGGCAAATTTAACATAAGGCACGTTTCGTTTATCAATTTTTTATATTTTGTTTTTAACTAAATAACATCTATTTGCCCTACAAGGTTTATAAATCATACAACACATTGTTAATATGGATTAATTCTAAATAAGCCGATTATTGAATTTTAATATGGATTTTTGTATTTAGTCTATTTTATAGCTCAATTACGATAAAAATGAATGATTTAAGCGTATTCGTTTTATCTTTGAAAATAAATAATTTACAGAACAAATTGGGCTTTTAATAACTTAAGAGCAAATATAGAGTTAACAAAAATAATCCCTAAAAATGAGATTAAACCAGCTTTTCCGCAAAAAAACAGTAGAGCAAATACTAAAAAAAGGAGCTGCTGACGCCGAAATACATGGTAGTTTGCATAAAAACCTTACAGCGAAAGATTTAACAGCTTTAGGCATTGCGGCCATAATTGGTGCCGGTATTTTTTCTACTATAGGTAACGCTAGTGCCAGTGGGGGTCCGGCAGTAATTTTCCTTTTTATTTTTACAGCCGTTGCCTGTGGTTTTTCGGCATTCGCCTATGCTGAGTTTGCCTCTATGGTTCCAGTTGCCGGAAGTGCATACACATACTCTTACGTAGCATTTGGAGAACTAATTGCCTGGCTAATTGGCTGGAGTTTAATAATGGAATATTCGATTGGTAATATTGCAGTGGCCATATCGTGGAGCGATTATTTTACCGGTTTATTGGAAGGACTAGGTTTAAAAATGCAAAGCTGGCTAACTATGGACTATTTTACAGCCTACAGAGGTTTTAAAGAGGCCAGCGTAGCAATATCAAAAGGAACCTCCTTTCAAAACCTTACCTATCAGCTACAGGAGGCCTATTTAGCCTGGAAAGACGCCCCCAGTTTAGGACCATTAAAAATCATTTTCGACTTTCCGGCCTTAGTAATAATTGTTTTAATAACCGGTTTAGTATACAGGGGAATAAAGGAATCCAAAACTGCCGGAAATCTAATGGTGCTTGTTAAGCTCATTATAATTCTAATGGTTATAGCTATCGGTGCATTTTACGTGAAACCAGGAAACTGGAATCCCTTTGCTCCAGAAGGAATTAGCGGAATTTTAAAAGGAGTATCCGCCGTGTTTTTTGCCTATATAGGTTTTGATGCCATTTCAACAACAGCAGAAGAATGCAAAGATCCGCAACGCGATTTACCTAAAGGCATGATGTGGTCAATTATTATTTGTACCGTTTTGTATGTAGCCATAGCTCTTATTTTAACTGGAATGGTAAATTACAAGGAATTAGCCGTTGGAGATCCACTGGCATTTGTATTCCAAAAAGTTAATTTAGGATGGGTTTCCGGTATAATTGCCTTTAGCGCCATAATAGCAATGGCCAGTGTTTTATTGGTTTTTCAGTTAGGACAACCCCGTATTTGGTTAAGCATGAGCAGAGATGGTTTATTGCCTAAAAAATTTAGTAAAATACATCCTAAGTTTAAAACACCCAGTTTTGCCACCGTTGTAACCGGTTTTATTGTAGGGATTCCGGCCTTGTTTATGAACTTAACCTTTGTAACCGACTTATGCAGCATAGGTACCTTATTTGCTTTCGTATTAGTATGTGCCGGTGTTTTGCAACTTCATAGCAACCCTAATGCACCCGAACGAAAATTTAAAACCCCTTATATAAACAGTAAATTTATAATTCCGGTTTTATTTCTTTTAAGTGTAGGCTTAACTTTTGCTTTTAATAAAAATGCAGCTAGCGACTTTTTAAATAATAGACGAGTTAAATCGGCCGAAACCTTTTATGAGCAACTCAGTTTCGAAGAGATACATGAAATAGAGGAGCGTTTAGGCTTTACAGATACCTCTGTAGTAATAAACATGGGTGAAAAAGATTTAAAATCATACCTTACCAGCTTACCACAAAATGATTTCAAAAATGTTCTAAAAGCCTGTAATGTCTCCAATAATGATATTTACGAAAGCGGTTGGAAAGTTTTTAAAAGCAATTTTCCGTTTTGGATTTTTATACTTGTATGCATTCTAATTACAATAAATTCATTTAGGAAAAACTTATCCCTTATACCTGTACTGGGCTTAATCAGTTGTTTGTACATGATGTCGGAAATAGGATATACCAACTGGATTGGTTTTTCTATATGGCTTTTGGTAGGGCTAATTGTATATTTTGCATATGGTTTTAAGAACTCTGCTTTAATTAAAAATAAAGTTTAATGCATTACATCCTTATAGCCTTATTTTTTTTATCGACATCTATACCTGTATTTTCGCAGGAAAAAATTTTTTTACCCTCCGAAGTTATCGACTCTACCTTTGGCATAGAATTTTATGAAAAATACAATCCCTTAATTGGAAACGATAGCGTTCGTAAATATGAGGGATATGCTGTAAAAGGAAACATAACAGACAAGTATGCTAACGGTAAAATCCTTCATAAAGGTTATTATATAGATGGGCAATTAAAAACTTATTCCAATTTCTATCCTTCCGGAAAAATAGAAAGACAATTTAGACCCATTTCGGATGTAGATTATAAACTAATAAAGTACTACGAAAACAGCTTGATAAAAAGTGAGGTTATAATAAACAGAGGAAATGTAGTGAGCTGGAAAGATTTTTACGAGAATGGAAATCTGGAGTTGGAAGAAATCTATTTTGAAAAAGACTTAACAATAAAATCAAAAAAAACCGGATATGAAAGTGGTAATCCGGAAAGCGAATTAATCTTAACTAATAAAAAGAAAAGATTGTATTGGGAAAAGAATTTTTATCCTAACGGCAAGATTGCCCATGAGGGCGAAAAAAGATTCGACGAGGGAGTGTTAGGTTATTTAAAAACCGGTAAATGGAAATTATATAATGAAGCCGGCGAATTAATAAAAGAAGAAACATACATTAACGACATTAAAAGGGAAAGTGAGTAAGGTATTTGAATTTTATATTTCTTTTTCGAAAGAAATAAGCAGCGGTTATTTAAACAAAAAAGGAGAATATTTACCATTTTCTTTATATGTTAAAGAACAGTTTAAGAAATTTCCAAAAGCAGGGTCACGCGACCGTAAAACGGTAAGCCAATTAGCTTACAATTATTTCAGAACCGGCAAGGCCTTTATTGATTTAGGCTTTGAAAAAAAACTGGCCCTTTCAACCTTTCTTTGCGAAAAGCATCACAATCCTTTAAATGCTTATGTAATTGAAAAATTCGGCAAAGATTTAATAAACGAAATTGAATCGGATATAAATAATAAGATTGCATACTTAAACCATAACCATCAATTAAACTTTAACCCGGCAGATTTATTCTTACCGGAAATTGACTTGTCGGATATAAAAAACAAGGAACCATTTTATTTGGCTCAATTAGAAAAGCCATACACTTATATTAGGGTGAGAAATACCAAAAACGAAGAAGTGACAAGCGAATTAATTTCCAGTAAAATTGAATTTAGCAAGGATAAAGAGATTGAGAATTGTTACTTTTTTAATGGAAACCCCACTTTAACTGAATTGCAATCCTTTTTCAAAGGTTTCTTTGAAATACAGGATCGTTCATCGCAACAGGTTTTAAACAATATTGAGGTAAAAGCCGAATCATTTTGGTGGGACACTTGTTGTGCCAGCGGAGGTAAATCGTTATTGTTATTGGAGAAAAACAAGAATATCAGAATATTTGCCAGCGACGTTCGTCAGAGCATTTTAGATAACTACAAAAAAAGAATATCCAAAGTGGGTTTCGGAAATCACGAAACGCGTTTAATTGACTTAGCTTCACAAACCCAAAACGGATATACGTTTGACGGGATTATTTGTGATGTGCCGTGTAGCGGCAGCGGAACCTGGGCCCGAACGCCGGAACAACTGATGGTGTTTAAAACCGAAACCATACAATCGTTTAAGTTAAAACAACAGGCTATTGTAAGAAATGCCTCCCAATCACTTCGTAAAAACGGAACACTCGTTTATATTACCTGTTCTGTTTTTAAAGAGGAAAACGAAAATCAGGTGGAGTATATACAAGAGAATTTAAATCTTAAACTTATAAGCTCTCAAATTATAGAAGGAGCCCAAAACCACGCTGACAGTATGTTTGTTGCGGTGTTTAAAAAGGATTAAGTGAATTTAAACTTTGCAACTTATCATTCGTTCGTTGCCGTTTAAATCTTTAAACAATTCTACATTGCGGAAACCCTTATTGACAAGCAGTTCCTTGGTAGAATTACCAAAATGCTGATTAATTTCAAAAAACAAATAACCACCCGGCACTAAATTATTAAGAGCAAAGTCTGCTATTTTATCATAAAAGAATAAAGGTTTTTTTTCAGGAGCAAACAAAGCTAAATGAGGTTCGTATTTTAAAACATTGTCCTTCATTTGATCCTGCTCATCTATAGTTACGTAGGGAGGATTACTGATAATTACATGATAGCCCAGGTCTTTGGAATAATCGCGGGTAATATCTGCGCAAACAAAAGTGATTTTTAAACTTAATTTGTCGGCATTTTTTTGTGCAACTTTAATTGCTTCATATGATGTATCAACAGCTGCAACATGGGCTTTGGGTAAATTCTTTTTTACCGACAAAGCAATACATCCAGAACCAGTACCTATATCTGTAATATTTAAACCGAAACCTTCGTTAGCATAAAGTGTTGCAAATTGAACATCGTTAAGCAATGTATTAAAAACCAATTGAACCAATTCTTCGGTTTCAGGCCGAGGAATTAATACATGCTCATCTACATATAATTCCATACCATAAAAAGGAGCTGCATTAAAAATATATTGTAAAGGTTTTTGCGTTTTTAATTGCTTAACAACTGAAACAAATTTTAACAATTCCGATTCGGATAAACTTTTATTCTGCTCAACTATAATTTGCGTTCGCGTTAGCTTTAATAGATGATACACACTAATTTCAAAAAATGATTTAATTTCCTCAACAGGATAAATGCCCGCTAACTTTTCAACAAAATAATTTTTAACGGCACCCAGATTATTGGCTCTAATTTCCATGCTCATGTTAAGACGAAATATAACCCGTATCGGGCGGAAGATTAGATTGCATAGCGGCAGCTACTGCCAACTGATCGCAACGTTCGTTTTCTATATTACCAGCATGGCCTTTTACCCAAACAAATTTCACTCTATGTTTAGGATATATTCGCAGAAAGCGCATCCAAAGGTCGGGATTCTTAACTTTATTAAACCCTTTTTTTTGCCAACCATAAATCCAATTTTGTTCAACCGCGTCTACCACATATTTACTATCGGAATAGATAATAACTTCAGCACCTGGCTTCTTAATAGTTTCTAATGCCACAATAACACTAAATAATTCCATACGATTATTAGTAGTATGAGCAAAACCAGCTGAAATTTCTTTACGATGCGAACCAGAGATCATTACAATACCAAAACCTCCCGGACCGGGATTTCCTTTAGCAGCACCATCCGTATATATTATAATTTGCGACACTAGATATTAGCAACATTAGTTTTAAAAAGCTTTACTGCAATAGCTAATAATATAACACCAAATACTTTTCTAATAATATTAATTCCACCATTACCCAATAATTTTTCTATGCGTTCCATATTTCGTAAAACAATATATACAATACAAACATTAAGTATAATAGCAATCACAATATTTACATCATGATATTCAGCTTTAAGTGAAAGCAATGTAGTAAGTGTTCCGGCGCCTGCAATTAAAGGAAAAGCAATTGGAACAATAGAAGCCGTTTCCGAAACACTATCTTTATAAAGCCGAATCCCTAAAATCATTTCTAATGCAATAAAGAACAAAACAAAAGAACCGGCAACAGCAAAAGAGCTAACATCCAAACCAATTAAACCCAGTATAGTCTCACCCGACCACAAAAAGAGTAACATAATAAATAAGGAAGCAATGGAAGCTTTTTCAGATTCAATTGCGCCTACATTTCTTCTTAATTCAATTAATACCGGAACAGAACCAACAACATCTATTACTGCAAATAATATCATGGCAATTGAAAGAATTTCCTGAAAACTAATATTCCACATAAAGCATTATTTTTACCTAAAATTAGTATTTATTTAGCACTTGTATCCTTGAAAAATGGAAAACCGCAAATTAAAACTGGACGAACTAAACAGAGTCGATATAAACGAATATAAAGATCAAAAGAAATTTCCCATCATAATTTTACTTGATAATGTTAGAAGCGCATTAAATGTAGGTTCGGTTTTTAGAACGTGTGATGCATTTGCAATTGAAGAGCTTGGGTTATGTGGCATAACAGCAACACCACCCAATAAGGAGATTATGAAAACCGCTTTGGGTGCAACTGAAAGTGTTAAATGGAAAAAATTTGATGATACTATCCAATCAATAGAATATTATAAAAAAAGGGGTTATAAAATATACGCACTAGAGCAAGCAGAAAACACTAAATTTTTAAATGAATTTAATTTTAATCTCCACACTAAAATAGTTTTAATTTTTGGTAATGAAGTAGAAGGCATACAGCAAGATATTATTGATTTGTGCGATGCCGTAATAGAGATTCCGCAATTTGGAACTAAACATTCATTAAACATATCCGTTTCGGCCGGAATAGCTATATGGGAAGCAGTTAAAGAAATGAAAAAAACATAATACCTTACCGTTAATTAACTTTACAAGAAAGCATGGTTATATCGTCGGCAATAGATTTTTTGCCTTTAAAACGGTAAAGCGACTTAAGTAATAAATCATTGAGCAATTCGGGAGCCAGCTGATGATGTTTTAACACAAACTCGTTTATGTGTTTAGAAGAAAAATAGTCTCCTTTTTCATTGATCAACTCATTTATTCCATCAGTATATAAAAAAATCAATGAATCTTTTTTAAGAACAACTTTTCCTTCGTTAACTTTTCCTAATTCATCTAACATTCCAAGACCGGTGCAGCTTACCTTTAAAATTTCGCTTACACCTTCATTTACAATAATTGGTGGTAAATGGGCTGCATTTATATAATTTAATTCTTTTGTTTTAACATTATATATACCCATAAAAAAAGTTATAAACCTATCCCCTTTTGCTGCATGCAAAACTTTTAAATTGAGCTGATGAACTAATTCGGTAAGACTTTTTGTAGTTTGGATAAGCGCTCGAAGATTAGCCTGAAAGTTAGACATTAGCAAGGCAGCAGAAACGCCCTTCCCCGAGACGTCAGCAATACAAAGGGCAAATTCTTTATCGTTTAGTTTAAAAAAATCGTAATAGTCTCCTCCAACCTGATGATGAGGAAGGTATTTAGCGGCCACATTTAAATGAGGTGTAATATTTAAGCTATCGGGGAAAAGCATTTCCTGAACCTCTCTGGCCAAATCGAGTTCTTTTTTAATTGCCTGCTGTTTAATATTCTCTTTAGCCAGTCGTTTATTTTCAACGGCAACAAAAATTAAATTTGTAAGTGTTTGAATAAAAGGAAGGTGTTTAATTGACGGGCTAATGGCAATCTGTTCTTCGTCAAAATCTCCAATTAAAACATAGGCTAATGCTTGTTTTTTATGAAACACCGGTATTATAATGTCAAAAGGAGCATATTCAGATTTATTAGTAACGTATTTTATTTCTTGAATAGACAGCAAATCTTTTTGAACATCAAAATAAATTTTTCTACCCCGCAAACCATAGCGAATAATTTCATTCCATTTACCGGTATTGGCGTATAATAAAAGTTTACCAATATTTAATTGTTTTTTTAGTATGATTTCATACAAACCAAACAATTTTTCCTGAGGCACATTACTATTTATAGCCTTGGTTATTTCGAGCAACGACTCTAACTTAAAAGCGTTTACCTTTAATCTTTCCTGTATTTTTTGTACATTCTGACTGTTAGGCATTACCGCTTTTCTTAATATATTCAATTATTTCGGGAAGACGTTTAACCATTGCCAGCTCTTTCATTTTATCTCTGGCATCTTGTGTAGGC
>JBIICS010000117.1:0-8918 GCA_044238735.1 Bacteroidia bacterium
ATATTCTTTTGCAAAAGCAACCAACTCTCGTCTTCCATCAACACAATTCTTGGCCTTGTAAGACCCCGGTTTATAATAAATGCCTGAGTGTATTACTCCCGAATTTCGGCCTGTTTGGTGCGCTGATAAGGTTTTTTCCTTTTCCAATACCAACACCTTTAAGTGAGGGTAACGCGTGTTAATTTTATAAGCGGTGGAAAGGCCAACTATACCACCCCCAACTACAATAACATCAAAACTATCTTCCATATTTTTCATCTTAAACGATCAGCCGATTTTACTAATTCTTCATCATTTTTAATTCCACGTTGAGCTAAAAAAACGAGCACTAATGCTATTAACGGCAGATAAGTACCAGCTAAATAGGTTTTAGTAACAATAGTAAATTGTTTTAAAATATTTTCCTGCAAAAAATACTCAATAACCAAAAATGCGGCATTTAACAGATATAATAAGCCTGCAATCTTAATTTGAAACTTTCGGTTCTTAAATTGGGAGATACAAAACAATGCGGTAGCAATAATAAAAGAACACATTAAAATCAGTAAAATATGAGAAGCCACTTTTTCCTGTTTTTCACCTAAAATTTTGATGGTGTTAAATAAACCAAATTGCAATTCGAAATTTTCGCCCTTGAATGAGGCAATAGGAAGAAACAATAAAACAACATAAAGTAAGGCTACTAATGCCAGGTAAACAGTTTGAATTCGTTGCCACATAATTTTAAAATATAGGCAAATTTAAGATTTTATTTTATTGAAGCTTTTAACAAGAGACTAATGCAAATAAGTTTAATTTTGGAGAACATTTTATTTTTAGATGAAACAGAAATTATTAGCCGCCTTATTCCTTTTTTTAAGCTCAACTGCTTTATTGTCAGCTAATGATAGTCTGTTAATCGCCTTTAAAAATGCCCCTCACGATTCTATAAAAACCTCTATCCTGCTTAAACTAAGCGAATACTTTCAGGGTAACAATTATAGGCAATCGCTCAGCTACGCCCAAAAGGCCAAAGAGTTGGCAATTAAAATTAAAAACATCAAATTAGAAGCGGACGCACTATACAACGAAGGTTATGCCTTCACGGATTTGGGTAAAATGGATTCTGCCTACAAAAGTTACAAGCAAAGCTCCGAATTATATAAAAAAATAAACTACCAGGTTGGTGTTGCAAATGCATCTAACGATTTAGCTTTTATTTTTCAAACACAAGGTAATTATGAAAAGGCATTGGAAATGTATTTTTGGTCACTTAAATCTTTCCAAAAATTAAAAGACAAGCAAAGTATCAGCATTTGTTTAAACAACATTGGCCTTATCTACTTATCACAAAAAAATTATCAGAAGGCTTTAGAATTTTTCAATAAAAGTTTAAAAATAAAGAAAGAAGTAAGCTACCAAACCGGAATTGCCATGACACTTAATAACATTGGCACCACCTACTTAGAAAGCGGGGCAAATAATTCGGCCTTACTTTATCTTGAAGAAAGTTTACAAATACGTAAAAAACTAGGGAGTAAAAGTGGAATAGCGCAATCCTATGAAAACATAGGTACAGTTTATCGTAATAAGAAAAATTATAAAGAGGCTCTAAAATACTACGAGTATTCTTACGCATTATTTGATAGTATTAAAAATGAAGAAGGAATAATCTCGAGTTTAAACAGCATTGCAACCATTAAAAGAATTACAGGAAATTATAAAAAAGCCGCTGAACTATCCGAAATAGCTCTTGAAAAAGCAAAAATTTTTGGTTCACCAAATCTTATAAAAGATTGTGCCGAAGCCCTTACTATCGAATATCAATACTTAAAGAATTATGAAATGGCCTATCAAAATTTAAAGCTATTTAACCTTATGAACGATAGTTTAAATAATTTAAAAAATGCTCAAAAACTGGCTCAAATTAGCTTTCAATTCGAACTGGATCAATATTTAAGACAAAAGGAACTAGAAGATCTTAAAAAGGAATTAAAATTTGAACAACAGATGGGGTTTCAAAAAAATATAAGTTACGTTTTGTTAACCGGATTGGGGAGCTTAATCGTAATATCTATTTTAGCCTATAGAAGTCTAAAGCAAAAAAAACGCGCCAATATTGAAATTCAAAAACAGAAGAAAGAAATTGAAATTAAAAGTGACAAGTTAGAAAGGGCTTTAACCGACATTACCGATAGCATAAAATATGCTAAACGACTACAGGATGCATTTTTACTTAATGAAGATGGTATAAGAAAAGATTACATGAAAAATATGTTTCTCTTTTTTAAACCCAAAGATATCGTTAGTGGTGATTTTTATTGGTTCGATAAAAAAGAGGATGCCATTTATATAGCTGTAGCTGATTGTACTGGCCATGGTGTTCCGGGTGCATTTTTAAGCATGGTATGTTACAACCTTCTAAAACATGCCCTAAATGAACACAACTGTTCAGAGCCGTCAGAAATTTTAACCAATGTTAATGTGAACCTAAGTTTCTCGCTTCAACAGAATTCAAACAATCATGTTAAAGACGGGATGGATATTGCGCTTATTAAAATTGAAAAAAAACAATTAAAATATTCGGGAGCAAATAATCCAATTTACATCTTTCGTAATAATGAATTAATTGAGCTTACGGCAAACAAAAAACCAATTGGAAAATTTAGCGATGATAGTATCTCCTTTTCACAACAAACTTATCTTTTAAATGATGGTGATTTAATTTATCTTTTTACGGATGGTTATGCCGATCAGTTTGGTGGTCCGAAGAAAAAGAAGTTCAAGTATGCCTCACTTCAAAAGTTGTTACTCGAAAATCATCAAAAACCACTTGAGGAACAAAAAACAATTTTACAAGATTGTTTTAATAACTGGAAAGGCTCGTATGAGCAAATAGATGACGTTTTAATAATGGGAATAAAATACTATGGGAATAATTAAAGTAAACGGAATTAAATGTTATGGTTATCACGGATGTTTACCCGAAGAGGGATTAGTAGGTGGCCAATATATTGTTAACATTGAACTGGAGGGAGATTTTTCTAAATCTGAGGAAACTGACGACTTAAACGACACTGCTGATTATGTAGTGGTTTTTAACATTGTAAAAAGCGAAATGGCAATTAGGAATAAGTTAATTGAACAGGTTGCCAGAAGAATAAAAAATAAAATAAGCACTAAATACCCCGAAACCATCATAAAAGTTGAGATTATTAAGCTTAAACCGCCTATGAATGGTGATGTAGACAGCGTAAGCTATATTATCTAATTTTTTTGGGCAAGCTGAATATTTTACTAAATTTGTAATTCCATTAAAAAAATGGTCCTGTGGCCGAGTGGCTAGGCAGAGCTCTGCAAAAGCTTGTACACCAGTTCGAATCTGGTCGGGACCTCTAAAACAAAAGGCCTGTCAGTTTAATACAACAGGCCTTTATCATTTTATGATTTAAATCTTTTAATATCCTTTCTTATTTCTTTTCCATTTAACGATCTGATTCTACAAAACCCACATAGTTAGTAATTGGTAAAAAATAACGTTGTAATCATTAAAAACCATAGCGTTAAAGCCTCCGATCAGTATCATAGAGAGCTATCGATTTCTGCAACTATTAAAATAATGAATTAGGTTGTTGTAATCTTAGTTTTTGATAAATATATAACCAGTATTCAATGGTTTCTTTCTTCTAATTGGGCTAGTGTTGAGAGTTTACCCCCTTTATAAAATCGCTAACTAAATAAGCAATAAGTTTTCCGGTTTTATTATCGGCTTTTATATGAGATAAAACAGGGGCAGCTTCGGCAATATGAAAGTATACAGCATTTAAATTTAAACCACACCAGTAGGAGAACTGCCTAGCCATGTTAGCACTTATACCCGATGAGGTTTTTGCACTCGAAGGTATATTTTGAACAGTATCCATATCTATTTCTACACCACAATAATCTTCTTTTACAAAGCGTATAGCGTTCAATACTGCATCTTTAAAAGATAATTCTTCCCTAATAAAAATTTGCTCAAATGTACTATAAGTTATGCTCTTTGCTTTTTCTAAGCGATCAAAAACGGATCCTGAATTATAATTTTCATGTAATCCAACCATCGCATATTTTTTTATAAAACCTTGTTCGAATGCATAACTAAAACCATTTCCGCTGTGCCTTCCTTCCAATGCCCTGAAATCACTGTGAGCATCGCAATTAATTACATTTATAGTTTTATTTTTAAAGCATTTAGCAGACCCAACAATATTCGGATAGGCATTATTATGACCTCCACCTATAATTATAGGCACCTTTCCTAATTTTACAATTTCACCAACTACTTCTAAAACCCGCTTATCAACCTCTTCCACTAATTTTCTCAATTGGTTTATTTCTTTTTCACTCTTTTGATTATTTAACGATGCTTTTTCGTTTAAGTCATTAAAATTAATTGACCCCAATATTAAAAGCTCACTCCCTGTTAAAAAGGAATTACTTTGCATATTTAAAATGTTGTTAAGGGCAGGTATCCATGCACTACTTGCGCCCAGCCTTCCGTAATTGGCTCTAACCCCTATATCTTCGGGTAACCCTAATAATACGAATTTACTTTTATTTGCTTTAAGCTCTTTCTTCCAGTTTTTACCTTCCAAATTTGAACATACATCTCCCCACTTTATTTCACCTTTACGTTTGCGGTAAAATTCATTTAATTGATTTCGGGTAATAACATCCAAATATTTCATTATCGGTACTTATTAACTTTATCGTCTATACTCAAAAGCTTTACTCGCGAAGCACTTATTTTTAAATTAATAATGATATCGTTAGCTCCACTGTTAAGCACCTCCTCTTTAATAGAGGTAACTATATTCATTATCTTATTATAATCACCTTCCAAAGTAGTTTCAAAAGGACCTACCTCGTACTTTATTCCGGAATGCTTTATGATAGTAATAGCCTGATCTATATAATCAAGAGCCTTCTCTTTTTCGCACAATGGCAAAAGCTGAATGGCAATATTTACCGGAATTTCATTCATCTCAATAGCTTAATATCGGAGATAACCAACGTTCTGCCTCTTCTACACTTATACCTTTTCTATTAGCATAATCAATAACCTGATCTTTTGCTATTTTACCAACCGAAAAATAATGCGACTCCTGATGAGACAAATATAATCCACTTACAGCGGCTGTTGGATACATAGCCATACTCTCGGTTAGTGTTATACCTGTATTTTGCTCAACATTAAGTAGCTTAAAAAGAGTAGGTTTTTCGGTATGATCGGGTTGAGCAGGATAACCAGGCGCTGGTCTAATTCCCTGATAACTTTCTTTGATAATTTCCTCTGCTGATAAATTTTCGTTGGAAGCATAGCCCCACCAATCTGTTCGGATTTTGGCATGAATTAATTCAGCAAAGGCTTCAGCTAATCGATCCGCCAGAGCTTTTAACATGATAGAACTATAATCATCGTGTTCTTTTTCAAACTTTTCAATCCACTTTTCAATTCCAATGCCGGTAGTTACAGCAAAACCACCTATATAGTCATCCTTCAATCCTTTTGGTGCAATAAAATCTGAAAGGGCTATGTTAGGCATCTTATCGGGTTTTTGCGTTTGCTGACGTATAGTATGGAATTTAGCTATAACGTTTTGCCCCTCGTCATATACTTCTATATCATCACCATTACTATTGGCCTTAAACAAACCAATTACCCCATTAGCCGTTAACCAATTTTCCTGAATAATTTTATTTAACATCGCCTGAGCATCATTAAACAATTTGGTAGCCTCAATGCCTTTTTCAGGATCACTCAATACTTTAGGGTAACTACCCTTTATCTCCCAGCTATGAAAAAAAGGCGTCCAATCTATAAAAGCGGCTATTTCTTTTAATGGAAAACTATTTAGCACTTTTACACCTAACTGTTTGGGAGTATACGTTATACCCTCTTTCCAATTAATGGATACTTTATTTTTTCGAGCATCTTCAATGCAAATAAATTTAGCCGCACTGTTTGCATTAGCGTATTGCAGTCGAACTTTTTCGTATTCTTCTTTTAATGACTGTACAAAAGGTGTTTTACCATCTTTAGACAAAAGACTACTCACTACTGGAACACTTCTGGAAGCATCATTTACATGAATAACCGGATGTTTATACTGTGGTTCAATTTTAACAGCAGTATGAACACGAGAGGTAGTAGCACCGCCTATTAATAAAGGAATGTTCATGCCTCTTCGTTCCATTTCTTTGGCAACGTGCACCATCTCGTCAAGCGATGGAGTAATTAGTCCACTTAACCCTATCACATCAACGTTATGCTGTATGGCTGCATCCAATATTTTCTCTGCAGGCACCATAACTCCCAAGTCAATCACCTCGTAATTATTACAACCCAATACTACCGATACAATGTTTTTACCAATATCGTGAACATCTCCTTTAACTGTAGCCATCAAAACCTTTCCTGCTGCACTTTTAGATCCGTCTTTCTCTGCTTCTATAAACGGTTGCAGATAGGCCACTGCCCGTTTCATAACTCTTGCACTTTTAACAACCTGTGGCAAAAACATTTTACCACTGCCAAATAAGTCGCCCACTACCTTCATGCCATCCATCAAAGGACCTTCAATTACCTTAAGCGGGGAAACATATTTCAGTCGTGCCTCTTCAATATCGTGGTCGATAAAATCTGTAATACCTTTTACCAGTGAATGAGATAAGCGTTCTTCTACACTTTCGTTTCTCCACTCCTGTATTTGAGTTTCGCTTTCTTTAGCTTTCCCTTTATTGGCTTCGGCATAGTTAATTAAACGCTCCGTAGCATCCTCTCTCCGGTCTAACAAAACATCTTCTACCAGTTCAAGTAAATCTTTCTCTATTTCGTCGTAAACCTGAAGTTGAGAAGGATTAACAATACCCATATCCATACCATTTTTAATACCATGATATAAAAACGATGAGTGAATGGCTTCCCTAACCGAATCATTTCCTCGAAAAGAAAAAGAAACATTACTAACACCACCACTTACTTTAGCGTGTGGAAGATTCTCTTTAATCCATTTAGTAGCATTAAAGAAATCGAGAGCGTTTTTACGATGCTCTTCCATTCCTGTAGCAACTGGAAAAATATTGGGATCAAAAATAATATCCTGAGGAAGAAAATTTACTTTTTTAGTAAGCACATCATAAGCGCGTTTACAAATATCTATTCTTCTTTGATATGTATCCGCCTGTCCATCTTCATCAAAAGCCATAACGATTACGGCTGCACCATATTTTTTGATAAGTTTAGCCTGTTCAATAAAGGCACTTTCTCCTTCTTTAAGAGAGATTGAATTAACAATCCCTTTTCCCTGAATGCATTGTAAACCGGCTTCTAATACATGAAACTTGGAAGAATCAATCATAACGGGAACTCTGGCAATATCAGGCTCTGCTGCTATAAGTTGTAAAAATTTAGTCATGCTGGCAGAGGCATCCAACATACCTTCATCCATATTTATATCAATTACCTGAGCTCCACCTTCAACCTGTTCGCGAGCAATAGATAAGGCCTCTTCAAAATTATTTTCCTTAATTAAACGCAAGAATTTTTTGGACCCTGTAACATTTGTTCGCTCGCCTACGTTCATGAAATTTGACTCGGGCCTTAATGAGACAGCCTCCAAACCACTCAATCGCAACCAAGGCTCAATTCTTTTAGGCGACCGGGGTTTAGCCTTTTTTGCTTCTGCTGCAATGTGCTTGATATGATCCGGAGTGGTACCACAACAACCACCAACTATATTTACGAACCCACTGTTTAGGAAATCATGAATTTGACAAGCCATATCACTTGGCGATTCATCGTATTCACCAAACTGATTAGGCAAACCAGCATTGGGATAGGCGCTAATATAAAAAGAAGACTTTTCGCTAAGCTCCTCCAGATAAGGGCGCATATCTTTAGCCCCCAAAGCACAATTTAAACCAATACTTAATAAATTAACATGACTAAGGGAGTTTAGAAATGCCTCAACTGTTTGACCGGATAACGTTCTGCCACTTGCATCAGTTATAGTTCCAGATATCATAATCGGTAATTCCTTACCATTTTCTTCAAAAACAGTTTGCGCTGCAAATAAAGCTGCTTTAGCATTTAAGGTGTCAAAAATTGTTTCAATTAATAAAAGATCAACTCCGCCATCCATCAAAGCCTTAATTTGTTCTACATAGATATCTACAACCTGTTTCCAACTAACGGCTCTATAGCCTGGATCATTTACATCCGGCGAAATTGAAAGTGTACGGTTTGTTGGACCAATAGCACCGGCAACGAACTTTTCGGCAGCACCCCCTTGTTTTTTATATTCTTCAACGGCTTGTTTAGCAAGTTTTGCGGCTTCAAAATTAATTTCATAGGACAGCTCTTCCATATGATAATCGGCCATGGAAATACGCTGAGCATTAAACGTATTGGTTTCTATGATGTCTGCTCCGGCATTCAAATATTCAAGATGAATAGACCTGATGATATCCGGTTGTGTTAGAACAAGAAGATCGTTGTTGCCTTTTAAATCACCTTTACTCCAATTGGCAAAACGTGTTCCACGATAACCTGCTTCATCCAGTTTATACCGTTGTATCATGGTACCCATGGCACCATCAATCACTAATACTCTTTCTTGTAATTCTTTTCTAATTATTTGGTCTTTACTCATAGTTAATTTTAAATAAAAAATCCCTTCGGGACTTAATAAGACCAGAAGGGATTGCAAAATTATGTATCCATACCGACTTATCTTTTCCCATTTAAGGAACGATTTGGCACAACATTATTTATTGATTAGTGATTTTGTTAATTCTTTTAACTTTAAAAACGGATAAGGAATATTTAAAAATCACCTCAAGATTCATCAATTTATAATAGGTTGCCAAGGTTTCAAAGGGCGTTTCCCTCCACC